>CANBUY010000011.1 GCA_947372745.1 Comamonadaceae bacterium | reverse complement strand
GCAGGCAATTCAATGCCATGGTCACAACTGTTGCGAACCAGGTGCGTCAGCGGATCGATGATTTTTTCAACCAGACCCTTGTCCAACTCTGTCGACTCTCCTTGGGTCACGAAATCCACACTTTTACCCAATCGGATGGCCAAGTCGCGCAACATACGTGGAAATCGACTAAACACCACTGACATGGGGATCATCCGAATCGACATCACTGATTCTTGTAAATCCCGTGTATTTCTCTCAAGATCAGCTAAGCCCGTCAGAAATTTTTGGTGCAACTCAGGGGTCAGCGACTGGCTGTTTTGCGCCATCATGGCCTGAGTAATCACTAATTCGCCCACCAGATTAATCAGCTGATCCACCTTGCTGATGGACACCCTAAGTGTCTGAGCTTCCGTGTTGACTGCTAGGTTGTGTGGCTGATCCGCCACTTTATTGCTGATTTTTTCTGCAACTTCTTCATTAACATCCACCATCTCAGAATTTTGTGAACTGGCAACTGAGGAAATTGCACCAGAAACGGGTTCAGATTCCGTGATGAATATCTGCTCTTTTGAAACATGGAAAGAGAACAAATCCAACAAATCTTCGTTGGATGACGAAGTACTCACCGCAAAGAGCCGTATTTGAGCAGCCGGAGGCGCCAACTCAGAAATGCTGCCCAAGTCAGGAATATCAAAAAACAAGGCAACCACCTCGTCCGCATCCGAAAGCCGGGTCAATGGGCCAATACTCATCACCAAAGACCGCAGACCTCCAGCAAGCAAAGCCGTGCTTTCCAAACCTGGCGGTACCGACATAGGAGTAATTTCAGGAGGCGCCATACCAGACAACTGACCAGCAGCCAATGCAGTCAGTCGTCGAATCAGGTCACCTGCGTCCGGCGGCAACCCGTCTAGCACGCCCTCATGAAGCGCCAAAAGTGCCCTGGAAACGTCTGCTGACTCCAGCAAGACATCAATCATGAGGGCATTAAATGGAATTTCATGCCTACGCAAGCCGTCAAGCAGCGACTCCATTTGATGTGTCAGCGCCACCACATCAGCAAACCCAAAAGTTGCTGCGCCACCTTTGACGGAGTGGGCGCAACGAAAAATGCCATTTAACGCCTCATCGTCTACGATGACTGGGTTGAAGGTGATTAACAACTTCTCCATCAAATCAAGATTTTCCCTAGCCTCTTCAAAGAATATTTGATAGAACTGGCTCAGATCAAAATCACCCCCCGAAACCCCTTCATCTTGATGCACTTGCGCCATGACTCACTCCAAATTACTTTTACTAAACCTCTGAATGGCGTCCAGTCTAGGCATAGCGGCCAAGTTAAAAGTCGAGAAAAAGGCCTTTTTCACGTCTTTTTTAAGTCCCTTGAGTTAAAGGCGCCATCTATTACAAGGATGAAGGACAATACTTGCCATCATCATGAATACAGAAAAATCACAGCAAATAAGGAAAATTCTCCATCTGGAAGACTCTGCTGTAGACCATGAACTCACGGCCAGAGCGCTCCATAAGGCAGGTTTTTTTTGTGAAATTTTGCGCGTGGAAACGCTAAAAGACTTTCAAACCAAGATTCGAGCCGTCAATTTTGATGTCATTCTTGCGGATTACCGCTTGCCAGGCTTCACCGCACTGGACGCTTGGGCGATATTGCAAAACGAGCCCACCCCGCCTCCCTTCATCCTGCTATCTGGGGCCATTGGCGAGCCAGCGGCCGTGACCGCCATCAAAATGGGCATAAGCGACTATCTGTCCAAAGACGAACTGCCTCAGCTGGGGCAAATAATTCGCCGCGCCATCGAACTCCACGCCATTCGCCGAGACAAGGAAAAGTCAGACCGCGACTTAACGATATCTGAGAAACGTTTGGCTGATTTTGCCGAGCACTTGCAGCTCACCATTGAAAACGAACGAGCGGCCATCGCGCGGGAAATTCACGACGATATCGGCGGTTCATTAGCTGCTGCCAAATTTGATCTCGCATGGATCGAACGACACTCCAGCAACGCAGACGTCGTCGAGCACATCAAAGCAGCGTCCGACATGGTTCAACATGCACTGGAGGCCAGTCAGCGCATCATGATGAATCTGCGCCCCGCCATTTTGGACCAAGGCTTGGTGGCGGCTGTACAGTGGCTCGCTAGCGACTTCACAAAGCGAAATGGCATAAAAGTCACGCTGCATACTGAACATGCGCAAGCGGTGTTACCGAAAGATGTTTTATTGGCGGCCTACCGAACCGCTCATGAGGCGCTGACCAATATATCAAAGCACGCACGCTGTGACCAGGTCACGATTGAGATTTCTGATGTTCAGCAATTTCTTACAGTAGAGATCAAAGACAACGGCTCCGGCCTGGTCCCTGAAGATCTTCTCAAGCCCCACTCCTTTGGACTTAAAGGGCTTCATGAGCGAGCAAAATCTGTGGGGGGCTGGCTAGATGTCAGCAGCCAGAGCACGGGAACCTCTCTCGTTTTTTCGGCTCCGTTAAGCGCCACGCTGACCCACCCTACCGCTAAGGCATATTGAAATGATTCGCGTCATTATTTGCGACGACCATGCGATGATCAGACGCGGCATCCGAGAGACGCTGTCAGAGGCCGTTGATATCCAAGTCACCTCAGAGGCGGGGAATTACGCCGAAGTTCGTGAAGCTATTCGGCTTAAAGAATGCGACGTCTTGGTGCTAGACCTTAATCTGCCCGGACGAGGTGGACTTGAAGTCTTGTCCAGCCTGCGAGAGACGGACTCCCCTATCAAGGTATTGATTGTCTCCATGTTTGCTGAAGACCAATACGCCATACGATGCCTGCGCGCCGGTGCGCAAGGTTACCTCAACAAGGGAGGTGAGCCAGGAGATTTGATCACCGCCGTCAGAACCATTGCCCAAGGTCGAAAATACGTCACCCCTGAAGTAGCGCATATGTTGGTGGACAACCTGAGCACACCCGAAAACCAGACACTGCACGCTTCATTATCTGAAAGAGAGCTGCAAACCTTGTTAAAAATAGCCTCTGGCAAGCGACTTTCAGACATTGCAGAAGAATTGATGCTAAGCCCTAAAACGGTCAGTGTGTATCGAGCACGCGTTCTGGAAAAACTAAAACTAAGCAACAACGCCGAATTAACGGTCTACGCCATTAGAAACGAACTGGTCTAGGTCATTCGTCAGTCATTACTTCATAAACAAGTCCAAGGTCTCCGTCATCAGCACCAGCAGCGGCTGGTCAAGCATGGGTAACACAGCCGTGATGCACACAAGCCCGGCGGTGAGCGTGATGGGGAACCCGATTGAATAAATATTCATTTGCGGCGCAACCCGTGAAACAACGCCCATCGCCAGATTCACAAACATAAGCATGCCCACCATAGGCAAAGCGATCCAAAGCCCGCTGGCAAACAAGTTAGCACCCAACTCATACAGTTTCATGACCTTAAGCGCTTCTATAAAATTTTGATCGACAGGAAAAGCTTTAAAACTCTTGACCACTGCCATGATGACCAATAGATGGCCATTCATCACAATGAACAAAAAAGCCGCCATATGCCCAAAAAACTTGGCCACAGCACTTGACTGGGTATTGAACGAAGGATCAAAAAAACTTGCGAAATTGAGTCCCATTTGAAACCCCACTATTTCGCCGGCCAATTCAATCGAAGCAAATACAAGCCGGACCGTAAAGCCAATCGCCAAACCAATCCCCACTTGCTGCATCACCGCTCCCAAGGCCTCCGGGCTTGAGAGTGAAATCAAGGGTTGATCCTGAAGGCTAGCTTGTGATGCCAATGAAATAAAGAAAGCCAAGGCGATTCTGGCGCGCAAGGGAATCGATTTGGAAGAAAAAATTGGGGCAGCGGTAAAAACGGCTAATACCCGCAAGAAAGGCCAAATCATCGGCGATAGCCAAGCGACCAGTTGCGCTTCGGTGATCGAAATCACAAACGTACGCTCATCAAACTACAGCCGAAGGAATAGCTTCAATCGTGCGACGAATGTACTCAACCAACATATTCAGCATCCAAGGTCCAGCGATGGCCAGCACTGCAAGCGCGGCAATTAATTTGGGGACAAACGCCAGTGTTGCTTCATTGATTTGAGTCACCGCTTGGAAAAGACTCACGACCAAGCCGACCACCAGCACAACAACCAGAACAGGCGAGGCCACCATCAGCAACATGACCAAGGCTTCTTGGCCCATGGTTAAAACCATTTGTGAATTCACAATTAAGCCTCAGGTAGCAAAGCTGGAAGCCAAAGAACCAATGAGTAGATTCCAGCCATCAGCCAATACAAATAACATGAGCTTAAAAGGCAAAGCCACCAGCACGGGCGACAGCATCATCATTCCCAATGACATCAGAACACTGGCAACCACAATATCGATGACTAAAAATGGAATAAAAATCATAAAGCCAATTTGAAAAGCCGACTTAAGCTCGCTGATGACAAACGCAGGCACCAGGACCCGAATGGGCGCATTTTGTGCATTGGTTTTAACATCCAGCTTGGCCAGCTTAACGAATAGGGCTAAATCCGATTGCCTTGTTTGCTTGCTCATAAACTGGCGAACCGGATCTTCACCATTGAGCAGTGCTTGCTCAAAGGAAATGGCATTTTTTGTGTAGGGAAGATAGGCCTCACTATAGACCTTATCAATGGTCGGACCCATCACAAAAAAAGTAAGGAACAATGACAAGCCAATCACAATTTGATTAGGCGGAGCGGACTGCGTTCCCAAGGCCTGACGCAGCAAAGACAAAACAATCACGATCCGCGTAAACCCAGTCATCATGAGTAATACAGCGGGTAAAAATGACAGCGCTGTAAAAAAAAGCAAGGTCTGCACAGGCACGGAAAAACTCATTCCTGAACCGCCCGCCCCCACCAAAAGAGGCAACTGGCCACCCGACTGCGCAGCAGTAAGCAAAGGCAATGTCGTCAAAAAAAGTGCGCATGCTTTAACAAGCCACGGAAACTTGAGCATATTCAAAAAAGGTTGGCCCGTCATTCGCGACTTTCATTCCATTTATCAACCAGAAGCTTCTCTGAAGCATCGCTGGCACCACCCTCCGTTGAGGACAAAAGAACCGACTTATGCAGACAATTAATTGCCGAAGCGGTCACACCCAGCGTAAGCCAGACACGTGCATGTGGAGGCCCCACTTCCAATACAAGCACGCGCTGATGTGCGCCTACAGCAATCGCTGAAACAATGCGCGAAGCATCCATACCACCCATACCGCCCAGGGCAGACCGCTTTTTAAGCCACTTGATGCCATAAGGAATCAACGCGATAGCCAGCACTAAGAGCGCCATAAGAAAGAGTGTTGATGTCATAAGCAGCGTTACCCCTTACTAACCCGACGCAAGCGCTCGGAAGGCGTTACTACATCCGTCAAGCGAATGCCAAATTTATCGTTAACCACCACTACTTCACCCTGCGCAATCAAGTAACCATTGACCAACACATCCATAGGCTCGCCAGCCAAAGCATCCAGCTCAACAACAGAACCCTGACCAAGCTGAAGAATGTGCTTGATTGGAACCTTGGTTCTACCCAATTCAACAGACAGTTGGACAGGAATATCCAACACCATATTGATATCGTTGATGCGTGCATCACCACTAGATGAAAAAGCGCGCGAAGCTTTTCCTGACAAGACACTACCCGACTCATCTTCAGGGTTAGCGCTTCCTGGCGCGCCCTCTTTCTGCTCAGCCAATGCCTCTGCCCAATCAGACAAACCCTCATCAGTGCTAAGTTTTCCTTCAGTTGTCATAGTTAATCTCTCCATCCGAGGTCATTACCTCTTAAACATTTATCGATCCGAACTGCATACTTTGCGTTGTGTGTCCCGTATTGACACTCAAATATAGGCACACCCTCAACGGCCACCTGAATTTTTGGCAAGCGATCAAGCTCAATAAAATCCCCCGACTTCATAGACAACAATTGCTCAATGGTGGTGTCGGCACGGGCCAACTCTGCCACCAGCGTAATTTCGGCAGCCTGAATTTCTTCAGTCAAAACACTGACCCAACGACGATCCACTTCAATCGAATCACCTTGTGTTGACGAATAAAGTACGTCCCGAATAGGCTCAAGCGTTGCGTATGGAATACAGAAATGGATCGCACCAGATATATCCCCAATTTCAAGCTGGAATGAACTTGAAATCACAATCTCACTGGGTGTGGCGATATTGGCAAACTGAGGTTGCATCTCTGATCGCTGGTAATCGAGCTCAAGCGGATAAATACCCTTCCAGGCTTTTTTATACTCTTGAGTAATGACGTCAACCAAGCGGTTAATGACGCGCTGCTCAGTGGCTGAAAAATCACGGCCCTCAATTCTGGCCTGAAACTTTCCTATGCCCCCATATAAAGTGTCAATCATTCCAAAAACCAAGGAGGGCTCACAAACAATCAAGCCACTCCCTCGCAAGGGACGAACCGCCACAATATTGAAATTTGTCGGCACCGCTATTTCACTCAAAAATGCGCTGTAACGCCGAACCATCACGGGGCCAATGGATATCTCTGGACTTTTTCTGATGAAATTGAATAAGCCTAAGCGTAGATTTCTTGCAAATCGCTCATTAACAATTTCCATGGTCGGCATCCGACCACGCACAATGCGTTCTTGACTGGAAATATCATAATTTCTAACCTCACCCTTGTCATGTACCTGCTCCGTCAGCTTTTGGCTCTCGCCAGTCACAACCTCCAAGAGGGCATCAACTTCGTCCTGCGATAAAAAAGATTCAGTCATGAGCGATTACTGAATGATGAAACTATAGAAATGAACGCCAGTCACCGGAATATCGTCAGCATGTGCTTTATCAGCCGACTTCTTTTTTACTTTAGCCTCTTTAGGCGACTCAGAAGCAACGTGCTTGGCGTCAGTCTCTTGCAAAAATGGGCGAATGGCTTCAACCAGCAAATCAGCAGCTAACTTCTCTTTACCAGCTAACGACAATAGCTCCACCGAATCACGCTGTGAAATTAGCAGAAGAATTCGACTGCGGATTAAAGGCAGATAAACCTTGACTTTGTCAGACCCCTTTGAATCAATCAACTCAAGCGTGATACCAACCTGAGCAACCTTTTCACCCCCAACATCAGCAAGATTGATCACCATATTGTCCAAAGCCAGAAAAACAGGTGGGGACTTCTTAACTTCGTGCGCCACCGCATCAGGATCAGCCTCAGCAGCATTCTTTTTGCTGATATATACCCAAGCACCAGCACCACCTGCCAAAGTTAAAAGCAAAGCAACAATCACCACAATCAGCAGTTTTGTTTTGCTTTTTTTCGGCTTGATCTCTACATCGCTGGCTTCTGCCTTGTCAGCGTCAGGTTTCGTGGCCACTCTTTATCTCCAATCAATTCTGTTGAATTAATTATTATGGAAACCAGCCCTTGCAACGCTTTAATCAGGCACGGGAACACCCAGCTTTCATTTAACCAATATCTCAATTAATTTATACAAAAACACTAAGTTTTCTTCCTGTTTGGGAGGCGGGCAGGTGCACCAGGCTTAAGCGATCGAGGGTTTGACCCTTGAAATAGGCGCTATCTGGAACGGACTTGTTTTTTTGATCTGGCGTTTGCTCAGAATTTCTTCCCTGAAACCCAGCACCCACAGAAACAGCTGACAGCGAAAGACCTTCGCCACGAAGTTGATCTTTAATATCTTGCACAGAACCCTCAATCATTTGACGCAGTGCTGCATGGTCCGTGCGAATATCAACACGGGCATCCAAGCCTGAAAGAGAAATTTTGACCTCAATGGGCGCATCCCCTTGACCGTCAAGCGTCATCGCCAGATTCTGGATCCCATTGGTGGTCCAAAATGATGGGGTTTCAACCTGAGGAAATGCCTCAGCACCTGTAGACATGCCTATTTCTGATCCATGGGCGGAGGCAACTGGCGAATCTGACACAGACTCGAGTATTTGAAAAATAGGCTCCGCCCACTTGGAGGTCGGAGCAACTTCCAGCACCTTGGATGCACGATCAGGGTCATCAACCGACCCCATTGAAACTGTACTTTTTATAGTGACCAGGTCAGGGCTCAACTGTGATGCCACATCCAACAAATTGAATTCAAGCTCCGTGAATTTATTTTTCTTATCATCCGTTTTTTGTGTGACGCCTTGCTGCTCAATCTTTCCACTCAATTGCTCCACCAACAATGCAGGCACACCCCCATTGTCCGGCGCAAGTTCAACGCTATTTAAAGCAAGTTTATTCTCATGTCCCTGCACTTTTCCTTCTGCACTTAGATTAGCTTTTCGATCCCTAACGAGCAATTCAAAGTTGAAGACATGCACTGGAACCGGCGGCGCCTCGGGCGTGGTGCTTGGCATGGCAATCTCTACCGCACTGGGGTGTTCATCGTCAAAAGCTGCTTTTTCCAATAACTTGGAAAATCGCTCCTCGTCTGGCTCCGATTCAACTGCTAAAGATACACCCTCTGCGCTGTGCACTTTAGGCTCAATATCCCTCGCTATTTTTTTTGACAGACACCCAACTGTATTTTCAATAATCATCGCGCACCTTGTGTGTTACAAAGTTTCATAGTTTTTTATTTTTCGGGTTGCCGCAAATTCATCTGTCTGTTTTTGATCCCTACGTGACAATTTCACATCAATGTCCAACTGAAGTTTTTTTTTCATCAACTCGAAACTTGCAAGTTGCATCTCAGCTTCGAGATAATTTTCATGTGCGCTTTGAACATCACGCTCCGCTTGGTCGAGCACATCCGTTTGTAAAATAATGGCATCCTGCAGTCTTGCCATAAACTGATAATGGTGGCACATCAGCTCCGGGCTCGTCCCTCTTTGCGATGAAACACGCCATTTATCACTCGTTTCTTGCGCATAACTGTTCAACTGGCTCATCTGCTCATTTGCAAAGGCTAAAACACGCTTGTATCGATTAACAATCTGTACTTGAGCGTCACGTTTCTGGCAAGTCATCCCTATCGCAAAAACGATACTTTTAAGTGAACTCATCGTCGTAAATCCTTCGAAGAAATAGCATCACTCATCTCACTCAGGCTGGCTGCCATGGTCGATGATTCATACATCGCTTGTTGAAGAAATTTCGCCATCTGCTCATGCTTTTGAATCGCCTCATCCAACGCAGGATCAGAGCCGCTCACATACGCGCCAATCTGAACCAGATCGCGGCCCTTTTCAAAGCGCGCACTAATAGCTCGGTAGCGACGTGCCAACTCAAAATGCATAGGCGAAACCACGTTGTGCATCACCCGCGACGTTGACTGCTCAATATCAATCGCCGGAAAATGTCCTGATTCAGCCAAAGCACGGGACAGCACAATATGGCCATCCAATATGGCTCGCGCGGCATCTGCAATCGGATCTTGCTGGTCATCGCCTTCGGTAAGCACCGTATAAAAAGCAGTGATCGACCCCACACCTTTCAACCCATTACCACTTCGCTCCACCAGCTTGGGGAGTTTTGCAAAGCAAGAAGGTGGATATCCCTTGGTCGCCGGTGGCTCTCCAATGGCCAATGCAATTTCTCGCTGCGCCATCGCATAGCGCGTCAACGAGTCCATGAGCAGCAGAACATGAAGCCCTTTATCCCTATAATTTTCGGCAATTGCCGTGGCGTACGCGGCCCCTTGCATTCTCAAAATTGGGGGTTCATCTGCGGGTGCTGCCACGACCACGGCTCTGGCAATACCCTCCTCGCCCAAGATATCTTCAATGAACTCTTTGACTTCACGCCCCCGCTCACCAATCAAGCCCACCACAATCACGTCTGCCTCGGTGTAACGCGCCATCATCCCGAGCAACACACTTTTACCCACGCCTGACCCGGCAAATAAGCCAATCCGCTGGCCACGCCCAATGGTCAGGAGTGCATTGATAGCCCGCACGCCGGTATCTAGCGACTCGCGCACTGGATCCCGATCCATGGCGTTAATTTGTTTGCGATCCATCGGCAAGGCTACCGCGCCTTGAATAGGTCCCTTGTGATCCATCGGATTTCCCTGAGCATCGACCACCCGCCCTAATAAACCTAACCCAAGGGGTAAGAGTAAAGCACCATTACGGGCCGTCACAGGTGCATTCAAATCATCAGAAAGATTGGGAATAGATACATAGGTTTCAGCCTGCCCCACCGTGGCACCGCAAGACAATCCATGTATATCGCCTGCGGGCATCAAATAGGCTTTAGTATCTGAAAATCCAACAACCTCGGCTAATACGCCTGCTTGCTTAGGCATTGAAACGACACACTGAGAACCAACGGCAACACGCAGCCCGGACGCCTCAAGTACCAACCCTGTGAGACGTGTGAGTTTCCCACTCACCTCAAGTGATTCACCGCACTTAATCCTATTTTTTGCATGATCTAAAAATGATTGCCAGGGGACTGGATCACGCTTCATCGTCACATCCCCAATCTGCATGAAGCCCTAAACTTGCCAAGGTTCGCGACCATCTTTTCTCGATGGTCGCGTCTATGATCGTGTCGCTGGATTCAATTAAACAGCCGCCACATGACACCGAAGAATCAGACACCAACTGCAATATCAAGGGCTCAAATTCTATTGCCAAGCGATCCTTCAGCTCATCATAATCAAAGGGATTTAATCTTATTTTTGCCTTTTTCCCGTCCCCCGTCAGCAAGGTCAGTCCTTGTGCGATGACTGGCTTTACAGCCTCAACATTGACCGATATTTCATGGTGCAATATTTGACGCGCAATCTCACACGCCAATGTCAACACACCATTTGCTAAAACCTGATCGGCATTGGCCAGTTGTTCTTGCACAGAAGCCATCAATTGTGCGAAGCTTGCAGCTTGTGCACGGCCCTCGTTGTCAATGTAATCTGCGATTTGCTTCTGCGTTTCCAATACTGCTTGAGCATGTCCCTGTGAAAAACCATCTGCAAAGCCAGCTTGTCTTACTTCATCCGAAACGAGCAATTCTTTTTCATCACTCATTTCTTTTTTTTGCACACCCAGTAACACACCGGGCACACCTACAGATCCAAAGCGCCAGGGCTCAACTTCGCCAATCTCTTCACCTGGAATAAAACGATTGTAATTACGCATCATCAGACCATCGCATCCTCATTGCCACCTCCACCCAACACGATAGTTCCTTCGTCGGCCAAGCGGCGCACCACCTTTAAAATCTCTTTCTGCTGCGCCTCGACCTCAGACAAACGCATAGGTCCTCTTGACTCAAGATCTTCCTTGAGATTTTCGGCTGCGCGTGATGACATATTGGCGAGAAATTTATCCTTGAGCGCTGGCTGCGCGCCTTTAAGCGCCACCGTCAAAGCATCTGTCGCCACTTCTTTCAAAATCAATTGAATCGCTTTGTCGTCCAGTTTATTGACATCATCAAAGACAAACATTTTGTCCATGATCTTCTGCGCCAACTCTGGGTCATGCTCCCTGATTGATTCAATCACGGCTCCCTCAATCGCTGTTCCCATTAGATTGATCATTTCAGCGGCGGTCTTGACACCGCCCAGTGACGACTTTCTCACCTTGTCGCCACCGGCAAGCACTTTAAACAAAATCTCGTTCAAATCTTTGAGTGCAGAAGGTTGAATCCCTTCCATCGTCGCCACGCGCAGCATGACCTCATTACGTTGGCGCTCGTTAAATAGCTTGATGACATCAGCCGCCTGGTCAAAGTCCAAATGAACCAGGATAGCCGCCACGATTTGAGGGTGCTCGTTGCGCAGCATTTCAGCAACTGAAGCTGGCTCCATCCACTTCAAACTCTCAATGCCCGATACATCTCCCCCTTGCAAAATTCGATCGATGAGCAGTGCTGCCTTATCGTCACCCAATGCAAGCTTTAGAACCGTGCGTACATAGTCACCAGAATCAGATACGAGCAAGCTGTGTGCTGCTGCTATTCTCGTAAATTTTTCAACGACTTCATCGACTTTTTCACGCGTTACCACCTTTGTTTTGGCAATGGCTTCTCCTAATTTTTGAACCTCTTTCGGCGACAAGTGCTTGAACACCTCAGCTGCTTCCGCCTCACCCAAAGACATCATCAAAATGGCTGCATTTTGCAGGCTATCGTTTTCCGACATAATTATTTATATACTTTATTTACTTTTAGGCAGCAGCTTCGCCATTGACCCACGACTTAACAATATTCGCCACAGCAACCGGGTTATCACGGGTTAGTTTTCGGGCATCTTCTATCGCCAAGTCACTGATGCTTGGCCCCTCTAAAGCGAGGCTTTTATCCTGCCCCAACAGTTGGGGCCGACCAATATTTTCTTCAGAAATAGCTTCTAATTGCCCTACATGGCTAGCAGATTTATTCTGCGCCTCGCTGAGCATTTTTATACCAGGGCGTACCGCACCCACGAGAACTAAAAGTGCAAAAAGCAGAGTTCCGAATGGCCAGGCAAAATTTCTGGCTAGGTCCTGAACTTCTGGCTGCTTCCAAAACGGCAAATCGACAAGCACTTGCTTATCTTCAACAAATGGGGTGTTCATCAGGTTGACTGAATCGCCACGTTCCTTGCTAAACCCAATTGACTCCCGCACCAAGGCCGTCATTTTTTCTAACTGTACATCCGTCAATGCCGTCGTGGTCACCTTGCCTTTTGCATCTATGGCCGACAGATGATTGACCACCACAGCAGCACTCACCCGCTTAACGAGACTGGTGCCACCCTTAACCATCTTGATGGTTCTATCAACCTCATAATTCGTTGTTGACTCCTTCTTGGTCCCGCTGCTGGCGGTACTTCCCGCAGGGGTCATCGTTTGCGCGGGGCCATTAACGGGGGCTGAACTTGCTGCAGGTGGCTGATTGGCTGCTGCACCAGGCACCCCTGAAGGCAAAGCACCCTGGCCATTCGTACTCTCACTGGTTTGCTGACTGCGGATGGTGGTTGATTCAGGCTTGTGTGATTCAGACGTTGACTCTGACTGTGTGAAGTCAAGCTCAGCGGTGACCTGCGCCTTGACATTTCCACGCCCCACTACCGGCTCAAGAATATCCAGTATTCGGCGCATGTACTGCTGCTCCATTTGCTGTGTTATTTGCAACTGCTGTGCATCGATGCCCCCTCCAGCCCCCCCTAGGGCCCCAGCACTCTCTGGCGGACTGGAGAGCAACTTACCAGTGTCATCCAAGACGCTCACTGAATTTGCATTCATTTCCGGAACGCTGGATGACACCAAGTGAATGATGCCCGCCAACTGGGCGCGGTCCAGCGTGCGCCCAGCATTCAGGCCGACCACCACTGAAGCAGTTGGCTTTTGCTGCTCTCTGAAGAAACCGTTTTGATTGGGTAGCGCCAAATGAACACGCGCACTTTGAACGGATGACAAGGCCTGTATAGACCGAGTCAATTCGCCCTCGAGTCCACGCTGAAATGCCAAACGCTCTTGAAATTGCGTCATTCCAAAACGATTGGCATCAATAGTTTCAAAACCACCCACGGCTCCTTTAGGTAGACCCTGAGAAGCCAGGCGCAGACGCGTGTCGTAAACCTTGTCTGCTGGCACCAATATGGCACCACCGCCATCCGCGTGCTTATAGGGAATATTCATCTGCGACAGCTGCGCCACAATGGCACCGCCATCCTTATCGGCCAAGTTGGCATACAAAACTCGCCACTCAGCCTGGCGCCCCATCACCAATCCCACCACGCCAATAGCTACAAACAAAGCTATTCCAAGGCCCATACGCATTTTTTGCGTATTGGTGAGACCCGAAAATCTTGGAGCGGCACTTGGATTAGCCGTAATGATTGTGTTGGCAGGCTGCATTGTTTTCATTTAAAAAGGCACGAACTTGCACCACTAACCAAATGATTATTCAACGTTCCCGCCCTCATGTTGGGGGGAAAAGCCTGCTATTTAGGGGCTACTTTAAATCGATCTCTCAGTACTGCTTTGGATAGCATGTGGCAACACTTTTACCCAAACAAGCCACAGCCATGGACCTTAAACTCTCACCCACAAAAATGCCTCATGTGCGGGACGCTGGATCAGCATTGCGCAATACGGGAAAGTCAGAGACTATTGGGCTTGAAGAAAGTTTTTCTGGCGCGCTGTCTTCAGCGCTCAAGTCAGTAAGCGCCAGCCAAAACAACTCGACCCGACTGCAAAATGAGGTTCAGATGGGCAACCCCAAGGTTGGACTTGAAGAAACCATGGTTTCCATTCAGAAAGCACAAATTGGTTTTCAAGCGGCACTTCATGTGCGTAACCGCATGGTTCAGGCCTATACAGACATCATGAACATGCAGGTTTAAATGAATCCCTTGGCCTAATGAAAAGTCAGCGAGGGCTCAACACACATAGTTCCGCTGTGCAAGAACTCAAAGTTTATTACCTCTGGATCGTCACTCCATGGCCCGGCCAAAAACCGGATCATCGCGTCATTCTTCAAAATGCGCTGCATTATTTTTAACTTTTCAAGTTGTTGTCCAGGTTGCAAGGCCTCGCTGGCCGCACGAGCACGCAACTGCTCAATGAGCACGGCGCAAGCCCCCTCATAACGCACCACCTGCTCCCAGTCCTCATGCTTGGCGGCCTCCAGCATTTTTCGGCTGCTGTCTTCTATCGCTTTGTAATAGTCAATTAGCATGTGCAACGCTCCTTGAAGGTTCTTTTTTTAAAAATTATGTTAGTGCGCAACTTGAGAACCAATGCCTTTCCAGCCATCGGCCAAAGGCTCTATAACACGAAGAACATCCAGCAAGGGTGCCTCAGAATTTTGTAAATTGGCCTGAGTTAACCGGACGAGACAGAAGCTATACATCCGACTCAAGTTGTCGGCCAAAATTCCTCCCTCTTTCAGGTTCAAGGCGGGCTTCAGCCCCTCATCAATGATGCGAACGGCTTTTTGAATGCACTCACCTTTAGCGGCGACGTTACCGGCCTGAATAGCCAAACGCGCAGCGCCAACGTTGCGCAATAGATTTTCAAACAGCATATTAACCAGCTGATGTGGGCTGCCTTGGCTCACCGAAGTTTCCAGACTGACGCGTTTATAGGCTGAAGCAGACCGTGAACTGACTGATATAAACATGATGCTCTCCAATAATGTTGTTATTAGAGTTATCGACTCATTGCAGCCAAACTCAAGGGTTATTTATCCCTTTGAACCCAACAAATTTCCGAATTTACGCCAATTGGAATTTGGGTGGATTATTCACATTGCATTCTTTCGTCACGGCTTCAAGCAGTTGATTTATTCCAAGTCGTGACCTGTTGCGTCACATAGGCATTGAGTGCGTTCAGGTTGGCCATTTGGGTGTCGAGAGCGCTGTATTGCTTGCGTAATCGGGCCTCAAATAATGTAGCATGGGCGCTTACTTTGGCTTGCGAATCGGTATTGCGCACCAACTCTTGGCTGAAGGCCGTGACACGCGTCGTAATAGAGCCGCGCGTGGACAAGACCCCCGTGCTCAGGGCTTTGAACTTGAGGGCAAATCCGTTGGTGAGCGGGTCGTTGTTGTCCTGGGTAAACAACTGCTGCAGTTGGGTGCCGTTGTTGGCCGACACACTCAGTTTGGCGGTGCTGATACTCAGCGAGCCATCGAGCTGCCGCTCAATGCCAATGTCTGATAAGCGCTGCGAACTCGCCCCCAGGCTGGAGGACCCCGCCATGCTTCTCAGCACGGCTTGCAGGCCCGCTATACCGGAATCACCTTGAAAAAGGGCGGCCGATTTATTGGCTGCATCGTACTTGGTCAGGTCGGAGAGGTTTTTACTCAGGGCATTGAAGGCGGTCACAAAATCAGTCACATTCCTGACGGCCGGGGTCACATCTTCACTGATGGACATGACCAACGGTGCCTTAACCGCCCCCCCAGTTCCATAGCCCACCGTCGTAGTGGCGAGCAAGCTTATACTGACGCCGGTCATGTTAGAAGACAAGGTGTTGGTGGATGAGGTGACAGGGATGCCGTTGATACGTGCCTTGGCATCTTGCCCATACTGGGCAGCAACGTTTGATGCCGCCATGCCCATACTTGGACTAAGTTCGGGATCAAATACCAGGCTAGCCAAGGCCGCATCAGCGGATTGAATTCGAAAGCCCGAGGCTTCACCCGTGAGCTTGGAAGTCAAAACGAGACGATCATTCACCCCATCATTAAAAACCGAGGCGACCACCCCGGCTTTGGCGCTGTTAATTTTTCTGGCAATCACACTCAAGCTGTCAGCGGCGTCAATCGTCACCGGCACCGCGTCAGCAGCCCCCGCCGTGAAGTGGCTACCGGCGGCGCTCCAGGCGCCCAACTGCACTTGCAAGGTACCGGCGCCCGGCTTAAAGCCAGCCGCCAGGCCTGCTGAAGCGGTCACTTGCTGGCTGGCCAGTGCATCCACATCCAGGGTAAATTTACTGGCCACTGCCACGCCTGTGGCCGTGATGGTAGCCGCGCTAGGACTGCTGCTGACCGCGTTGCGGGCGCTCCAAGCGCCAGGCGCCGAGATTCGGGTGGCTATATCCCCCAGCGCAGCAAACTGAGTTTTAAGCTGGGCCAGCGCCGAGACCTGGTTCCCAATCTTGGTGGCTTTATTGGCCAAGGTGGTGATCGGCATCTTTTCAATGGCCACCAACTGAGTCACGATGCTGTTGACGTCAATGCCGCTGCCCAAGCCTACGGAAGAAATTGTTGCCATAGCGGCCCCCTGTTCAAGCATTAATCGCAAATTTTGACAGGGCAGCCTAAACCTTAAGCCCAAAGAAGCACGATGTTTTCAGATACAAAAAAACGGCAAGGGGCTTAAATCCCTTTGCCGTTTGTTAACCGCACACCCAAGCAGGCATGCGCTGATTAAGTTGCGCTTAACGCAACAAGGCCATCACTCCTTGAGGCAACTGATTGGCCTGAGCCACCATCGCGGTACCCGCTTGTTGCAATACTTGGGCACGAGACAGGTTAGCTGTTTCTGCGGCAAAGTCGGTGTCCATGATGCGGCTCTTGGCGGCGGATTGGTTCTCGCCGGAATTTTGCAAATTACTAACTGCGTAGCCCAAACGGTTTTCTACAGCACCCAAGTCAGCACGCATGGTATTGACATCTGTTAATGCGGTGTCTAAAGCTGCAATTGCTGAATTGGATGTAGTTGCGTCTGTCAATGCCTCAGAAGAAAGAGTTGTTGCAACTGCGCCTAGATCAGTCGCAGGAATATCGATAACTTGACCAGTCCCACTATTTGCTCCAACCTGGATGGACACAGCTGTATTCCCCGTTGCCAGAACAGATGTCGTGTTGAATTGTGTGTCGCTGGCAATGCGTGCTACTTCAGTTGAGAGCGCTTGAAACTCCTTGTCAAGCGAAGCGCTGTCATCGGTCGTATTGGTCCCATTGGCACCCTGCACCGCCAGTTCCCGCATGCGTTGCATAACATCGTTAGCAGTGCCCAAAGCACCGTCTTTGGTCTGCGCCAAAGAAATGCCATCGTTGGCGTTGCGAACAGCCTGGGACATGCCTCGAATTTGGGCGTCCATCTTGGTGGCAATTGACAAGCCGGCGGCGTCGTCTTTTGAGCTGTTAACGCGCAGGCCTGATGAGAGGCGCTGCATGGAGGTTGCCAACGAGGCCTGAGACTTGCTCAGGTTATTTTGGGCGTTGACTGAACTGAGGTTTGAATTAATAGTTGTCATTTGAAGCTCCTTTAAAGCTGAGTTATTCCAGCATTGCTGCCATTACCAACGTCAGTCTAAAGACTGACCTCTGTGACCGGACCACCTCAGAGGTGCTTTCCAGACGACGAGCCCAGAATGGAACCCGCTGATATGTTTTTCGGTACAAATCAGGGATAACTTAAATTTATTTATTTCAACAAGGCCATGACGCCTTGAGGCAACTGGTTCGCTTGGGCCACCATCGCCGTACCGGCCTGCTGCAAGACTTGTGCACGCGACAGATTAGCGGTTTCCACCGCAAAGTCGGTATCCATGATGCGACTCTTGGCAGCAGATTGATTCTCACCAGAATTTTGCAAATTGCTGACGGCATACCCCAGACGGTTTTCAGCAGCACCGAGATCTGAACGCATCGTATTGACATCCGTTAATGCGGTGTCAAGTGCGTCTATTGCAGAATTGGAATTAGTTGCGTCCGTTAAATTTTCAGTTGAAAGTGTTGTTGCAACTGCACCAAAATCAGTCGCGGGTATATCAATGACTTGGCCTGCACCACTATTTGCGCCCACCTGTATTGTTACGGCTAAATTACCTGTTGCCAAACAGGCTGTACTGTTAAATAAGGTATCGCTGGCAATGCGAGAGACCTCCGTGTTAAGTGCTTGAAACTCCTTATCCAAAGCAGCACTATCGTCCGTTGTATTCGTACCATTAGCACCTTGCACCGCCAGCTCCCGCATGCGTTGCATGACATCTGTGGCCGTCGACAAGGCACCATCTTTGGTTTGTGCCAAAGAGATGCCATCGTTCGCATTACGTACCGCTTGCGACATGCCACGGATTTGCGCATCCATTTTTGTGGCAATCGATAACCCTGCTGCATCGTCTTTTGAGCTATTGACACGCAGCCCGGACGAGAGGCGCTGCATGGATGTAGCCAGCGAAGCCTGCGACTTGCTGAGGTTATTCTGGGCGTTCAGTGAACTGAGATTCGTGTTGATGAGTGACATTTAAAGCTCCTGTAAAGCGATGGTATTGAGGGGATGAAGTGATACAGAGATTAAATTGGGTGACGCCAATCTAAAGCGAAATAAACAAGCCGCTTTACCGCCATTTCATTAAAAATGCGTGCCCGTGTAAGAGTTTCCCTTACAAGCAGTCCGCATTTCACTGACGCAGCAAACAGCCATTTGCCGATTCAAGTTCGCTTAATCGGGGTTCAGAATCAACACATCGCAACCCAAACGGGTTGTTTTACACAGGAGCCCAACATGACCGACGAACAACTAAGCACAGAAATAAGAGACGCCAACCTGACATATCTCATGTTGGCCCAAAACCTAATTCGCAAAGACAAGACCGAGGCCCTCTTTCGCTTAGGCATCTCTGAAGAGTCTGCCACCTTGGTGGCCGCCTTGTCAGCGGCACAAATCCTGAAAATATCGTCCAGCAATATGTTGTTGTGCAACTTTCGGGTTACCGACGATATTGTGTGGAACCTGCTGACCAACCACACCCCCAGCAAAGTAGACAACGATGCCACCACCAAATTGCACGCCAGCATTTTGATGGCCGGACGTTACGCAGAAGCAATGTAATAGGAGAAAACCATGGCCGCTAAAAGTGTATTGAATGATTCCCAACAAGTCGGCCGTGCCGTCGCCCTGATCCAACTGGGTGCACGCCTGCAGGTGCTTGAAAGCGAAACCGACCTGTCTTATGAGCGCTTGCTGCGCCTTTACAAGGAAGTGGCAGGGCGTTCACCCTCTAAAGGGCAACTTCCCTTTTCGACTGATTGGTTTCTCACTTGGCAGCCCAATATTCATGCGTCTTTGTTTTTGAATACCTACGAGTATCTAACCAAAGCCAGCCCACTTGATGACATTGACGCCGTCATGAAGGCTTACCGTCTATACAGCGAGCAAATTGCTTCCTGTGGTGTGGAACCGCTGCTGTCCATCACCCGCGCTTGGCGGCTGGTGAAATTTGTTGACAACAACATGCTGTCAATGACCAAATGTTCGAAATGCGGTGGTCATTTTGTCACGGAGGCCTATGAAAATTCCCGGAACTTTGAATGCGGATTGTGCGCACCACCCGCACGCGCTGGGAAAGGAAACAGTGCCGGTGGAATTTTGCTTCACTAAAGCATTGGCTACTAAGCCTTGATGTAAGGGCCCCTTGAGGGCCCTTTTTCTTTTTTAGGGAAGTTGCAGTCTTCATAAAATTTATTGAAATTTACGAAAGCATTGCACCCGCCATGACACAACCCATCTTCACCCGCTAATCTCATGATAGTTATTGTTGGCTACGTGGTCTCCATGGGCTGTATCTTCGGGGTCTATATTTTCCACGGTGGAAACATCAAGGTTGTGCTTGAGGCCTTGCCGTTTGAGTTGATCACTATTTTTGGTGGTGCATTGGGTGCATTTGCCGTGAACAACCAACCCAAGGTACTGAAGGCGACGATCAAACTCATCCCACAAGCACTCAAGGGATCAAAATATACCAAGGCACGTTACCTAGACCTTATGGCGCTGCTGTTTGACATTCTTCAAAAAGCCCGTAAAGAAGGATTGATGGCGATTGAGAAGGATGTTGAAGACCCCCACAGCTCCCCCATTTTCAATAAGTACCCGGCCTTGGCGTCAGATCACCATGTGGTGGAGTTTGTGACCGATTATTTGCGCATGATGGTCTCAGGAAACCTCAATGCCCATGAGATTGAATCTCTCATGGACAGCGAAATTGACACGCACCATGCGGAGGCGCATGCCCCCATTGCAGCGATCGCTCGCCTCGCGGGCGCATTACCAGCTTTTGGCATTGTTGCGGCGGTACTGGGCGTAGTTAATACGATGGGTTCGGTTGGGCAACCGCCCTCGGTCTTGGGTGGAATGATTGCCTCTGCTCTGGTGGGTACTTTTCTGGGTATTTTGTTGGCCTATGGCGTGGTTGAACCACTGGGTGGCTTGCTTGAACAAAAAACAGAAGACAGCGGCAAAGAACTCCAGTGCATCAAGACCACGCTCTTGGCCAGCATGCAGGGCTACAACCCATCAACTGCCATTGAATTTGGCCGCAAAGTTCTCTTTTCTACTGAGCGCCCCACCTTTATTGAACTTGAAACCTATGTCAAGAAAAAATAAACACACGGCAATGATCTGACATGGCAACTGACCCAAAAAAACTTCAACCCATTATTATTAAAAAAGGGAAAAAGTGCATGCATGGCGTGCATGGTGGCGCTTGGAAAATTGCTTATGCTGACTTTGTCACTGCAATGATGGCTTTTTTCCTGCTCATGTGGCTTTTAGGGTCAACCAGCGAGGGGGATAAAAAGGGTTTGTCTGATTACTTCGCGGCGCCCCTCAAAGTTTCTTTGATGGGGGGAAGCGGCGCAGGCGCTAGTAACAGCGTACTGCCTGGCGGTGGTACCGACTTAACCCTGCACGCAGGCCAGTCGCGCGCGGGCAGTGGCGCCGACCCCATACAAAAGAAAATGGCAGCTGAGGCAATGAAGGCAGAAATGGCACGCCAAGATGCAAAAAAACTTGCAGCACTCAGCGCAAAAATTCAGACCCTTATCAACAACAGCCCCAAGTTGGCTGAATACAAATCCCAGATCAGACTGGAGAGCACGCCCGATGGCCTCCAAATACAGATTGTGGACGACCAAAAACGCCCCATGTTTGACAATGGCAGCGCCTCTGTTAAAAGTTATATGCGTGACATTTTGCGTGAGATTGGTGCAGCTCTGAATGGGGTAGAAAACAAAATAAGTCTTGATGGCCATACGGATCGATTCATGTACAGCAGTGCTGACCGGGGCTACAGCAACTGGGAGTTGTCGTCTGATCGGGCCAATGCCTCGCGCCGGGAACTAGTCGCAGCCGGCATGCCTGACGACAAACTGGCGCGTGTGGTCGGCATGGGATCCAGCCAATTGCTGGAACCAGAAGACCCACTCAACCCAATCAACCGACGCATAGGCATTGTGGTCATGACGCGAGAAGCGGAAGAGCGACTGATGGGCGCCAGGCGAACAAATGTCACCAATGCAACCGAACCAACTACAACGTTAAGCCACCCATGATGAAGCGCGCAGGTGCCCTGACGACCAATGAAAACCTTGTACCGAGTATGAATGCGATTGCCAAAATGAGGATTACCCATGGCCAATGATCTACGTTTTTTAGTGGTTGATGATTTTTCAACCATGCGCCGAATAGTACGAAGCCTTCTGAAAGAAAGCGGCTATGCAGATGTGGAGGAGGCTGAAGATGGTGTCATTGCCTTGAAAAAACTTCGGTCATCCAACATTGACTTCGTCGTATGTGACATCAACATGCCGAATATGAACGGATTTGAATTATTGAATGAAGTCAAAAAAGATGAGAAGTTGAAACACATCCCCATTTTGATGGTCACCGCAGAGGCGCGCAAAGAAGATATCTTACTGGCCGCCAAATCAGGCGCGGCCGGCTATATCGTCAAGCCGTTCACAAAGGTCACTCTGGATGAAAAAATCAGCTTGATACTGACAAAATTAGGACTGAAATGAACATAAACCAAGACAACGCCAGCGGTCAAAATCAATTGATTTCATCTGACATCCACCAATCGATTGGTTTGCTGACCCGACAACTTCACAACGCGCTGAACGGACTGGGATTGATAGAAAAGGTCCAAGATTTGGCAGGCGAGATTCCTGATGCTCAGAGTCGGCTATCCTATATCGCACGACTAACTGGAGAGGCTGCCGAAAAAGTACTCAACCGCGTTGACCAAGCGAAGGCGCAAAACGAATATATCGCCCAAGAATCCAGCAATCTAGGTGCGCTGCTTGTCCTAGACCCAGTGGCTGCAGTGGCGAAGGGTCAGGTTATGAATTTTCTCCTAGAGGTTAAAAAATCAAGCCAAATCATTGATGGCCATCTCATAGAAATCATGATGGCACAAGACTTTCACGACTTAACGGGCCAAGTGATTGCCAAAGTGGTTGACCTGGCTGCCACGATCGAAGAGCAACTGATTCAACTTTTGATTCAGACAGCACCCATGGAGTCAAGCCAAAAAGAAATCGCGGTTCATCATGAACATGTGCCCTACGAGCCGCATTTATCGGGGCCAGTGATCATCCCTGAAGGCAATGCTGACGTTGTCACCGGTCAGTCAGAAGTCGATGACTTGCTGGCTAGTATGGGGTTTTAAAGCCTGTTATTTGTCACTTTTTTAAATAGGTCAACTAATTTGGCACTTATCGCCCTTTAGTTTTCCATGCTGGTTCTGACAATGGAGAGACACAAAAACTCTCTCCACGATGGACTCAAGTAGCCAAGATAAGAATCTACCCGCTTCAGAAAGGAAGCTAAAAAAAGCCCGCGACGAAGGTCAGGTCTCTCGTTCGCGTGAATTGGGGCATTTGGCTGTCCTTGGAACGGGTGCATTAACGATGGTGGCGCTGGCACCCCAGATGTTCAACACGCTCAAGCTACACCTTGGGCTTCAGTTGTCTTTTACAAACGCTCAGCTTCTTGAGCCGCAGACCATGCTGTCAAGACTGCAAGACATGGTGGCCGTAGGACTGCTTGGATGTGCTGTTTTTGCCGGCATCAGCAGCGTCATTGTTGTACTGAGCAGTGTGGCCGTGGGCGGCTGGGTCGCCAGCCTGAAACCCATTTCGCCGGACTTTAGCCGAATCAGCCCCATGGCAGGCTTTGGTCGACTTTTCACCAAAGACAAGCTCACCGAGGTGACAAAAATGTCTGTTATCACGGCGGTTCTTTTTGCCATCAGCGTGAGCTACCTAGGTGGGAGTTTTCACACCATCTCCAATTTAATCTTGCAACCCTCTACCGCAGCACTTGCACACCTGGTTCAATGGCTGACCGAGGGACTGGGCTTGTTGTTGCTAATTATCTTGTTGGTGGCCATGATTGATGTTCCTTTGCAAGGCTTCTTGCACAGCTCAAAAATGAAAATGTCTTACCAAGAGGTCAAGCAAGAGGGCAAGGAATCCGACGGAAATCCCGAGGTGAAGAATCGCATGCGGCAGAAGGCGCGCGATTTAGCAAACGGCAACAGTGTGGGTGCGGTGCCCAAGGCTGACTTCGTATTGATGAATCCAACGCACTTTGCGGTCGCCATCAGATACGACGAGAAAACAATGCGTGCACCTCAGGTCATCTCCAAAGGGGCCGACTTACTCGCCATGAAAATACGGGATATTGCTAAAACGAATTCAATACCTGTTTTACAGTCGCCGATGCTGGCGCGCGCCTTGTACGCCAATGCCGAATTGGATCGAGAAATACCAGCGAGCCTCTTTACGGCAGTAGCGCAAGTTCTGGCTTATATCTACAAGCTAAAAGCCGCGCTGCGCGGTGACGGACCTATGCCAGATGAACTTCAACAGCCCTTTGTGCCCCCCGAACTGGACCCACTTTCCAAGGTTATTAGCGGGGGAAATATGCCATGATCAATCAATTGAATGTCCTGAAGAATTGGTTCGGTACCAATACCGCCTTAATCAAGGGCGCCGCAGCCCCTTTGCTGGTGGTATCCATTCTGGCCATGATGGTGCTGCCGATGCCCACATGGATGCTGGATGTTTTTTTCACCATCAATATTTCTGTGGCCTTGATGGTGATGATGGTTGCCGCCTACATGATTCGGCCTCTGGATTTTGCCGCTTTCCCCGCCGTCTTGCTGCTTACCACGCTGATGCGCTTGTCTTTGAACGTGGCCTCAACCCGTGTGGTGTTGCTTGAGGGGCATACCGGTCCTGGCGCTGCAGGAGCCGTAATCGAAGCTTTCGGGCATTTCCTTATCGGTGGCAACTTTGCAGTTGGCTTGATTGTGTTTTCTATTCTGGTGGTCATTAACTTTGTGGTGGTCACCAAGGGAGCAGAGCGGATTGCGGAAGTTTCTGCCCGCTTTGCACTGGACGCGATGCCCGGTAAACAGATGGCCGTCGATGCGGACTTGAATGCCGGATTGATCGACGAAAAAGAAGCCAAGCGTCGGCGTGCCGAAGTTTCTGAAGAAGCTGATTTTTTTGGTTCGATGGATGGCGCCTCGAAATTTGTGCGCGGCGATGCTGTTGCTGGCATATTGATTTTGCTAATCAATATTTTTGGTGGCTTTACGATCGGTATATTGCAGCACGGACTAACCGCAACGCAAGCCGCAGACACCTATATTTTACTGGCGGTAGGCGATGCGCTAGTTGCACAGATTCCAGGCTTACTGATTTCAGTGGCGGCTGCCATGGTCGTTTCCCGCGTGGGGAAAGACCATGATCTGGGACGTCAAATCATTGATCAAATGTTCATTTCTCCACGCGTCCTGGGTATTACCGCCGCGATCATGGGTATATTGGGTCTCATTCCAGGCATGCCTCATTTGGTTTTTTTAGGCATTGCCAGTGTCCTGGGCTATGGTTCATGGGTACTAGCACATCAGACTGCAGCCCCGAACGAAGCAGACACCCCAGTTGCCGCCGTGTCTGATGGCGAGGCGACCTGGGATGACCTACAGCCCGTGGATCAACTTGGGCTTGAATTGGGCTATCGCTTGATTTCACTCGTCGATAAAAATCGCCAGGGTGATCTTTTAACGCGAATTAAAGGGGTCAGGCGCAAGTTTGCACAAGAGGTGGGGTTTTTACCTCCACCCGTGCATGTCAGGGACAACCTTGAACTTAAACCCAGTGGCTACCGAATCACCGTGCGTGGCGTGACAGCCGGAGAAGGCGATGCCTTTCCTGGAATGTTCCTCGCAATTAATCCGGGCGGCATCAACACACCTTTAATTGGAACGGCCACCACCGATCCAGCATTCGGACTTCCCGCCCACTGGATAGATGAACGCCAGAAGGAACCCGCGCAAATGGCCGGCTATACCGTGGTTGATTCAGAGACTGTGATGGCCACACATTTGTCACACTTGATGCAAGTTCAAGCATCCAAATTACTCAGCCGAACCGAGACCCAGCAACTCGTGGAACATGTGAATAAACAAGCGCCAAAATTGATTGAAGAAGTCGTTCCCAAGCTGGTTAGCGTTGCCGTGTTCCAAAAGGTTTTGCAATTGTTGCTGGATGAGTCCGTACACATTCGCGACATACGCACCATCATTGAGTCGATTGCAGAGAACGCGAGCTCAACGATCGACCCCGTTGAATTGGCCCGCAGGGTTCGTGTTTCATTGGCACCGGCCATTGTTCAGCAAATCTACGGGTCCACTAAGGAGCTCAATGTCATTGCGATCGACCCTGCCCTTGAACGACTACTGGTGCAAGCCTTGGGTAATTCGACAGGGCCGGCACTTGACCCAGGCGTTGCTGACGTTTTCACACGAACAGCAGCTGATGTCGCCCAGCAACAAGAAGAAATCGGAATTCCCGCTTGCCTGCTGGTTCCAGATCAAATTCGCGGCTCGATCGCTCGACTTGTTCGTCGTTCGGCACCCCGCCTTCAGGTTCTTTCGCACAGCGAAATACCCGAGACCCACACCATCCGAATCGGACCGATTCTTAGAGGCTCAGCATGAATATCCAACGTTTTTCAGCACCCACATCGCGCGAAGCCTTAGCCAAAGCACGTTTGGCCTTTGGCGAGGGAACGCTCATTCTTTCGAACCGACAAACAGCAACGGGTATTGAGGTCGTCGCAACCGCTGAAGATACAGTCATTGGGCTCGACCGGTCAGATAAATTTTCAAACCGCGTGGTGGCACAAAAGCCAACATTTCAAGCGAAACAGGGGGTTAATCTTGAATCAAAAGCCGAAGTGGAGGAGGACGCCGATCGTTTGTCGATGAGCACTTTGTCATTTCAAGACTATGTTCGCGAACGCATGCTACGTCGTCGAAATGAGTCTATGGCGCCCAAGGTGCAGGCGACTGCCATGCCCCGTACCGTCGCGCCAGAGGAAAAGCCGCTTACAGAACAATTGACAACCCTCAGCGTCAAACCCCAAGTAGCTTCAGTACAAACTCCAGTACACAGTGTTGCCGCAGAGTTGCAGGCGATGACCGCAATGATGGAAGAGCGTTTCAACACGCTGACGTGGCTAGGGCAAACCCGACAAAGTCCTGTGCATTCAAACATGATGATGAAGTTGATTCGTGCTGGATATTCGCCCAATTTATCCAGACTGGTGATTGAACACTTACCCGAAGACCTGCCTGTCGCGGAGTCATTTCATTGGGTCATGGCTACGCTTGAGAGAAATTTAAAAATAGCCGACACCTCGCGCGCACTTCCCATGGAGGGGGGGGTCTTTGCATTGGTGGGTGCCACGGGTGTTGGAAAAACAACCACGGCCGCCAAACTGGCCTTTCAATGCGCAACACTTAATGGATCGGACAGCGTGGGCTTGATCAGCTTGGATAACTACCGTGTTGGAGCCCAAGAGCAACTACGTGCCCATGGCAGAACGATGGGTATCGTCTCGCACGTTGCGCATGACCAAGCGACGCTCCAAGATCTCTTGAGCTTACTCTCACGCAAGAAATTGGTGCTGATCGACACCATGGGTTTAGCACCCAGTGACTCGCGTAAAGATGACCTACTGGCGTTTCTTGACTTACCCAGACTGAACCGGCTATTGGTTTTAAATGCTGGTGGAGATGGCGAGATGCTCGATGATGTAGTTTGCGCGTTTAAGACAAGTGGCCCACAGCATGCCATCCTCTCAAAGCTTGATGAAGCCTCGAAATTAGGGCCATCGCTTGACACCATTATTAGGCATAAGCTGATATTACGTGGCGTGACAACAGGTCAGAACGTTCAGGAAGATTTTGAATTGGCTAATGCCGAAAAACTGGTTCGCCAATCAATGCACTCCAGCAAAAAATCTGTTTTCGCACCTCAGCCCGCAGACTTGGATTTCTTCTTTACGACTTCTACCCATAAGAGTCCATCAAAAAAATATGCATAACGGATACCAAATTTTTAGGGGGCAAGATGTATACCGCTAACGGTCAACTTAATCGAAATGCAATGATTAAACAGTACCAACCACTGGTACGTCGACTGGCACATCACATGATGGCCAAGTTACCCGCCAATATCCAGGTGGATGACTTGATCCAAGTGGGACTGATGGGCTTGTCGGAAGCACTGACACGCTACGAGGTCGTACAGGGCGTTCAGTTTGAAACGTTCGCAACCCAGCGCATTCGTGGCGCCATGCTGGATGAACTCAGGGACAACGACTGGATGTCAAGGGGCACCCGTAAAAGTCAAAAAGATATTGAGCAGGCCCTGCGCAAGTTGGAGCACCAACTGGGCCGCACACCCATTGAAAGTGAAATAGCGGCCCAATTGGGCATCAGTCTCATTGACTATCAAACGCTATTGGGTAAGGTTCGTGGCACGCAGCTCATTTATCTTGAGGACATGTCTCGGGGTCATGACGATGATGATGATGTACTAGACCGACATGTAGCAAATTCTGATGCAGACCCTGTGAATATGCTGCGTGATCAGCGTTTACGTGAGGCCTTGGTAGCTGCAATTAAAAACTTGCCCGAGCGTGAACAATTCATTATGGGCATGTATTATGAAAAAGACATGAACCTTAAGGAAATCGCCCTCGTCCTGGATATTACTGAATCACGGGTGTGCCAATTACACAGCCAGTCTATTGCCAGATTACGCTCAAAAATGAGAGCGCATTAAATATCTGGCGGCTTAGGCAGACAGGTACTTGAATGCACCTGTTTGTGGCCCGACTGAACCGTAGGTATTAGGACTTTGGCCGTAGGTTGATTTCACGGTCGCGGGAACTAAAGCGTTCAGAGCACGGTCCACCAGCACAGTGCGCCGAATTAGAGACTCTCTTCTTGATCCCAATGCAGCAACCAACACAGTGATTCGTTTTTTGAATTCCAGCGTCTGGAGATCGCTGATTGAAGTCTGTTTAAGTAGGGCGGATAGCGCAAGCGAGGCACCATGGAGATTGATTCCGCTTAGCGCTAGAGCCTCTGGCTCACCAGTCACCAAGGCCATTGACAACGCATTAAAGCAATGCTCTACCTGAGCGAACGCAGCTTCAACGCTTAAAAGTGACGTCATACCGGAAATAACCTAGGTGGCAAATCTAACCAAGAGGGGTTTAGCGTTGACGCGTCAGCATCTCTTGCGCATTGCTGAGCAATTTGTCCGCTATAGCTTCCGGATTAACCTGGAATTGGCCATTGCGCAGGGCTGTTTTCATGGCATCGACTTTTGCCAAGTCCACGTCTGGGGTGTCGCCCTGACCAGGGGTGGCAAGCGAACGCGCCAAACTGGAGACGGTCACCTCGATGCCTGCTGGCGCCATACTCGCCGCAGACGATACAGCCACACCAGGACCCTGACCACTTTTTGATAGGGCGGACTGAGCAGCGGCGCTGTTCATTATTTGATTGTCTGTAGGTTGACCTATTTTCATCGTGCTCTCCAAAACCACTAAAAGTGCAGCCTCGTACAAACATTAACGGCATGAACACCGCCAGCTTTAGGGCTATTTTGCATCAACCGCCAAAAATATCACCTTTGATTTTCATATGTCCAGCCTGACAGTCCGACTGTCAAGCACGATGCCAGCAAGAATTCTGCCATTTTCCATTTTTACTTGCGCTAGTTGCCCGACCACCCCAGAACTCAGGGCTTGACCATCTGTTGAAATCGTGAAACCTGGACCTTGTGCCAGAACCCTTACCAGCGCACCCGCCATAAACACCTGTGCGGCTCTTATCGAAGCTTGCCGCAAGACTTGTCCTGCGACGAGCTGACCCGAAGCTACCGCACCAATCCATTGCGTTGCATGGCTGACGACCGGGCTGGGCGACTCGGCCCAATCGACTTCAGCTTGGACAACATCATCTTCAACCAAAGTAGCGCCGGCGCTTATGTTTCCTTTCACCACCCAGGCAGGTCCAAAGGCATGAATAGTGATGGGTAGAAATACATTCCACTTGGTCGCCCCCTCAAGACACCGCAAGCCAATGCGTGTTTTGCCCCATAGGCGAGCACCAACCGGTACATAAGGCGTCATCCGGGTGCACGGTGCCAAGCGAAGTCTGCTGTCCAACTCACCCACAACCAGCACCATGCGCAGGGGCGTCTTCGTTGTTTTTGGCAAATTCATCAGAGCGTCATTGAGCCACAACCTCGCCGCCTCCATCACCACGGGTGCGGCAGCGCTATCTTCTGCCAGAACGCCTTGACTAGACAGAAGTACCGCTAAGCCAACTAGGCAGTTTTTGATGAACGGCGGGAAATTTGATATTTTCATGGATGCCACTTTATTGACACCCCGAAATCAGAAGGCAAACAAGTAAGCCCCGTTTATCCCTTTATTCGATGAGATAAATATTTAAGAAATTTTAATAATTGATTGACAGGATGCGCCATCAAGCGCCATGCCGATCCTTTAAACGAGTACTGAGGTGTTCTATGTTCGCAAATTTAACCAGTAGTCTGGACTTCCACTCTAAAGCGTTGGTGATACGTGCGGAGCGCCAACGTGTGATTGCTGGCAATATTGCCAATGCTGACACGCCGGGCTACGCTGCTAGAAACCTTGATTTCAAAGAAGCCATGGCATCGGCAAATGAGCCAAGTCACGGCGCCTTGAGCCTGACACCAAGCAAGTCTTCTCGACTAGGAGGATTTCTTGCCAGCTCAAACACTAAACACATGGCTTTGGCCGGTAATTCAGAGGGCCGATTGGGCGGCCAAGAAAAACTGGGCTATGTTATTCAAAGCCAACCTAGCTTGGATGGCAACAGTGTGGATCTGGATCAGGAACGAGCCAACTTTGTCGATAACTCTGTGCACTATGAAGCCACCCTTCGTTTCATCAATGGCCAGTCAAAAACAATTTTGAGCGCGATTCAAGGTCAATAAGCTGAAGGGCTTAAAGGGGAGATAAACATGTCGATGTTCTCAATTTTCAATATTTCTGGCAGTGCCATTAGCGCGCAGTCACAACGACTTAACGTCGTGGCCAGCAACCTGGCCAATGCCGATGCGGTTGCCGGGCCTGATGGCAAGGGCTACAAGGGCCGACAGTTAATGTTTGAAACGACAGCTATGGGGGAACCGACATCATTTGGCGTCCGTGTAGCAGGTGTCAAAGAGAGCAATGAGGCATTGCGCAAAGTTCATAACCCGAGCCACCCATCAGCAGACGCCGAAGGTTACATCACACAGTCCAACGTGAATCCGGTGGAAGAAATGGTCAACATGATCTCTGCATCTCGCTCTTATCAAAACAACGTCGAAGTGATGAACACAGCCAAAACACTGCTTCTTAAAACATTGCAAATTGGCCAGTAAAACTTAAGGACCCTCCATGATCTCAAGTACGACAAACACATCAATTAACACACTGGGTGGCGCTTCACCAACCGCCCCAGCCGCCAGCAGTGACACGACAGCTTCGCAGGATCGCTTCTTAAAACTCTTGGTTGCGCAACTGAGCAACCAAGACCCTATGAATCCCATGGACAACGCGCAAATGACCAGCCAGATGGCGCAGATCAATACCGTCACAGGGATACAACAGGTCAACGACACTTTAAAGAATATGTCGACTCAATTCAACTCGATGCAGGTGCTTCAAGGCTCATCCCTTGTTGGGCGTGAGGTGATGATTGAAAGCAGCACCATGAGCAACACGGGGAGTGTGGCGAGTGGCTCGCTGGCGCTGAGTGGAGATGCAGAGATGGTGAAAGTTGACATTCTTTCGCCTGGCGGTCAGTTGTTGGGGAGTTTAAATTTAGGCGCCCAAAAAGCAGGTCAGGTTTCGTTTGATTGGGATTCATCAGCTTACCCGCCAGGAAATAATCCAGTGTTCAAAGTCACCGCGACCCAAGGTGGCAACAGTGTAGCCAATACACCTATGGCCCGAGACAAGGTGCTTGCTGTCGGCAGTGAAAACGGCACCATGACCGTCCAGCTTCAGCTGCAAGGCACGCAGGCCTACAGCGCGATCAAAGCCATTCTTTAACCCATCAACTTAGGAAGAAATACCATGTCATTTCAAACTGGACTTTCGGGTCTCAATTCCGCCACACGAACACTTGATGTTATCGGCAATAACATTGCCAACGCCAACACGATTGGAATGAAGTCATCGCGTGCTGAATTCTCTAGTTTGATTGCATCCAGCATGGGCGCTGATGGCAAGCAGACTTCGGGCGTCGGGGAGAACATTACGACCACCTCGCAAAACTTTTCCCAAGGCAACATCAGCACCACTGGCAATGACCTGGATATTGCTGTCAACGGTGCTGGGTTTTTCCAATTACAGATGCCCGATGGTTCGAGCGCTTACACACGTGATGGCGAGTTCAAACTGGACAAGTCAGGCAATATCGTGACAAATTCAGGCGCGAAGGTGCTGGGGTATGCCACAGACATCAAGGGCAACCCGACCAATACCACCATTGAACCCCTTAAGCTTTCAACTGGCGCCCCTATTGCCGCCAACGCCACCACGACCATCGCTGCCGAAATTAATCTTGATGCCCGTGCACCACTGGCTGCAGGCTCTCCAGCAGTAGCCGCTGTTGCAGCCCAGGCAGGCCCACCCGTTGTACCGGCTGTTGCCGCAGTTGCAGCCGTTCCCCCGACCACACGTACAACCTATGCGACATCTATCAACGCATTTGATAGCCAAGGTGCGGCCATTCCTGTCAACCTCTATTTTGAGCATATTGCATCATCCGGCACGGGTACTTCAGCAGTTGATAACTGGAACGTTTATGACAGCACCAGCAGCACGACGCCACTTTTGACCATGAGTTTTGACAGCTCCGGAAAATTGACATCCCCCTTGTCTCCCACTGCTATTTCTATCGCTACCCCCTCAAGCACAACCCCCACTATTTCAGCGGCCTTGGACTTGAGTCAAGTGACGCAATACGGGACCCCCTTTGCCGTCACAAGCCTCACACAAGATGGTTATGTTTCTGGTGAACTGGTGGGTATGAAAATTGGCAATGACGGCATTATTACTGCCCGCTACTCCAACGGACAAACACAGGCTGCTGGGAAATTTTCGTTGGCTGAATTTCGTAACGCTCAAGGCTTGGCACCCACAGGCGGCGGCACATGGGTAGAGACCTATGCTTCAGGAACACCTTTAACAGGGCAGCCCGGCGTGGGTAAATTTGGGTCTTTAGCCTCCGGCTCACTGGAAGACTCAAATGTGGATTTGACGGCTGAACTGGTCAACATGATGACCGCACAAAGGACCTACCAAGCCAATGCGCAGACCATCAAAACCCAAGACCAGATCATGACCACACTGGTGAACTTGCGCTAACTCATTCCTCTTACATATTGAAGGGACGCCACCATGGATCACGTCATTTATACCGCCATGTCGGGCGCCAATGCTGCAGCTCAAAGACAGGCCGTTCTATCAAACAACTTGGCCAATGCTTCGACCAATGGTTTCAGGGCTGAGCTGTCTACCTTTCGTGCGGTTCCTGTACGAGGCGACGGAAACCCTACTCGGGTCCTGGCACTTGAAGCCACTGCAGGCTACCTAGATACACCGGGTGCTTCACAACGCACGGGGCGTAGCCTTGATGTTATGGCTGCTGGCAACTCGTGGCTGTCAGTGCAAGCCCTCGATGGCACCGAGTCTTACACCCGCAGCGGAGCGCTGGAGGTCTCTCCCGATGGCACCCTGCTTTCCAATACGGGTTTGCCCGTTTTGTCTGACGGTGGTTCGCCCATCATGGTCCCACCTGGGGCCGAAGTTTCTATTGGGTTTGACGGTAATCTCAGCGCCAAAGTAGGAAATCAGCCGCCAACAAGCGTTGGTCGCCTCAAGCTTGTGACTCCCACAGCTGAAGATCCTCTCAAGCGAGGTACGGATGGGTTGTTCAGATCGACGTCTGGTGATCCCCTGCCATCAGACACCAATGCGCGCGTTCAAGTTGGCGCGTTAGAAGGTTCAAATGTCAACGCGATTGAGACTATGGTCAGCATGATCCAGGTCGGGCGACAGTTTGAGGCCAACATGAAGTTACTTCAAACCGCTGAGTCCAATGACCGCGCGGCCGACAAATTATTAGGCATGCAAGGCTAATTAAGTCCGGCCTTTCTGTCGCTCCATTTAAATGAAATTAAAGTAAGAGGTTTCACCATGATTAATTCCCTGTGGATTTCAAAAACGGGTATGGAAGCCCAGCAAATGCAACTCGACGTAATTGCCAATAATCTAGCTAACGTCTCCACAACCGGATTTAAGCGTGCCAGTGCGGTCTTTGAAGATTTGATGTACCAGAATCTTCGCCAGGCGGGCTCTAATAGCTCAGAGCAATCGCAATTACCCACGGGCTTGCAAGTTGGTTTGGGTGTGCGCACTGTGGCAACTAGTCGCTCATTTTCACAAGGTAATTTGCAGCAAACCAGCAACAAACTAGATGTAGCCATTCAAGGCAACGGGTTTTTTCAGGTCACGATGCCTGATGGCACCACCAACTACACCCGCGATGGTTCATTTCAAGTGGACTCGCAAGGACGCCTTGTCACAGCCACCGGCTTGCCCGTGGGTAATGGGGTCACCATCCCTGCCAACGCCACCAGCGTCTCTATAGCGGCCAACGGCACGGTCAGCGTTCAGATGCCCGGCAACGTGACACCGCAAGCGGTAGGCACCATTGCCTTGGCGAGCTTTATCAATCCGGCAGGACTTGACCCCAAGGGACAAAACCTCTATGCCGAAACCCCGGCATCAGGCCAACCCAACAGTGGGACCGCCGGAGCCAATGGCATGGGTGCTTTGATGCAAGGCTTCGTTGAAACTTCCAATGTGAATGTGGTTCAAGAGCTCGTCACCATGATCCAAACCCAACGGGCCTATGAGATGAATTCCAAAGCGATCCAGACTTCAGACCAAATGCTTCAGAAGCTGGGACAGTTGTGATAAAAAAAATAGCCATGCGGCTTTTGATCACAGGCCTGGCGGTGGCTTGTCTCGGTTGTGAGTCACTCCCTAAAACAGTGAAAGTTGACTTTGCCGAACCCAGGTTGACACCGTCATCGCTCCAAACCCTTCAAACACCAAAAATCGTGACGGGTAGCCTCTTCAACCGAAGCAGTTACCGTCCTGCTTTTGAAGATGCCAAAGCCCGCATGGTGGGGGATGCCATCACGATCCAGATCATTGAAACGGTGACAGCCAGCCAGGTTTCATCGTCAACAGCCAATCGCACCGCGTCCACTGATGCCAGCATTTCCGCTTTCCCTGTTGTGTCAGCCATGGACCTCGCCAAGCTCAAGGTGGGAACCGCATCCACCAATGATTTTTCTGGCAAAGGGGGGACCGAGAGTGCGAACACCTTCACGGGATCGATCACGGCCACCGTGGTGGATGTTTTGCCCAACGGGCATTTGGTGGTGGCGGGTGACAAACAAATTGGGGTTAATCAAAATGTTGATGTACTGCGATTTTCCGGCACGATTGATCCTCTTTTGATTCAACCCGGCAACCGCATCAATTCAACGCAGGTGGCCAATGCCCGCATCGAATCCAAGGGCCGAGGTGCGCAGGCTGAAGCACAAACAGTAGGCTGGCTTTCCCGGTTCTTTTTCAGCGTTCTTCCCTTCTAAAGTTGCTGAAAATTGTGCCGTACCGGACACTTTATGCACAACAGCCCCCATCACTTATCCCATCGCAAACACAGCATCCTGGCTGTGGCTTGGCTGTTTATATTCGTTCTTTTTTCGCCCCTTAGCCAAGCCAGCCGTATCAAGGAAGTCGCGGCGGTTGAGGGCGTTCGCAGCAACCAGTTGTCAGGTTTTGGTTTGGTGGTTGGTCTCGATGGTACAGGCGACCAGACGACTCAGATGCCTTATACATCCCAAGGCATCACCAATTATTTACAACAACTTGGCATCACCCTGCCAGCCTCCTCGGTGTCGCAACTGCAGTTAAAAAATGTGGCGGCCGTGCTCGTCACAGCCCAACTACCGGCATTTGCCCGCCCTGGGCAAGTCATTGATGTCAACGTCTCCTCCATCGGCAACTCCAAATCACTACGGGGTGGCATGCTCATCGGAACGCCACTGAAAGGGGCTGATGGTGAAATTTATGCGCTGGCTCAAGGCAATTTAATCGTTGCCGGTGCGGGCGCTGCCGCAGGCGGCAGCAAGGTTCAGATCAACCATTTGAGTGCCGGGCGCATTCCCAATGGCGCCCAAGTGGAACGTGCGGTAGCCACCACCCTGCTCGAGGGTACCAGTATCAACCTGGGGCTTGAAGCAAGTGATTTCCAAACAGCGCGACGGGTGGCACAAGCCATTAACAAGCACTTTGGCGAAGGATCCGCACGCGCACTCGATGGCCGGACGGTCAAAGTGAATGCCCCCACCGAATCAGACGCGCGCGTTTCCTTCATCGCAGAACTTGAAGAGCTCCCTCTGGAATCCTCCATCCCCTCGGCAAAAATTGTGATCAACGCCCGAACCGGATCGATTGTGCTTAATCAGGCTGTGACCTTAGGCGCTTGTGCCGTTGCACATGGCAACCTCTCCATCAGCATCAGTTCAACCCCGGTCATCAGCCAACCCAACGCGCTGTCACAAGGCCAGACCGTTGTGACTGAAAAAGCCTCCATTCAAATTCGGCAAGAACCGGGTATGTTGATACAACTCCCCGCCTCACCTCAACTCTCCGATGTCGTGCGGGCCTTAAATGCACTGGGCGCTACGCCTCAGGATCTACTGGCTATTTTGCAAGCCATCAAGGCGGCTGGTGCTTTGAATGCCGAATTAGAGGTCATTTGATATGAGCTTAAGCCCGGTTTCAAAAGGCAGCGACTCCCTCGCGGCCGATGCGCGCTCCTTGAACACACTCAAAATGCAAGCCGGCTTAAAAACGCCTGAGGCTATTCAAGAAGCAGCCAAACAGTTTGAATCCTTATTTATGCGAGAGCTGATCAAAAGCATGCGCGAAGCGACGATGAAGTCAGGGCTTTTGGACAGCCCAGGTGGCGATTTGGGCGCCGATATGCTGGACCAACAGTTTGCAGTCCAGATGTCAGGCCGGCCGGGTGGTTTATCAGAATTGATCGCCAAGCAACTCACCCGTCAAATGGAATCGCCAGAACCGGGTGCAGCAGAACCCGCTGCAAAATCGGTAGAGCCCCCCATTAGCGCCATGAGAAAGGCCTCCTCACTTGCAGCGTACAACGTGCAAAGCAGCCATACTGCCGGCACATCAAAACAAGCTGCATTTGTCGCTACTCACAGCGAATCTGCCGCCAAAGTCGCCAAATCAAGCGGCATTCCATCAAGCTACATGCTAGGCCAGGCTGGCCACGAAACAGGCTGGGGCAAACACGAAATCAAGCAAGCCGACGGGTCTCCCTCTTTCAACCTTTTTGGGATCAAAGCCGGGGCCAACTGGACCGGTCGTGTGGCCGAAGTTAGCACCACCGAGTATGTCGATGGTGTCGCCCGAAAAACAACTGCAAAATTTCGAGCCTATGACTCCTACGAAGCTTCATTTAAAGATTATTCACAACTTATTACCAAGTCCCCCCGCTACGCGCAGGCCATTCAGCAAACTGGATCGGCGCTGGCGTTTGCCAGCAGCTTGCAAAAAGCGGGCTACGCCACCGATCCGGACTACGCTGCCAAGCTGAGCCGCGCCATCAACACCACGGCGCAGTTACAGCGTCAGCAGGCTTGAGGGCCTAGCGCATGAGCGGCATATTAGACGTCGGCACCCGCGCCCTAAAGGCGAACCAGGTCGCCATTCAAACCGCTGGCAACAACATTGCCAACGTCAACACGCCCGGCTACTCGCGTCAGTCCGTGGTGATTCAAAACGTGGCAGGGCAGTTTTCTGGAACAGGCTACTACGGCAAGGGCGTTGAAGTTTTAACGGTTCAGCGCAACCACAGTGAGTTTTTGACCCGTCAAGCCGCACAATCGGGCTCGATTTCGGCTGCTGATACCACCCGGATGAATCAACTGAAACAACTGGAAGATATTTTTCAGGGCGGGCCTGCCGGTATTGGCGCCTCTGTGAGCGACATGCTGAACTCCTTTTCCGATGTGGCAAGTGCCCCGACCGATTTGACGGCGCGTACGGTCTCTTTGAGCATGGCCAATGAAATGACTGCCAGATTTCGCACGGCCTCCAGTCGGTTGAATGATTTAAAGCAAGGCACCACCAGCCAACTCAAGGACGCCCTGTCTGCGGTCAACAGCCTGACCGGGCGTATTGCTGCAGCCAACGAGGTGATTGCACGCGCGCAGGGTTCGGGTCAATCACCCATTGACCTGCTGGACCAGCGTGACCAACTCATCTCCGAACTCAATAAATACATTCAAACATCCAGCGTGGCGGCCGACGATGGAACCGTCAGTATTTTTGTGGCTGGCAGCCAGCCTCTGGTCCTGGGAACAGCGGCCCGCCCCTTGAGTTTGACAACTGATGAGTTTGGCGACCCTGCAAAAACTAAACTCGTTCTCAAAAGCGGGGCAGACCGTGTCATTATTGAAGAGGCTACATTGGGTGGTGGCCAGATGGCGGGCTTGCTCCGCTTCCAAAACTCTGACCTGGTCGACGCTTCCAATTTGCTAGGGCGTATGGCTTTGGCTATTGGCACCGTCACCAATGACCAACACAGCAAGGGGTTTGATCTCAAAGGTCAACCAGGCGGTGATTTATTCACCATGAATGCACTACCCAATGCCTTGCCCGCGGCAACTAATTCGGGTTCGGCAACTTTATGGGTGACTGTGCAAACGCCACCGACCACAGGGGCTGCAGCTTTAGCAGCCTCCAACTACGAGATCAACTTCAGCAGCCCCAGTTCGGGCAGTATTACCCGATTGTCTGATGGGCTGATAAGCTCATTTTCAAGCACCTCGCCTTTGACCATTGACGGCTTGAGTATCACGATCGGGACGGGGTCGGTCACCTCTGGTGACCGTTATTTGGTAACCCCTTATAGCGGTGTCGCTGGCTCAATGAAAACAGATTTTTCATTGCCAACATCGCTGGCTGTTGCCGACTCGGCGTTATATATTGACACCAACTCAGGCAATGCAAAAGCCATGATGGCTTTGCGTGATCTGGCTTTATTTGATGGCGCCTCGACGACTGATGGTTACGCGAGTGCTATGGCGGAAATTGGTGTCAAGGTGCAAGGGGCCACCTACACGGCAGCCGTGTCTCAATCGATTGCGGACAACATAGAAAAAGACAGAACCAGTGTGTCTGGCGTCAACCTGGATGAAGAAGCGGCCAAGCTGCTTCAGTATCAACAGTCTTACCAGGCTTCCGCAAAAATGTTGCAAATTTCTCAAAGTATTTTTGACACGCTGCTTCAAACGATCAGCCGCTAACCCTAACGATCCAACACTGGAAAAAATCATGCGACTAGGCTCTGCCAACTCCTACGATAAATCACTGCAAAATATTGCAGCGCGACAATCTGACCTGTCCAGCCAGCAAGAAAAGCTGACGTCCGGTAAAAAAATAAACCGCCCCAGTGACGACCCGACTGGTGCCTCGCAAGCTGAACGCTCTTTAACCCGTATGGCCCGCATTGCGACCGATCAGCGGGCGCTCGGGGTTCAAGCCAATGCGATTACTCTCGCCGAATCGGCCCTAGGTGACGCCACCAGTCTGGTGCAAGGCGTACGCGATCTGGTGGTCAGTGCTGGAAATGGAACCTACACGGCTGCCGACCGCGCCAGCATCGCGATGCAGATGCAGGGGCTGCGGGATCAGCTATTTAGTATCGCCAACAGCACGGATGCCAACAACACCCCCTTATTTGGCGGTTTGGGGAGTGCCGTCGTTCCCTTTACTCAGTCGGGCACAACCATCACCTTCAATGGCTTAGCCGGACAAAACACCAGCACTGAAACCACCGTCCCAGGCGCCATGGATGGCCAAGCGATCTGGATGAATGTGGCCTCTGACCCCAGCAACCCCAATAGCGCAAAGACCAATTTATTTGCAATTCTTGACACGGCTATTGCCGGCATTGGCAGCACAACAGCCACGGCTGCCGCAGTCACACAAACCGTCAGCCTGGCTTTGTCGCAGATAGATGCGGGGCTGAATCAGATTCAATCGGCACGCGGCCAAGCAGGGACCTGGCTTAACCGGGTGGACAACATCGCCACGACTCAGCAAAACAGATTGCAGTCCCTAGCAGCTGATAAATCGCGTGCTGAAGACATCGACATGGTGACAGGTATTTCTGATTTTCAGAAAATGCAAACAGGCTACCAGGCCGCACTTCAGTCTTATGCCCAAGTTCAAAAACTTTCTCTCTTTAATTACATCAGCTAAACCATGGTTCACACTGTTCTTGGCGACATATCTCTGGGCTACCAATTAATATGGAACGCCTTGCGGCACCTAGGCGGCATTCGTTTATTTATTGGCACCGAAGAGGATCAGTCCGTTGATGCCCCTCACCTGATGCGATCGCTCACCGAACTTTGGTCAGAGCAGTCACCACTTTTAATCCTATCGACAGCTTCCACATCCTTGTTGAGTAATCTGCTTGAACTCAAGCCCACACCCAACATCTGGATTGCAGTTGACCAGGCCCGCCTTCAGGACCCTGTGATGGTACAGCGCGTGCACCAAGCGCATCAACGCGGCGTGATGCTGGTCTGGCACGGGAATCCCGGTGAGCGCGCCAACGCGGCCATATCTCATTGCTTTAAGCGGCACATGATTAACCTGACAACTGGCGAAGCGTTGGCGAGTCTGCGGGTGTCTTTGCGCAAACACAACCACAATGAGCCCTCACAGGTCAGCCGCACACGCAGCCCAGTTTCGGCAGATCAAATTTACGAATTCGTTGCCAGCCATCTGTTAGCCGAGCATTGCCTGGATGAACAAGGCGCCTGGGGCGTGGCCGGTTGGCCCATGGAAGAAGTCTTGCTTGGGTATCGGCACCAAAGAATTCAACCCAGCCATCGCGCGACGGTTCGCCTCATTGAAGCCATTGATGATGACGTGGCCATGGATCACATTGAGTACATCCTAAGCCATGATCCGATTTTGTTTTACCGCTTCATGCGCTACGCCAACTCGGCTTGCCTGAGCCTTCGCACCCAATTTGACACGCTTCGACACGCCATGATGGTGCTGGGCGTGTCCTTACTGCGTTCATGGCTGCTCGAACAACTTCCCCATGCCAGCAATGACATGAATTTGCAGCCCGTCAGATCAGCCTTGGTGATTCGTGCTGACTTAATGGCTCAGTTACTGGACGCCGGTGACGGCGACGATTTGCGCCGTGAAATATACCAATGCGGACTGCTGTCGCAGATAGATCTTTTGCTCGGCGAACCGCTGGTGGCGGCTTTGGCCAGGCTGCCTTTGTCTGATCGGGTCACGTCAGCCATTCTGAATCAATCTGGACCCTACGCACCTTACCTTGAGATCGCCACGGCGCTAGAGTCGCCCCACACGCAAGCCACCCGTCGACTTTGCCATGCGCATGACCTTGAACTTGAAACGGTTAACCATGCTTTGTTGCGCACGCTAAGCAGCCCCCATGAGACTATCGCCAAGGGGCATTTTTAGACTGACTTAAATGCAGGGTCGACTCGGGTAAAGTCAGGCGCTTGTGCGCAAAGACTCTTTATGACCCCCGCTGAATTAACTGCTCTCTTGGTGCTTTGCACCGCCGCCAGCTTTAGCCCAGGCCCCAACACCACCTTGTCCACCGCATTGGCGGCCAATCTGGGCTTCAAACGATCACTTCGTTTTGTCTGCGCCGTGCCGGTGGGCTGGGGTCTTTTGTTCAGCTTGTGTGCAGGAGGCGTGGGCGCCGTGGTGGTGGCCTTGCCGCCACTACGCTTGGGAATTCAAGCCATCGGGGTCGCCTATTTGCTTTGGCTGGCTTTTAAACTGGCACGCACTACCGCGCTTGCCCAAGCCGACGAAGCGCAACTAAAAGTGAGCTTCACACAAGGCGTCCTGCTGCAGTTTTTCAACATCAAAGCCTGGATGCTGGCGCTTACGGTGGTGGCCGGTTGGCTGGCCGGGCGTGACGATGCGCTGGCTCGTTTTGCGGTAATTTTGCCCCTGATGCTGGCCTTTGGCTTTTTCAGCAACCTCACCTACGCCCTCATCGGCTCACTCTTGCGACACTGGTTAAGCGGCCCTGACAACTCAGGTCTTCGCCTGCGCTGGTTCAACCGCCTCATGGCCGGTGTGCTGGTGGCGACTGCGGCGTGGATGGCCACGTTTTAAACTTCTTCGCCTCATGAACACCGCTTTACACACCCCTTCACACCACAACGCCCGGCTCGGGCTATGGCTGGGCATCCTTGGCGTCATCATCTTTGCGCTGACGCTGCCCATGACTCGTCTGGCTGTGGGCACGCCCGAAGCGCCGCAAATGTCGCCGTGGTTTGTCACCTTTGGGCGGGCGGCGCTGGCGGGCATCTTGTCCGTGATCGTTTTGCTCATGACCCACTCCCCCGTACCGACCCCGGCGCAGCGCAAACCTTTGGCGATGGCGCTCTTGGGCAATGCCATTGGCTACCCGCTGCTGCTCGGCTACGCCTTGCGTATCGTCACAGCCAGCCATGCCGCCGTCATTACCGCCTTGTTGCCGCTGGTGACGGCTGCCGTGGCCGCTTGGGTGCTGCACCAGCGCGCACGTCTTGGTTTTTGGTTGTGCGCCTCAGTGGGTAGCCTGCTGGTGGTGGCCTTTTCATTGCTGCGGGCCCACCAGCACGGTGCGGGGTTTGGGCTGGAGTGGGCCGATTTGTTGCTGGTTGGCGCGGTGTTGGCAGCGTCTTTGGGCTATGTATTTGGGGCGCAAGTCACGCCCGCGCTGGGGGCTGAGCGGGTCATTTGCTGGGTATGCGCCCTGGCCCTGCCCGTCACTTTACCGGGCGCCCTGCTCACCTGGCCGCAGCAATCTGTTTCATGGGCGTCTTGGGGGGCTTTGCTTTACGTCGGCATTTTCTCCATGTGGATGGGGTTTTTTGCCTGGTACCGGGGGCTTGCCATCGGCGGCGCCCTGCGGGTGAGCCAGACCCAATTGCTGCAACCCTTTATTTCAATTTTGGCGGCCATCCCCATTTTGGGCGAGCCGCTGGACACCGTCACCCTGGGTTTTGCAGGGGCCGTGGTCGCTACCGTCTTTCTAGGCAAAAACCTGGCGACGAGCCCGCCGCCGATGGGTGCAAAATAAGCCCCTTAGAAACGTGCTTTCAAACATCACTCAGCCACGATAAAAAATGAACTCAACGACCCCTGCTCAGACCTGGACCTTGGCCCGCCGCGCCGCCAAGATGAATCCCTCCGTGATCCGCGAGATCCTCAAGGTCACTGAAAAACCCGGCATCATCAGCTTTGCAGGCGGTCTGCCCTCCCCTAAAACATTTCCGGTCGCCGAATTTGAAGCCGCCTGCGCCAAGGTTTTGCGCGACGACCCCCACGCCGCTCTGCAATACGCCGCCAGCGAAGGCTTTGCGCCACTGCGAGAGCAAGTAGCCGCCATGCTGCCCTGGAACGTCGATCCCGCCCAAGTGCTCATCACCACTGGCTCACAACAAGGGCTAGACCTGGTGGCCAAAGTGCTGATTGATGCTGAGAGCAAAGTGCTGGTCGAATCGCCCACCTATTTGGGCGCCGTCATGGCCTTTGCGCCGATGGAGCCGAATGTAGTGAGCGTGGGCAACGACGCCAACGGCGTGGATGTGGCCGACCTAGCCCGCCAAGCCGCTGACGCCCGCTTTATGTATGTGCTGCCCAATTTTCAGAACCCCACCGGGCGCACCATGACCGAGCTAGGCCGCGCCAACCTGAGCCGCGAAGCAGTGCGCCTGGGCCTGCCTCTGATTGAAGACAACCCTTATGGCGACCTGTGGTTTGACACCCCACCGCCTGCGCCCCTGACTGCGCGCAACCCTGACGGCTGCATTTACCTGGGCTCGTTCTCCAAAGTGCTAGCGCCGGGCTTGCGCCTGGGCTTCATCGTGGCGCCCCAGGCTATGTACCCCAAACTTCTGCAAGCCAAGCAAGCCGCTGATCTGCACAGCCCCGGCTTCAACCAGCGCCTGATCTCCGAGGTGATGAAAGACGGCTTTCTGGACCGCCATGTGCCCACCATCCGCGCCCTGTATAAGTCGCAGCGTGACGCCATGCTGGAAGCCCTGGCCCGTGAATTCCCTGCCGGTGACGCCGATGCAACCCTCACTTGGAACTCCCCTGCCGGCGGCATGTTCTTGTGGGCGCGCTTGCCCAAGGGCATGAACGCGGTGGATTTGTTGCCTTTTGCGGTGGCGCAAAACGTGGCCTTTGTGCCGGGCGCGCCTTTTTACGCCGGCCACAGCGACCCCCGCACCCTGCGTTTGTCGTTTGTCACCCCCAGCGTGGATGAAATTCACCAAGGCGTCAAAGCCCTGGCCGCTGGACTCAAAGCCTACGCCGCGCAACTCAAGGCCTGAGCCGCGTTGCCGACCATGACAACCCGCCCCTTCAAACAAGTTGACGTCTTCACCGCAGCCCCGTACTTAGGCAACCCGCTGGCCGTGGTGCTGGACGGTGAAGGCTTGTCAACGGAGGACATGCAGCACTTCGCCCATTGGACCAACCTGTCCGAGACCACCTTCGTGCTGCCCCCCACGCCCGAGGGCCTAGCCTCAGGCGCCGACTACCGCGTGCGCATTTTCACCCCCACCACCGAACTCCCCTTCGCAGGCCACCCCACCCTGGGCACCTGTCACGCGTGGCTGGAGGAGTGTCCCAAACAGCAATCTGAATTTTTACAAGAATGCGCCGTCGGACTCATCAAAATCCAGCGCAACACCCAAACCCAAGGCTTGGCCTTCGCCGCTCCGCCTCTCAAGCGCAGCACACCCAGCCCCGAACTGCTGAGCCAAATCACCCAAGCCCTCGGCCTCCACCCCCTCCAAATCATCGCCGCCCAAATTTTGGACAACGGCCCAGCTTGGTTCAGCCTGCTGCTCGACAGCGTGGACACCGTGCTGCAACTCACCCCCGACCATGCCCAACTTAAAGCTTTAGGGCAAAAAGTAGGTGTAGCCGCCGTAGAACAAGCTGAATCAGCTACTTCTTTGATAGCGCGCTCCAACCGTGAAGCCCGCGCCTTTGGCGTCCGCAGCAACGCCAATCAAAGCATTCAAACCGAGCCAGAACTGGAAGTGCGCGCCTTTGCCGCCGCCGTCGGTGTCATTGAGGACCCCGTCACCGGCAGCCTGAATGCCAGCCTGGCCCAATGGCTCATCGAAGACGGCCACATGCCCAGCGCCTACACCGCCTCCCAAGGCCTCAACCTGGGCCGAGCCGGGCGCGTGCACATCACGCAAGACGAAGACCGTCAAGTCTGGGTCGGCGGCGACGTGGTGACCTGCATCAACGGCACGGTAGCCCTCTGAGCCCGCAGTAAACCCGTCGCACCCGGGACAAGCCCCACACAATAGTTGGGCTTAAATTAAAGCCATGGGAACACTCTATTTGGTACGCCACGGCCAGGCTTCATTTGGCGCTGACAACTACGACAACTTAAGCCCGCTGGGCCACCAGCAAAGCATTCGTTTGGGTGAATATTTCAAGGGAAAAGGCATCCGCTTTGACGCCGTGCTCACCGGCACTTTGATGCGACAGCAGCAAACATTCAAAGGCATTTGCGAAGGCATGGCCGCTGACCAGCCCAGCTGCATGCCGCTGGATTGGCCGGGCTTGAATGAATACGACAGCGAAGCGGTCATCGCTGCCATCCACCCCCATAAGCTTGAAAAACCTGATACTCCCGAGCTGTATCGTCACCACTTTCGGCTTTTGCGCGACGGCCTCACGCAGTGGATGAACGGTGTTGTCAGCCCGCACGGCATGCCGAGCTACCGGGAATTTCAACAAGGCGTGACCAGCGCACTAACCCACGTTCGCACGCAATGTGAGGGCAGCGTGCTGATGGTCTCCAGCGGCGGCCCCATTTCTACCGCTGTGGGGCATATTTTGGGCACCACGCCCGAGACCACGATTGAGCTCAATATGCGCATCCGCAACAGCGCGGTGACCGAGCTCGTTTTCAACCCCAAGCGCCACACGCTGATCACCTTCAACACCTTGCCGCACCTTGACGCGCCCGAGCACGCCAGCTGGATTACACACGCCTGAGTGGGTTTAGTTTACAAAATACAACAACCATGTTATTGTTTCTACCAAAGAAACAAACTGATTGTTATGCCTAAGCCTTCTCGCGCCCTTTCCAGCCTGCCCCCAGTCGTGTTGGCCTCGCTCGCACACTTGGGTGAAAACCTGAGCATTGCCCGCAAGCGCCGCCGCGAATCCCAAGCCATTTGGGCACAGCGCTTGGGCGTGTCCATCCCCACACTCAAACGCATGGAGGGCGGTGACCCCGGCGTTGCAATGGGCATCTACGCCACCGCCTTGTGGCTGATCGGCCGCGCCGATGCCCTTGCCCCCCTTGCGGACCCGACCCTGGACCACGGTGCGCTTGAAATTGAGGTCCGGCAAGCTCAAAAGCGCTCAACCCGACAAACCACCCCTCTAGCTGCAGCTTGAACGATGCTCAACACTGACCTCGCCGCATACCAGCCCGTTGACCAGCTTTACCTGTGGTGGCTGGGCACGCCCGATGCACCCGTTTTGATTGGCACCTTGCGCACCGTTCGTGCGCTGCGCGGCGTGTCCTTGCGCTATGCACCCACTTGGCTGGCCCAAGGTTTTGCCTTGAGTGAAGACCTGCCCCTGATCGACACTGAATTTTTGCCGACCCATAAAGACAGCGCGAGCGGGGCGGTGGACGACGCCCGACCGGACCGTTGGGGCGAACGCATCATTCGCTTTATTGACCGCCCGGCCCGGCTATCTCTCATGGAGTATTTGTTTTTTGCCGGTGACGAGCGCTTTGGCGCGTTGGGGGTGTCGCTCTCAGCCGAGCGCTACCAACCCCGCCAACGCGGGCCACTGCCGCAACTGAGCGACGTCCAAGCCATTGAAGTTTTGGTGCACCAAGTGCTCAACAACGAGCCCGTGCCCGACGCCCAAAAACGGCTAATCTCCCCCGGCGCCACGCTTGGCGGCGCCCGGCCCAAAGCCTTGCTTGATTTGGACGGTGTGCAGTGGATCCTCAAATTCGGTGAGGGCGACGCTTTTGATGCGCCGCTGGTCGAGCACGCCAGCATGACGCTGGCCGCACTTGCAGGCATCAACGTGGCACCTACACAGGCTATTCCACTGACGCAGGGCCACGCCGTGGCCGTGCGCCGGTTTGACCGCGTCGGCACGCACCGGCTGCACGCCTTGAGCGCCCAGGTTGCCCTGCAGGCAGCGGGTGAAAAAACCATGGGCTACCCCGAACTCGCCCTTTTGTTGCGCCGCCGGGGCGCCGTTGCGGTGAATCCGGGCAGCCGACCACCCATGCACGAGTTGTTCAGGCGCATGGTGTTCAACATCCTGATTGACAACACCGACGACCACGAAAAAAACCACGTCTTGCTGCGCGATGAGCGCGGCCACTATGCGCTATCGCCCGCCTTTGACATACTGCCAGCAGGCCAAGCCTTGGGCTACCAGCAAATGCGCGTGGGCACCAGTGGGCACGACGCTACGCTAGACAACGCCCTCTCGCAAGCGGCGCTGTTTGGCTTGAGCAAAGACGCCGCTTACGCCCAGGTCAAAGTAGTCGCGGCCGTGGTGCAAGGCTGGAAAAAGCACTTTACCGCCTGCGGCGTCATCGCGGCTGACATGGTCACCTTGGCGGATTTCATTGACCGCCCGTTTTTAAGGCAGCAACGCGACAAGCCTTGAGCCTTGACGGTTGAGTCCCCCTAGCGCAGCAACACCAAACCCGTCCCCAGCACCGCCAACCCCGCACCCAGCCAGGCACCGGGCGCAGGGGCGCGGCCCAGGCGCCACCACAGCAGGGGCAACACCACCACGGGTGAGACCGACGACAAAATGGCCACCAGGCCGACATCGCCATGTTTGAGCGCCAGCAAGATCAGCGACATGCCGATGCCCATACCCAAAAAACCATTGAGGCCGGTTTGCGCCAGCACCCGCCAAGTGGGTTTGTTTTGCGCCTGAGCCACTTTAAAACCCAGCCACAACACCGCACAATGCGCCGCCGCTGCGGCCGTCACTCGCACCGCCGAGGCGGCCACCGGATCGACCTCGGCGCCTAAAACCGGCTTGGCAATTAACGCACCCAGCGCCTGACACAGCGCTGCCAACAAACCCAAGGCGACACCAGCGCCCACATGGCCACGATCCGCTTCCCAGGTGTGGCTTTCTTCCTTGCGCCGACCCAGCACGATGGCGGTCATCACCCCCGCAACAACCAAGGCGCCACCCCAAGCAGCCTGCGCACTCATGCGCTCGCTCAGCACCCAAAACCCCAAGCCCGCGCTGAACACCGCGTTGGTGGCAAACAGCACCCCGGCGCGGCGCGGCCCCAGCCGATTGACAGCGGCAAACAAAGCCGTATCGCCCACAAAAATGCCAATTAGCCCACTTAGGCCCAGCACGCCATACGAGCCCCAAGGCACCGACTGCCAACTGCCCATGGCGATCGCAGCCGTCCACAGCATCAAAGTCACCAGCAACATGCGCCAGCGCGTGAAGGCAAACGCGCCCAAATGACGCACCGGCGTCACCGACGACAAGCTGCTCACCGCCCAGCAAACCGCAGCGCCCAACGCCAGGGCGTCGTAAAAAGCAATCACGAATAGGGAGGGGGTTAAACCGGGCGCGGTGCCAAATCAGGCGCGTCCACCAGCGTGCTTAAAGGCAACTGGTGCAGCTCAGTCAGCAACTGCGCCAGACTGCGCCCGGCGGCCTGCACCACCGCTAGGCCTTTGTCCGCCGTGGCGGCTGCGGCGTTGCCCACTGCGCCTTGGACGTTGTAGTCCTGCATTTGCCAACCCAGCTTGGCGCTCTTGCCGTTGCCCAAAACTGCATATTTTTGCGCCCGACACTGCGAACTGGAGGCAAAGTTTTGCGCCTGTGACATATCCACCCGCTCAGGGTTTAGGGTCAGCATCATCGAGGTTTCCACGTCACCGGCGTGAATGCCAAAGCGGTGTTCGTCCGCGCTAAAGTAGGCATTCACATCCTGCCCCTGCGCATCAAGCAAAGGCAGGTTGAACCAACTCACGCTGTACACCAGCAGATCGAGGCGCGCCCGCAGGTCGCGCGCTACCAGGTCCATCACGCTCACCTGCCCGCCGTGCGAATTAAACAGCACCAGCTTTTTGATGCCAGCCGCCGCCACCGACTCGCCAATGTCCGTCCACAGCCGAACAATCGTCTCGGTCTTGAGCGTGAGCGTACCGGGAAAGCGCGCGTGCTCCGGGCTGAAACCGACCGCTTGAGTGGGCAAAAAGAGCACCGGCACATCGCTGGCCAGATGCGGCAAAGCCGCCGCCACGACGCCATCTACCAGCACCGTGTCCACACTCAGCGGCAAGTGCGGCCCATGCTGCTCGGTAGCCGCCACCGGCAACACAGCAATCGTTTGCGCCGCGTCGCCACTGGCCAAGAGGCGGGCAAAGTCTTGCGTGGTGAGGTCAGCCCAGAAACGTGATTTTGTGTTCATGGCTCTATCTTAAAGGTGTGGGCTTGGGCCGGGGCAAAGTCATGGATCGCCGCGCTTCGCTCGCGATGACAGATTTGAGGCTTGGGGGTCAGATCCCAATTCAGGACAACCCTATTTCCGGAGAGACACAACCAAGTACGAAATTGGGCTCTGACCCCCAAGCCGCAATTACCGGCGAGCAGGGACTGCCCCGTGCGAGGCACCTTACTCGCTATCAAAAAAGAAGCTGCTTAAGCACGTTTTCATTAGCTCGTAAGCCGATTTCTTATAAATAAGTAGCCCAGCAGTCAGCAGCCTCGATAGCCCGCACACGCGTGAAGTCCGCTAGCCACCTTCTCGCGAAAATTAAAAAATAAAACTAATTAGTTAACTTTCAAGCAATTTAGCAAAGAAAGCATTTTTCATCAGTACTATTCGCAGCTTAAATAACAAAACCAACAGGGAAGCGCATGCCCACTCTCAAATGGATCGGCAAAGAAGCGGTCGGCAGACTGGAAGGAACTGGACATGACCCGTGGCGTTTACGCGGGCAAGAGATTGTTTATTCCGAACTTATTATTTTTATTACCCACCCAGTCCCAGCCTGGGACTAAAATTACACCATGCGAGTTATAGCCATCGCCACACTAAAGGCATTCGGGGAAGACGCCAAGCACAAAGACGCCGAACAACCCCTTCGTGCTTGGTATGACGAGGCCACTAAGGCCGCTTGGCAGCAACCCGCAGATATCAAGGCGCATTACAGAAGCGCAAGTATTCTAAAAAACCGCCGCGTGGTTTTCAACATCAAAGGTAACGATTACCGCTTGGTGGTGGCGGTGTCTTTCAAGCTGCAGTTGATTTATGTGAAGTTCGTGGGCACCCATCAAGCGTATGACGCGATAGATGCCGAAACTGTTGAAATGACCTAAGCGGTCAAGGAGATTAACGCCATGGAAATACGACCCATCCGTAATGATGCGGACTACAAAGCGTCCTTGCTAGAGATATCGACGCTGATGGATTTAGACCCCGATGCGGGCAGCCCTGACGGTGACCGCTTGGACATTTTGGCCACCCTTGTGCAGGCTTACGAGGCCAAACACTACCCGATTGACCCACCAGACCCGATAGAAGCCATTAAGTTTCGCATGGAGCAAGGGGGCTTGAGCGTCAAAGATTTGGTGCCGCTGATTGGCAACAGCAACCGAGTTTATGAAGTGCTGGGGCGCAAGCGCGCACTGACATTGCCCATGATCCGGCGCCTGCACAAACAACTGGGCATCCCCGCCGAGGTGCTCATCGCTGAGCGCGATAAAAGATTTGCACTCGCGGCCTAATCCCCACCCCAAGGACTCCCCATGTTTGTCACCGTTTTCCGCTCCCGTTTAAACCCCGATGTGCAAGACGACTACGGACCGCTGGCGGCCCGCATGAGCGAATTGGCGCAGACGATGCCCGGCTATGTGTCGCACAAAGGTTTTGTGGCCGCCGATGGCGAGCGGGTAACGATTGTGGAGTTTGACTCTGAAGAGGGCTTGCGGGGCTGGGCCACGCACCCTGAGCATGTGGCGGCCAAGCAGCAGGGGCGGGCTTCGCTTTATTCTGAATACAAAATTCAGTTGTGCCAGGTGCTGCGCGAGAGTGCATTCCCGGCCAAAGCTATTGCGGCCTAACCGATCTAGTGGCCCCGTTAAAAGTCAATCTGGCGCACATCCCTCGCATGGTGCAGCACACGAAGCACGGTGATGCCCACCTCATCCGGCTTTGGATGCCAACACAGGCCGACCTTGCGCCTTGATGGCCGCCACATCCAGCGCAACGACTCGCCCGGCATGAATATCGGCCATCCCTTGCGCAATGTCAGACTTCAAGGACGTAAGGCTTGCGACTTGAATCGTCTGGTAAGCCTCAAACAGGCGCAAGGCTTCGCGAATGACCTCACTGGCCGAGCCATACATGCCAGAAGCAACGTGATCGCGCACACGGTTTTCGAGTTCTGCGGGTAGAGAAATGTTAAGCGACATGGTGCGACTCTCCAAGGGTTATGGCAATCTTTGCCATTCTATGACAGGCGCAGGTAGACGCAAACCATCCTTCAAGCCATCCCCCGCACCCGTTCCAACTCAATCAGGTTAGCCCGCAAAACTTGCCCAAACGCCGGGCTGATGCGGGCATCGGTGCTGGCGCTTTGCCAGAAGGCTTGGGCGGCGGTGCAGGCTTGCAGCCAGGTGTCTCTGTTTTGGGGAAGCGGCAGGGCGGGCTGGTAGCGCGGGGTGGGCACCTCGCCGCCGGCAAGGGGCGCGTACAGCATGGGCAGCATGTCGTACACCGGGGCCACCGTCATGGGGCGCCCGGGCACAAAGCTGAGGTTGCCTTTGTGCATGTCAGTGTTGCCAATGAGTTGGCCAAATTGCCAGATGAGGCGAATGGTTTGCACGGTCTCGGCGCTGACCCAGCCTTGCACCCGCATCATCTCGGCCAACACGCCCCAGTCGGTGCTGGTTTTGCCCAGCAAGGCGGCGTCTAGGGTTTCCAAGCTGCACAGGGGGCTGCGGCCAAAATCGCCGTGCCGGTCAAAGCGCTCGACTTCAAGCAGGGTTCTGCCGCCTACGCTCAAAACACGGCTGCGGGCGCTGGCCACGCCTAGGCTCCTTTGCAGGGTTTGCAGCGCCAGGTGTTCGCAGACCAATAAATCGGCCCAGCGTTGCACCGCGCCCGAGGCCTCTGCCCCTGAAAATTTGACAATCACATGGGGCGTCAAGCTGCCTGCCAAGGCCCGCAAGGCGGTAAATTTGGGAAACTCACCCGCCGCGCTGGAGCCCACGGCGCCCAGCGCACTGGCTTGGTCGGCCTTTTGCGCGTAGGCCTGCTCGGTTTGCGCCTCTTCAATCACGGCCAATGGCTCGGCTTTGGCTTGCAGCCAGCGCTGCAAGGCGACGTCGCCCACAATCAAATTGCCCGTTGTGTCGCTGCCGCGCTGCGTCAAGAGGTGGAGCACGTCGTCGTCATGCCACTCAGTGGGGTTGGGCGAGACGCCCAAATCTGGCGCCCAATGACGGGCAAAGTTGCGGCCCAAAAAACCTTGCGGGCGCATGTCTTGCAGCACATACGGCAAGCCGGGCCAAACACCCTCGGCAAACTCAGCCTCAACCGGCCAACCCAGAGCAGCCACGTCCAGCACGGTGCCCTCGGGGGCAGTGAGTTTGAGTGCGCCCTGCGGGCTGACCTGCCCTTCGGGGTTGACCGCATAAAGCGGGAAATTGCCCGGCAAACCCCGAAGCAGGCGCTGCCCGAAATAACGCCGGCGCGGCCCAGCCCCGATGGGCAAAACAGCACCGCCTGCTGCGCCCAGCAGGCGACTCAGGGTGGACTGGCTGATCTGCAGCCACTCGGCCAACTGAGACGCCTTGGCCCCTGGGTGCTGGCGAAGCAGCATGAGAAGCTGGCCGGGCGTTTTTTGGTTTTTCGGGCGCATTATGAATAGATTACTGAATAAATATTTCAGAGTCTAATCGCGCTACTTACCAATGTAAATAGACCAAGCCACCTTTTTAAAGTAAACCATAATGAATAGATTAATGGATACTAATCACGCCTTCTTCAAAAACTCCGCCTTGAGCATGAAGCTGCCGCCGTCCATCTTGCAGTCCACTTCGTGGTCACCATCGACCAAACGGATGCTTTTGACTTTGGTGCCTTTTTTGAGCACGGTCGACGAGCCCTTGACCTTCAGGTCTTTGATCAAAATGACGGCGTCGCCATCGACCAGCACGTTGCCATTGGAATCCATGATGACTTTGCTGCCCTCGTCTGCCTCGGCAGCGGCGGTGGCCGGCCACTCGTAGGTGCAGTCGGGGCAGATGTAGTTGTCGCCGTCAAGGTAGGTATTTTCCAGTGTGCACTGGGGGCAGGAGGGTAAATTTTGCATGGGGGTATTTTCGACTATTCGTTGAGAGGGCCAACCGGCTTAAGCCGGCTGATGCCGCTCTTGACGCTGGGCCAAGGTTTTAGGGGATTGTTCAGGGGCTTGCTGCTTGGGCAACAGGCCTTTGAGCGACTGCGGGTTGGCGCGGGCGCCGCTGGCGATGTAGTCGCCCAGCAAGGCTGTTTGCACAGTGGCGTGGGGCAGGTTGCGAACCTTGTGCAGGTAGTCAAACAGCGCATCAACCAAAATTTCAGGCGTTAAACCGCTGGTTTTTTGCTGGGTAAGCCAGAGCCAGTCGGCAAAATCCAGAAACGCATTGAACGGCGAGGCCACGCCCTCCTCCAGCAAGATTAAATAGGTTTGCTTGAAACGCCCGGAGTTGGCAACCAGGTCCCAATAGCGGGCAAAGCGGGTGAAACGTTGCATCGTGGGCGCATCTATGGCCTTGGTTTGCAGCACGGTGTAGGGCGGGTGGGCCTCGTACACCATGCCGTATTCCTCGGTGTGGCGGGCAATGGGCGTGCCACGCAGGCGTTTCAAAATGCCCAGCTGAATCTCATGCGGGCGCAGGGCGTAAAGCTGGTCAAAGCCTTTTGCAAAGCTCTCCAGCGTTTCACCCGGTAGGCCAAAAATGAGGTCAGTGTGAAGGTGCGCGTTGGACTCGTTGACCAGCCATTTGAGGTTGGCGGCGGTTTTTTCGTTGTCTTGCTTTCTTGAGATGCGCTGCTGCACGTCCACGTTAAAGCTTTGAATACCCACCTCAAACTGCAACACGCCGGGGGGAAAGCGGGCAATCATGGCTTTCAGGCGGTCGGGCAACTGGTCGGGGATGACCTCAAAGTGAACAAACAAGGCGCCCGCCGGGTCAGCATCACCCGCCTCTCCGTGCGGGGGCAGACGGTCCAGAAAAAACTGCAATATCTGAATGGATGCGTCGATTTTGAGATTAAAGGTACGGTCCACAAACTTGAAGTTGCGGGCGCCGCGCAGGTACAAGCCCTGCATCTCGGCCAAAAAGTTATCCAGGTCAAAGGCCCAGGCGGTTTTGTCCAGAGAGCTCAGGCAAAACTCGCACTTGAAGGGGCAGCCGCGTGAGGCCTCCACGTACAGCAGGCGGTGGGCCAGGTCGGCATCGGTGTACTCGGCGTACGGCAGGGTGAGGGTGTCGAGCGGCGGTTGCTCGCCAGCGATCACTTTCATCAAAGGCTGGGGGCCGTGTAAGAGCGCGCGGCACAGCTTGGCAAAGCTGACATCGCCCCAGCCGGTGATCACAAAGTCGGCCAGGCGCACGATGTCTTGCTCGTCCACCTCGTGGCTAACCTCGGGGCCGCCCAAAATGACCTTGATGTCGGGCCGCATGGCTTTAAGCAAGCGAAGTACCTCGCAGGTTTGGGTGACGTTCCAGATGTACACGCCAAAACCGATGATTTGCACCGCACCGGGCGCAGGCGCCCCGAGCGCGGCCAGCAGCTCGGTCACCACCTCTTGCGGTTTGCGGGCAATGGTGAACTCGCGCAACTGGGTGCAGGGCTTCAAATCACCCATATTGGCCAGCAGGTAGCGCAGACCCATGGAGGCGTGAATGTATTTGGCGTTGAGGGTGGCCAGGAGGATGGTGGGCTGGGCAGCGGCGGTGATTAAGGCGTGGGGCATGCCAGTATTATCAATTCCTTGCGCCACCCGCGCTGGCCTCAACGCCTCCATGGACATTGGACGCTCAGCCAAGGGTGTGGCCGCAGAACTCGGTATTAATGTTGGCAAAATACATGGCAGAATTAACACTTAAACCATACAAATCAATTATTTACAAATATAAATAAGTTGGCAAAATAGACCCCATGTATTCGCAAATCCACCAATTTGAACCCTTAATGCCCAGTGAAGCGCGGCTTGAACCGCTGCTGAGCAAGGCGCACGACCTGTCCCGACTGGCCACCACCTTGGCAGGCACTCGGGTGCCACCCGAGTTGCGCAGTCTTTTGCGCAGCATGAATTCGTATTACACCAACCGCATTGAGGGGCAGCACACGCGCCCACATGAGATTGAGCAGGCGTTGCGACAAAACTTCTCGCAAGACGCCCTGCTGGCCGCCAAGCAGCGCCTAGCCGTGGCGCATATTGAGGCCGAAATAAAACTGGAGACGCGCTACCAAGGGCCTGACGGTGCGCAATCTTTGTACTCAGCCAGCGCGGTGCAAGACATTCACCAAACCCTGTTTGGTCAACTTCCTGCCTCTGACCTGTTCACGCTTGAAAACGAGGCTATCGTGCCCGGCGCCTGGCGAGCGCGTGACGTTGAGGTGGGTCAGCATGTGGCCCCCACCCATGCCAGCGCGCCCGAATTTCTTGGGCGCTGGGCCAGTGAATATGCCCATGTGCGCCGGGGCGAAGCCGCCTTGGTGGCCATAGCGGCCGCGCATCAACGCCTGGGTTGGATTCACCCCTTTGTGGATGGCAATGGCCGGGTGATGCGACTGCACACCCACATTTGGCTAAACGCGATGGGCTACACCGGGGGCTTGTGGTCGCCGTTGCGCGGTTTTGCCCGCCGTGCCGACCGCTATTACGCCTTGCTGGCGGATGCCGACAGCCTGCGCCGGGGCGCGCTGGACGGGCGTGGCAACTTGAGCGAGCAGGCTTTGCTGGCCTGGGTTGACTTTGTGTTCGATGTTTGCCTGGATCAGATCAACTTCATGACCAGTATGCTGGACTTTGAAACGCTCAAATCTCGTCTTGAAGCCTGCCTCGTTTTTGAAGAACGTGTCTTGAAATCTGGTGTCCGTCAAACCTCACTACGGGGGCTGCACTACCTGTTTTTAAGCGGCGAAGAGATGGCCCGAGGCGACTTCAAGAACATGCTGGGCTTAGGTGAGCGCAATGCCACCGATGCACTGGGGGCGCTGATTAAGCGAGGGCTGCTGGTGTCGGACACGCCACAAGGCAAGGTGCGCTTTGGTTTGCCACAGCATACTTTGCGTTTTCTTTTTCCCCAACTTTGGCCAGAGGCCGAAGCCGATAGTGCAAACTTGCCATGAACGCCATGAAAACACACTTCAATCACAGCCGCCCTGCCCCATGAGCCGCGGCCAAATCAAAAACGCCACGGGCGACTCGTTTTTTGCGTGGGAGGGCGACGTCTTGGTGGTCAATATTCTGGGCAAACCCAGCTCCAGCAAGGACGCCATTGGCAAGCCCAAGGGCACTCAGCTCAAAATCAGCGTGACTGCCGCTCCGGTGGCGGGCAAGGCGACCGACCACATGGTGCGGTTTTTGGCGCCCTTGTTTGGCGTGGCGGTGGCGGATATTGAGGTGGTGTTTGGCCGTGAAAACGTGAATAAACAACTGCGCATCAAGGCCCCAAAAAAACTCCCGGCGGTGTTTGCGCAAGAATCGCTGTTTGACGCACCCCTCCCTCGTCACTGCGAGCGCAGCGCGGCAGTCCATGTTGCGGAGCAACAACCACCAACCAAAGCCGACGCAACGCAGCGGTGGACTGCCGCGCTACGCTCGCAGTGACGGGGAAAAGATATGGACTGCCGCGCTTCGCTCGCAGTGACGGGGAAAAGAAATTGCAACGACATAGAAAAAGGCTCTCAGTGACGCTCTCAAAACTCAAAACCAGTCTGATAGGCGCTATTATTTTAATAGCTGGTCAAGCTTACCCTTTGGACGTCGCAGCCCAAAATACCTTAAAAACCATCGTCACCAGCCCCCAAGTGCGTGCCGAGTTGATGGCGCACGCGCCGCAAGGCGCGGACGCGGGCAAGGCGGTGTGGGTGGGTTTGCAGCTCACGCACGCGCCCGATTGGCACACCTACTGGAAAAACTCGGGCGACTCAGGCCTGCCCACATCCCTTGCCTGGACCTTGCCCACGGGCGTCACGGCTGGCGATATTAACTGGCCGCTGCCCAAAAAGATTCCCATTGGCAACCTGGCCAACTACGGGTTTGAAGGCACGGTGTTGCTGGCGGTGCCGTTGACGATCACGCCCGCATTCAAGCCCTCGCTGCTCAACAAAGACCTGGAGATCAAGCTCAAGGCGAGCTGGCTGGTGTGCCGCAAAGAGTGCATTCCCGAGGAAGGCGAATTTGCGCTGCGTTTGCCAGTGCAAGGCTCCACCGCCATGAATGGCGCCGCTTTTGAAGCCAACCGCTTGGCTCAACCCGCCGTTTTGACAGGCCAAAGCACGGTGACGATTGAAGGCCAATCCCTCAAACTATCCGTGGCCAATCTGCCCACGGCCCTGCAAGGCCAAACACTGGCCTTGTTCCCCGAGACCCCCGAGGTCATTCAAACGGCAGGTGCCTGGACGCAAAACTGGACAGGCAAGGTGTGGACGGCGCAAGTGCCCTTGTCGGCCGACCGCAGCAGCAGCCCGGCGCTGATGCCTTTGTTGCTGGTGGCCGACCTCGCGGGCAAGCAACAAGGCTTTTTAGCCAACGCCACGGTGAGTGGCCAATGGCCTGCCAAGGCCGAGGCGGCCACCGTGTCGCCCGCTTTGGCGGCGGCGCTGCAAGCCAACGCCGCCAACGCGCAAACGATCAGCCCCGCGACCTCCTTGAGTTTGTGGGCAGCCTTGATAGGCGCGCTCTTGGGCGGCCTTATTTTGAACCTGATGCCTTGCGTGTTTCCGGTGCTGGCCATCAAGGTGATGAGTTTTACGCGCCACGCCAACGACCGGCGCGGGCACCGGGTCAGCGGTGTAGCCTACAGCGCGGGCGTGGTGCTGTCGTTTGTCGCTTTAGGCGCGCTCATGCTGGGCCTGCGCAGCGCGGGCGAGCAGCTGGGCTGGGGCTTTCAACTGCAAGCGCCTGCGGTGGTGGCGGCTTTGGCGGTGCTGTTCACGGTGATGGGCTTGAACTTGGCGGGCTTGTTTGAGTTTGGCCAATTTTTACCCAGCCGCGTGGCCACACTGGAGGCCAAAAACCCGAGCGTGAACGCGTTTTTATCAGGCGTGCTGGCTGTAGCCATTGCCTCTCCTTGTACCGCCCCCTTCATGGGCGCATCGTTAGGTCTGGCTTTGGGTCTGCCCGCTGCCCAGGCTTTGCTGATTTTTGCCGCGATTGGTGTGGGCATGGCCTTGCCCTATTTGGCAGCCAGCTTTATCCCGGCAGTGGCGCGCTGGCTGCCTCGACCCGGCGCTTGGATGGACACGTTTCGTCGCGCCATGGCTTTCCCGATGTTTGCTACTGTGGTGTGGTTGCTGTGGGTACTGGGCCAGCAAACCGGGGTTGACGGCGCCAGCGCCCTGCTGCTGC
>CANBUY010000010.1 GCA_947372745.1 Comamonadaceae bacterium | reverse complement strand
AGTGTGGGGTGTGCCGGGGGACCTCATCTGTCCCTGCTGGGCCAGGAAATCGGACCCCCGGCACACCCCGCACTCTCCGAAGGTGTTGGCGCGCATGTCTTATGTGACTTAATCGCCCGTCGCTCGTCAAGCCCGTACTCGCCGGTGTGGGCAACGCCTGGAGCCGATTTTCTGTTTCAGCAGAAACAGATGAGGCCCCAGGCGATGCCCATACCGGCAGGCACCAATCCATCAGCGCACAACCGCCGTAGGCTTCAAAGTCTCAGCCCGAAGCTGAGCCGCAGAAAAGTTAGCCCCGAAAGCAGGCCGCTTGATATAACGCCCCACCCCCCGCTCAGCACGCAAGTCGCCTTGCACAAACACCAGCTTGCCCTGACTCACCGTGTGGCTAGGAATGCCCCGCACAGTCCGGCCTTCAAAGATATTGAAATCGCCCTTGCTGTGCTGGGTTTTGACCGACAGCGTTTTGGTCCCTGCAGGGTCCCACACCACCAAATCAGCATCCGCACCCACCGACACACTGCCTTTTTGCGGGTAAATATTAAAGAGCTTGGCGGTGTTGGCCGAGGTGATGGCGACGAATTCGGAAGGCGTCAGGCGCCCGGTGTTGACCCCGGCATCCCAGATCACGGCCAGACGCTCTTCAATGCCGCCGCAGCCATTAGGAATCTTTGAGAAATCATCTTTACCCGCTGCCTTTTGTGCAGCGCAAAAAGTGCAGTGGTCGGTGGCCGTGGTGTGCAGGTTGCCCGATTGCAGTCCACGCCACAAAGCTTCCTGGTGGCCTTTGGGCCGAAAGGGCGGGCTCATGACGTGGGCCGCTGCGGTGGCAAAGTCGGGATAGCGATACACGCTATCGTCCACCACCAAATGACCCGCCAGCACCTCGCCATAAACGCGCTGGCCCCGGGCGCGGGCGCGGGCAATGGCTTCGGCTGATTCTTGGCAAGACACATGCACGACGTAAATTGGCACGTTCAGCACCTCGGCAATCGCAATGGCGCGGTTGGCCGCCTCGGCCTCTACTGTGGGTGGGCGCGAGAGCGGGTGGCCTTCCGGCCCCATGATGCCCAGGCCCATCACTTCTTTTTGCAGCAAGAAAACCAGCTCGCCATTTTCAGCATGTACGGTGGGCATGGCGCCCAACTCCAGTGAGCGCTTGAAGCTGTTGACCAGCGTTTCATCGTCGCACATGATGGCGTTTTTGTAGGCCATGAAGTGTTTGAAGCTGTTGATGCCCTCATCGTGCACCAGCGTCCCCATGTCGTGCTTGACGCTCTCATCCCACCACGTAATGGCCATGTGAAACGAGTAGTCGGAGGCTGATTTTTCAGCCCAGCCCCGCCAGGTTTGGTAAGCCTCCATCAAAGACTGCTGGGGGCTTGGAATGACGAAGTCGATGATGGTGGTGGTGCCGCCCGCCAGACCTGCGGCCGTGCCGGTGAAGAAATCGTCCATCGTGGTAGCGCCCATGAAAGGCAGCTGCATGTGGGTGTGCGGGTCAATGCCGCCGGGCATCACATACTGGCCACCAGCGTCCACGATCGTGGCGTCAGCTGGCACGCTCAAATTCTCACCCACCGCCACAATTTTTCCGTCCTCGCACTGCACGTCGGCCCGGAACGCACGGTCGGCGTTGACGACCGTGCCGCCGCGAATAAATAGCTTGCTCATGGTTTCGTCCTTTAAAAAATTACGCCAGTACCGTGCGCATCGGGTTGTTGATATGGCTGGTCCAGTCGGCGTGCTCTGGGCTTACGGCTTTGCCGGTGCGCAGGTCTGTCTCGCCAGGGGCCAGGTCACGCAGGCTGATGCATTCCGGCACCGGACAGACGACCACGCACAGGTTGCAGCCCACGCATTCATTTTCTTTCACCTCAAAGAAGCGCTTGCCGTCTTTGGTGGCCGTGATGGCTTGGTGCGAGGTGTCTTCGCAGGCAATATGGCAGCGCCCGCACTGGATGCAGCTGTCTTGGTTGATGACTGCTTTGCTGATGTGGTTCAGGTTCAGATAGCGCCAGTCCGACACGGTGGGCAACGCCTTGCCGCGAATATCGTCAATGGACGTGAAAGCCATCTCGTCCATGTAGTTGGAGAGGCCGTCACTCATTTCCTGCACGATCTTGAAGCCATAGACCATCGCCGCCGTGCAGACCTGCACATTGCCGGCGCCCAGCGCGATGTAGTCCAGCGCATCACGCCAAGTGCCTACGCCGCCAATGCCCGAGATAGGAAGCCCGGCAGTCTGGGGGTCTCGCGCGATCTCGGCCACCATATTGAGTGCAATCGGTTTGACGGCCGGACCACAGTAGCCCCCGTGCGAGCCTTTGCCGCTGGTCGAGGGGCTCATGGTCAACGTATACGGGTCAACGCCCATGATGGAGTTGATGGTGTTGATGAGCGAGACCGCATCGGCACCGCCCTTTTTGGCGGCACGCGCTGGCAGGCGCACGTCGGTGATGTTGGGTGTGAGTTTCACAATCACCGGCAGGTTGGAGTAGTGCTTGCACCACGCCGTCACCATTTCAATGTACTCGGGCACTTGGCCCACAGCAGCGCCCATGCCGCGCTCGCTCATGCCGTGTGGGCAGCCAAAGTTAAGCTCGATGCCATCAGCGCCGGTGTCATTCACCCGCGCCAAAATCGCCTTCCAGGATTCCTCAACGCAGGGCACCATCAAGGACACGATCATCGCGCGGTCGGCCCAGTTGCGCTTCACCTCGGTGATCTCAAACAGGTTGATTTCGAGGTCACGGTCGGTGATGAGTTCGATGTTGTTGAAGCCCATCAGCCTACGGTCCGGCGTGAGCAAGGCGCCGTAACGCGGGCCATTCACGTTGACCACCGGCGGCCCGGCCTCGCCCAGTGTTTTCCACACCACGCCCCCCCATCCGGCCTCGAAAGCGCGGTTGACGTTGACGGCTTTATCCGTGGGCGGCGCCGAGGCCAGCCAGAAAGGGTTGGGGCTTTGGATGCCAGCAAAGTTTGATGTCAGATTAGCCATGAGGGTCTTTCAATTCGTTGAGGCCTGTGTGCCAAGCCAGGCATGAATGGCCTTGGCAGATTGCTTGCCGTGCTCCACCGCTTCGACTGTGAGGTCCAGCCCCCCGGCGCGGCAATCGCCCCCCGCCCAAACGCCCTCCAGGTTGGTCAAGCCCGCGCTGTCCGTGGCCAGTCGGCCACCGGTCAGGGCAAAACCAGCTTGGGCCAGCACCGGGTTGCCGAGTTGCTGGCCGATGGCTTTGAGCACCATGTCAACAGGCCAAGTCTCGGTCTCGCCAGTTGGGACTAACTGGCCGTTGACCAGCGCCTGGCGTGCAAATGTGATGGCGCCCACCTGCCCTTTGGCCTGCGGGTGCGCCTCAATGTCAAGCGGGGCTAGCCAGTGGTGAATCGTGACGCCGTTGGTTTGCGCCCAGGCTTGCTCAGCGGTTGAGGCCGACATGGCATTAACGCCTCGCCGATACACGATGTGCACCTCTTCAGCGCCCAGCAATTTGGACTGCACAGCGGCATCTACCGCTGTCATGCCGCCACCAATCACCACCACACGCCGACCCACGGGGAGCGTTGACAGATCATCCGTCTGGCGCAAATGGGCGATGAAACTAATCGCGTCTTGCACACCGTCAAGCGATTCACCGGGCACCCCGAGCTGGTGCGTGCTACTCAGGCCCATGCCCAAAAACAGGGCGTCATAGTCCTGCCGAAGTGCATCGAGTTGCGCCACGGTGTCCAGCGTCCAGTCGGTGCGAATCTCGATGCCGCCAATGCCCAGCAACCACTGCACTTCAGCCTGCGCAAAGTTATCAGTGGTTTTGTAGCTGGCCAAGCCATATTCATTGAGGCCGCCCGGCTTGGGTCGCACATCAAACACCACCACCTTGTGGCCCTCGCGTGCCAGTGTGTACGCGCAGGCCAGTCCCGCCGGGCCGGCACCCACCACCGCAACTCGTCTGCCAGTGACGGGGGCGCGCATAAAAATTTGCGGCTGTGCGCTCTCCAGCAGCGCATCCACTGCAAAGCGCTGCAAGCGCCCAATGGCCACGGGTTTGCCTTCCTCCTGGGTGTTGCGCACGCACACGGCCTCGCACAGGTTTTCCGTGGGGCAAACCCGCGCGCACATGCCGCCCAAGGGGTTGGCGTCCAAAATGGCGCGGGCCGAGCCACGCATATTGCCATCGGCAATGCGTCGGATGAATGAGGGCACGTCAATGCTGGTGGGGCACGCCGTGGCGCAGGGTGCATCAAAACAATAGAGACAGCGCTCGGCTTCCAGCACGGCCTGAGCGGGGGTCATTCGCGGCGTGGCGTCGCCAAATCGCAGCGCGTATTCGGAGGCGCTCAGTCGGCCTGGCCGGATATCGGGAGAGTTTGAAGTGGACACGCGGGCAACTCCTTGCTGGCTTTCGCCGTTAACAAACCAAAAACTGACCGTTTAGTCAGCTTCTGGCTTGAATACTAGCAAAGCACGTGCCACGCTGTAACTAGGGGTTTGCCCGTGGGCTCGCGGAGTTGGGCAGCCAAGCCAGCTGTCGCCAGTACATCAGCGGTTTGAGTTGCGCTGATCCTGATGGGGGTTGCCGCGCTGATCTTCGCCGCGCTCTTTGTGCCCCTGATCAGACCGATTGTTTCGCCTGTCATGGCGAACTTCGGGCTCACGGTAGGCTTCTCGGCCCCGGAGATGCTCGTTGTGGTGATCCCACCAGCGGTTTTTCGGATCGGCTTGTACAAAGTAAACCTGGCGTCCACACGCGTTGTAACGTGCGCAGTAACGTCCCCAATCCTGGTAATGGCCAGGCGGCACATGTAAATACAAAATGGGTGCACCATAAACCACGGGACCCACAAGCACCGGGTGCGCAAAGACGACGGGCGGAGGCGGGTTGGTGCCGATGACGATTTGCCCGTAAACGTTGGGGGCAAAGGCCCCGCCCACCGTCACATTTACATAGGCTTGCGCGTGGGCTGCACCCGACAACAGCAAGGCGACAAGTGCTGCAGCACCTGCACTCCAAAGCTTACTTAGGCGCACGTCACGGATGACGACGGTATCTGCCGGATTTAAATTCTGAATGTGCATGGCTGAAGTCCTTTAAGGGCTGTGGTCTATGGGTAACGCGCTGGGGCACAGCGCAGCATCACATCTACTTTGTAAAGTTTCAGAAATAGTCCTTGGCGGCAAGGCTTTGAACTTAGCCCAAACAGGATCGAGCGCCTTGCCTTTACTCAAGCCTGCGGTGGCAAAGCCAAAGATTTCGTCAGCCAGTCCATGAATATCTTCACCACAGGCCGCTCCTCACTGCGCTCGGAAGTAACTAGGTAATAGGCCCTCTCCCCCTTTAAGGGCAGGTCGCAGGCGACCACCAATTCGCCCCGTGCCAATTCTGGCTCTATCAAAAGTCGCGGCACCAGCGCCAGCCCCAAACCATGCGCCGCCGCTGCAGCGGTCATGGAAAACAACTCGAAACGCGGACCGGCCAAAGCCTGGGGCGCCGACACGCCGACCGCATCAAACCATTGCCGCCAAGCATCGGGGCGGGTGCTTTGCTGCAGCAAGGGCAACAGGGCGATGGCCTCGGCGCTCAACAAAGTCAGTCCGCCCAACAGTTCAGGTCGGCAAACCGGCACCACGTCCTCGGCCAGCAAGCGCAGCGCGCGCGTGCCCGCCCACTGGCTCACTTGCTCGGGCGTGCCGGCATAAAGTGCGGCATCAAACGGCGTGTCGGCAAACATGAAGGGGCGCGTGCGGGTTTCAATGTGCACGGTGATGTCCGGGTGCAGCGTTTTTAAGTGAGGTAAACGGGGAATCAGCCAGCGGGTGGCAAACGTAGGCACGGCCGCCAGGTGAATGCTGCCGCCACTGCCTTGGCTGGACATGATGTCTTGCGTGTCACGCTCCAAGCCTTGCAAGCGTGGTGCGATCTGGCGGGCGTATTCAGCCCCACGCTCGGTCAACGCAACGCCGTGGCGGGTGCGCCTGAACAGAACCACACCAACGAACTCTTCCAGCGCCGTAATTTGGCGCGACACCGCGCCCTGCGTCAGCGCAAGTTCTTGAGCCGCGCGGGTATAGCTTTCGTGGCGAGCGGCCGCATCGAAACAGGCCAGGGCTTGGAGGGAAGGTATTTTTCTGCGCATGGTGTGCAGAATATACACAATGTGCTCTATTAAGAGTTCAATATCACTATATTTTTAATAGCTATACAAGCTCAGCCATTAAGAACTTAAATCTATTAATATTAATTTTTTACGAAGAACTAGCTATTAGTTAATCACATAACTAGATGACGAGAAGTCGTTTGCCAACCGCCTGCAAAGCTGGTTACCATGGGACATGGGCTGCGTTGGCAGCCTCATTTTTCACCCCCATCATCTGGAGATTCCCTATGGCAAACGCAAGCTTCAACTGGCAAGACCCCTTTTTACTCGACAGCCAACTCAGCGACGACGAGCGCATGGTGCGCGATGCGGCGGCGGCTTACTGCCAGGACAAGCTCCAGCCCCGCGTGGTGGAGGCCTTTCGCAAAGAGCAAACTGACGCCAGCATCTTCCGGGAGATGGGTGAGCTCGGCCTGCTCGGCCCCACGATCCCTGAAGCCTACGGTGGCCCCGGCCTCAACTATGTCGCCTACGGCCTGATTGCACGCGAGGTCGAGCGCGTGGACTCGGGCTACCGCTCCATGATGAGCGTGCAAAGTTCTTTGGTGATGGTGCCTATTTTTGAATTCGGAACCGAAGGCCAGCGCCAGAAATACCTGCCTAAGTTGGCCACCGGAGAATGGATCGGCTGCTTTGGCCTGACCGAGCCTGACCACGGCTCTGACCCCAACTCGATGATCACCCGCGCCCACAAAGTGGCTGGCGGCTACAAGTTGACGGGCGCCAAGATGTGGATCTCGAACAGCCCGATTGCCGATGTGTTTGTGGTGTGGGCCAAAGAAGTCTCCGAGTCTGGTCAGGTGGGTCCGATTCGCGGCTTTGTGCTGGAAAAAGGCATGGCCGGTTTGAGCGCCCCCGCCATTCACGGCAAAGTGGGCTTGCGTGCCAGCATCACCGGCGAGATCGTGATGGACGGCGTGTTTTGCCCTGAAGAAAATGCCTTCCCCGAAGTGCAAGGTCTCAAAGGCCCGTTCACTTGCCTCAACTCCGCCCGCTACGGTATTGCCTGGGGCGCTTTGGGTGCCGCTGAAGACTGCTGGTTCCGCTCGCGCCAGTACACCATGGACCGCATCCAGTTCGGACGCCCGTTGGCGGCCAACCAGCTGATCCAGAAAAAACTCGCTGATATGCAAACCGAAATCGCGCTGGGCCTGCAAGGCTGCCTGCGCTTGGGCCGCATGAAGGATGAAGGCATTGCGGCGGTGGAAATCACGTCCATCCTCAAACGCAATTCCTGCGGCAAGTCTTTGGACATCGCCCGCTTGGCCCGCGACATGATGGGCGGCAACGGCATCTCCGACGAATACGGCGTGGCCCGCCACTTGGTCAACCTGGAAGTGGTCAACACCTACGAAGGCACGCACGATATTCACGCCCTGATTTTGGGACGGGCCCAGACGGGGATTGCTGCTTTTAGCAACTGATTTTTTGAGGCTTTTTGGGTGCACGGTTTGCTGACGGGGTTTGGGTGCAGGGCTTGGGGGTCTGGCCCCCGCCTCATGGTGCCAAATGCGCACAAATCGGAGGGGGCCAAACCCCCAAGCACTGCGGCGTGTAAGTAGTCGCGCAAGTCAGTCGCCGTCTCGCCCTGAGGGGCAACGCTGGGGACCGATTTGCTGGCCAGCAGGACAGATGAGGGCCCCGGCGTTGCCCCTCAGGGCAGGCACACATCTGGTCGGCTATCGGACTTCACCCGTAGCAACAGCAACATAATATTAGCTCACAGTAAAAGACCACCATGACACAAAAACAAGCCGCCCTCGCCCACCTCAAAGTACTCGACCTCTCCCGTGTGCTGGCCGGGCCCTGGTGCACCCAGATGCTGGCTGACTTGGGAGCTGATGTCATCAAAGTAGAACGCCCCGGCGCTGGCGACGACACTCGCCACTGGGGTCCACCCTTCTTAAAAGACGAGCACGGGCAAGACACCGACCAAGCCGCGTACTTCACCGCCTGCAACCGAAACAAACGCGCCATCACGCTCGACATCGCCCACCCCGAAGGCCAGGCCATCATTCGCCAAATGGCTCTGAGCAGTGACATCTTGGTGGAGAACTTCAAGGTCGGGGGCCTGGCGCATTACGGGCTGGACTACGCCAGCCTCAAAGCCCTCAACCCGCGTCTAATTTATTGCTCGGTGACCGGCTTCGGCCAAACCGGACCTTACGCCGAACGCGCGGGCTACGACCTCATGATTCAAGCCATGAGCGGCATGATGAGCATCACCGGACGACCTGACGACGTACAAGGCGGCGGACCGCTGAGGGTGGGCGTAGCACTTACCGATATTTTCACGGGTGTGTACGCTTGCAGCGCCATCCTGGCCGCCATTGAAGTGCGCCACCGCACAGGAGAAGGCCAGCACATCGACATGGCCTTGCTCGACGTTGGCATGGCGATTTTGGCCAACCAAGCGGGAGGCTTTCTCAACACAGGCAAGGTGCCACAACGTCAAGGCAACAGCCACCCCAGCCTGGTGCCCTACCAAGACTTTGAAACACAAGATGGCGCCATGCTGCTGGCCGTGGGCAACGATGGACAGTTTGCCCGCTTTTGCGACGCCGTGGATAGCCCCGATTGGGCAGCGGACGCACGCTTTGCCACCAACACCCTGCGCGTCAAAAACCGCGAGTCACTCATCCCACAAATGCAGATCCTCACACGCACCCGTACTACTGCGCAGTGGGTCGCGCTTCTGGAGGACAAGGCCGTTCCTTGCGGCCCCATCAACGACATCGGGCAAGCTTTTCAAGACGCCCAGGTTCAAGCAAGAGGCTTGGTCGTCAAGCAAGCTTTGGCACCTGACGCACAGGCAAAAACATCGATTGCATCCATCGACAGCGTCGCAAGCCCACTGCGGCTGATGGACAACCCGCCTGTACTGCATCGCGCGCCGCCCGCTTTAGGTGAGCACACCAACGAGGTGTTGGCGAGCTTGGGATTGGATGCCACAGCGATTGAAAACCTCCGCAAGGCAGGCGTGGTTTAGTACCAAAAATAAAAATGATAGCAAGTTGAAAAAATTTGCGACAATAGGGCACTGGTCAATGATCTGAACCAGCTCATCATTAAAAGGAAAACTAAAATGGCAACTGCGAAAAAAACGGCTCAAAAAGCCAAGTCCCCAGTCACTGCAAAGAAAGTTGCACCAGCAAAAGTAGCACCAAAGTCGGTCGCTCCAAAGGCCGCCGCGGCACCCGCTAAAGCGGTTAAGCCTGCTGCGAAAGCACCTGCTAAAAAGCCAGCTGTTTCCAAAACCGCTAATGCAATCGCCAAGCTCAGCGCCAACATCGCCAAGCTCACCGAGCGCAAAGACAAACTCACCGCCGACATCAATGTTTTGCGTGCACAACGCGCTGCACTGAAAGCCGCACCAGTGGCAGCCGTTGCTGCACCTGCCAAAGCTGCTGCACCCGCAAAAGCAACAAAAGCAGCCGCTGTGGCCAAGCCTGCAGCCAAGGCAGCCCCTAAAGCTGTCGCTCCTAAAGCCGCTGTGACTAAAGCTGTTGTGGCCAAGAAAGCCGTCAAGCGCGCTGCCAAGAAGTAAACTTTTTAGTTCAAGCTATGCGTTGAAAAAAGACCCTTTGGGGTCTTTTTTTTGGTCAATAAACGACCCTCCCTATTGCCGGGCAACGACTTCTCTTTAAAGCCAAATGCCACTGTGGGGCATTTCGATTCGGTGATGCGCACTGCCGCCAGGAACAAGCGCTTCCAGCAATAAACTAAAGAGTGCAATGAACAGACTGGCAAAGAAAGCCGTCCAAAAACCAGACACGGTAAACCCGCGCACCAGTTTGGCCACCAGCAGAACCATCAAGGCATTGATGACCAGCAAAAAAGAGCCAAAAGTCAGCACCGTGAGTGGCAGGGTCAGCACAATCAGCAAGGGTTTGACCACACTGTTGGCAAAACCCAGAAGCAGCGCCGACACCCACAATGAAGAGTTGTCAGCAAATCGGATGCCACCAAATACATGACTGGCAACCCAGAGCGACAAGGCCGTGATGCCCCAGTGGACGAGTAAGGGGGTGATGTTTTCAAACATGGTGGCGGCTATCTTAAGGCCCTGACATGCGGTGAGTTTGCTTGATTCTTTTTGTAGGACGCAATTTTTAAGGTGATGGTCGGCGATTCACCAGCACGATGCCAGCGGCCACCAGCGCCAAGGCACCGATGAGATTGAGCGTGACGGGCTCATTCAACCAGAGTGATCCAAAAAATAGGGCACAGACAGGGGTCAGAAAGACGAAGGATGAAATTTGGGTGGCCGGGTAGCGCCCCAACATCCACATCCAGGCCAGGTAGCTGGCAAAGGCCCCTGCCACGGTTTGAACCAGCAGCGAGAGGCCAGCGAACGGGCTGAAACGCCACAACCATTGCTCCCCCATCAGCCAGGAAAGCGCGGGGAGGACCGCCGTGCTGACGGTCACTTGGTAGAACAGTAATTTTTCAGGCGAAACACGTGCCAGACGCGTGCTGCGGATGACGATGGTGGTCAAACCCCAGAACATGCCGGCGCTAATGGCCAGCACGTCACCCAACCATTGTTTGGGGTGGCTGCCAGCGCCCAAGCCGTCACCAAAGGCAAACACAACGGCGAGAAACGCCAGACTCAAGCCCAGCCATTGAACACGTAGCAATTTTTCAGACTTGACGAAAAGGGGCAGCAAAATAGCCACCCAAAAGGGCGCGGTGTAAAGGAACACGGTCAAACGAGACGCCGCACTAAACTGCAAACCGGCATAAAGACAGGCGAACTCCAAAGCAAACAAGCCCCCTGCCAACACGCCGGGCACCAGGGACCGATCACGGTCAAAGAGCTGGACACCGCGCCAAAGACACCAGAGCCACAGCAACACCGTTGCCCCCGCAAACCGAATGGCCGCTTGAAATACAGGGGGCAACTCAGGGATCGTTGCTTTTACGAGTACTTGCTGAAAGCCCCAAAACAAGCAGCAAACCAGTAGCAGACCAACGGCAATACCGTCAAGATGGGTTTTGCGTTGGGTCATGGTTGTGGTGCTAGAGCGGGTGTTCGGCGTAAAACTTTCCGCCGTGGTAGAGCAGCGGTGAAGCACCTTCGCGATGTGAGCAGCGCTCAACTTCACCGACAAAAATCACGTGATCGCCTTCTTCATAGCGGCTGCGGTTAAAACACTCAAAGGTGGCGACCGCACCCGCCAACAAGGGGGCACCGCCTGTGCCCTGTGTGAATGCAAGGTCAGCAAAGCGATCAACGCCCTTGGAGGCAAAGCGCATGGCCAGCGCTTGTTGGTCGGCGCTCAGGATATTGATGGCGTAGTGCGAACCCGTGCTGAAAGCGTGCATGGACGCTGCCGCCTTTGACAGACTCCACAACACCAGAGGCGGATCCATCGAGACGGAATTAAAAGAATTGGCCGTGAGTCCAACAAACTCACCCTCGGCACTGCGAGCGGTAACGATGGTCACACCGGTAGCAAACATGCCTAAAGCGGCTCGAAACTCGGGTTTGGAAAAATTAGGGGGGTCGGCCTTAAGGCTTAAATCAATCAAAGTCATCCGCACAATTTAACCGAATTTTGAAACCTCATGAAACAGGGCTTTGCATATCCTTGGGTCGGACTCAAAACCACCCCAATGGGTGAATAAAATAAGGGATGAATTTCACTCTCCAAATGCTGCTTATCTCAGCTAGCTTTGTAATAGCTGGTCAAGCACTGTCTGCGGGCATTTGCGATGATTTTTATGCTCGACTCCCTAATGTGAATCATGCGCTTTGCACCAATGCAAAACTGCAGCCAAGCAACGCTCGCAGCGTTAAGGGGCGCACGATTTACGTCCGTGATGTTCAGGCCCAGGGCAATGGACTGCGTATTTTGGTGATCGGTGGCATGCACGGTGATGAGTTGTCCTCAGCATCGGTGGCGCTCCACTGGATTGAACGGGCGCAAGCCGAAACGACGCCCAATCAGTGGCGATTCATTCCGGCGCTCAACCCGGATGGCTTGTTCAGCCGACCCTCAAGCCGGGTGAACGCCAATGGCGTGGACTTGAACCGCAACTTTCCCACGCCCCGCTGGGATCTTGAGGCCGCTGATTACTGGGTCAAGAAAACGCTCAAGGACCCCAGACGTTGGCCGGGCAAAAAAGCCCTGAGCGAGCCAGAGTCAAAATTTTTATTTGATGAGATGGAACGCTTCAAACCCAACCTCATCGTGAGCATTCATGCCCCTTATGGGGTGCTTGACTTTGATGGCCCCACCATGCCGCCCACCCGCCTAGGCCGTTTATACCTTGATCAGGTCGGCGTCTTCCCGGGCTCGCTTGGCAACTATGGAGGCGTTCATAAAGGAATGCCCGTGGTGACCATCGAGCTCAGCAGCGCCCAAAAAACACCGTCAGAAGACGAAATGAATCGGATGTGGCGGGACTTGCGCCGCTGGATGGATGAATCAATCGCCCCCAACAAGCACGCGCCTGCCTTGGCTCAAACAGCGCAAACTGCGCCTTAACGTCCCTGCGCTTTTCGGGCCACGGCTTGCTGCATGGCACCGAGCAAAATAGCAGGATCTTGCGCGCCTGATACGCTCACGCTTTGATTAAAAATGAAGAATGGCACGCCGCTGATGTCCATGGCACGAATGCGGGCGTCTTCTTCCGCGACATCGGCCAAGTGCTCCGGATCGGTCACGAAGGCTCGGGCGTCTTCACCATTGAGCCCTGATTCTTCAGCGATATTGGCCAAAACATCAGGGTTGCCGATGAATCGGTTTTCAACAAAATAAGCCCTGAGCAGTCGCTCTTTCACGTCACCACCATCGGCATCTCCCAATTGGGCAAAGGCGATGAGCGCGTGGGCTGCCAAGGTGTTGGGCTGCTGGGTAATGCCATCGATGTTTAGAGCCAAGCCCACGGCGCTTCCGGCTGCCCGCACGCGCTCGTAAATTTCAGCGGCACGCTCAGCGCCACCAAACTTGTCTTCGAGGTATTCCTTGCGGGGGATGCCCAAAGCGGGCATCTCGGGATTGAGCTGAAACGGGTGCCAACGAATGACGACATTGGGAAGGGAATCGGCTTCAGGCAAGGCCAAAGCGGCCTCAAGCTTGCGTTTGCCGATGTAACACCAAGGGCAAACTACGTCAGAGATCACATCAATGGTCAGGGTGGGAGAGTTCATCCATAAATTGTAGGCGAGGTCATGACTGGGGAATGCTGTTGCGGGCTGAGCGTGACCTCGTCATCGCGAGAAATCAAGCCACTTTTGGGCTTGATAAATTTAAGCTGGCTAAACATGGCCAGTGACATATCTTCAAACTTGATCAGTGGTGATGGTTGTTGCTTTGGGTCTGAACGCATGGTGTCTCCTCTTGGTGTGGGCACTGGCTGCGTTAGTACTTGTAGTTATTTGTGTAGCCAGATGGGAGATCAAGTTTATGAAAGCTCGTCTTGAATGGATTTGCGAAAACACAAGGGAATTCACTTTACAAACCATTCTTTATTCAAAATAAATGAACTTAAACAACAACTATCTTGAACATATTTGCACTACTTGAGTCATAAACTAGCAAGATCGCAACGACTTGCTGCGCAATACATTGAAGAAAGCCTGATTTGATATATGGCCAATAACGCCGCCACCGTACAAACCGCACATCACTACACCGCTGTGGCCATTGCCCTGCATTGGCTTTTGGGTGCCACCGTCTTGGCCATGTTTGCGGTCGGCGTTTACATGAGTGATTTGCCGTTTTCGCCTTTGCGCTTGAAGCTTTACAACTGGCATAAATGGGCTGGCGTGACGTTTCTGATACTGAGCGTTGTGCGCTTGCTGTGGCGCATCAGCCACAAACCGCCAGCACTGACACAGGCCATTGTGGCCGCCATGCCGCCTTGGCAGACCCGCATCTACCACGCCACGCATCACATCTTCTACGCTTTGTTTATGGTAGTGCCCTTGTTGGGCTGGGCCTATAGCTCTGCAGCTGGCTTCCCTATCGTCTGGTTTGGACAGATTGCATTGCCGGATTTACTACCCGTGAACAAAGAGTGGGCTGAGATGATCAAACCCCTGCACAAACTGTCGGCACTGGCCCTTATGGGCTTGGCTGCTCTGCACATCGGCGCGGCCCTTAAACACCAGTGGCTTAGCCGTGATGGCTTGCTGCTGCGCATGTTGCCGGGTCGCCATTAAATAACACGACATTGAGTACCCAAGATGAAACTTAGCAAACACCTTTCCCCTCTGATCCTGTCCACATTGGCGCTCATGACGCTGCCAGCAGGGGCCCAACAAAAATTGCTGTCTGCACAAAGTGACATCGGCTTTACCTTCAAACAAATGGGCGTTCCCGTGGAAGGTCGCTTTAAGAAGTTTGATGCCCAAGTCCATTTCGATGCAGCAAAACTGACCGCAAGCACAGTTAACTTGATCGTTGATATCGCCAGCGCCACCTTAGGCACGCCAGAGATTGATGCCGAACTTCCCAAAGCACCTTGGTTCAACACCGCCAAGTTTCCGCAAGCCACCTTTGCCTCAAGTGCATTCAAATCGCTGGGAGCGGGGAAATACGAAGTCTCGGGGAAACTCAGCGTCAAGGGTCAGTCACAAAATATCGTGGTGCCACTCACCATGACACAAGTCGGAGCCAACACCACCGCAGTGGGCGTTTTCCCGATCAAACGTCTGGCGTTCAAGATTGGCGAAAACGAGTGGGCAGACACCTCCATGGTGGCTGACGATGTTCAAGTCAAATTTAAACTGACGCTCAGTGGCGTTGGCAAGCTTTAATACGTTTTTTCAGAGTCGTTTTTTCTTTTTTAACAGGAGTTTTTTCATGCGTTTATCTCACATTGCTTTCGCCTCCGCAGCTATGCTTGCTGGCGCAACCCAGGCCCAAGCCGCCGACTACGCGATTGACGGCACCCACACCTTTGCAACCTTCGAGATTGGTCACTTTGGCACAACCACCAATCGCGGTCGCTTTGATAAAAAAGAAGGCAAGCTTGAGTTTGACCGCGCTGGTAAAACCGGCAAGGTTGAGGTGGTGATTGACATCACGTCCATCAACACCGGCACCACCGCTTTTAACCAACACCTCCAAAGTGCTGATTTGTTTGATGCTGCCAAATTCCCAACCGCTAAATTTGTATCAGACAAGTTCAGCTTCAGCGCAGACAAGGTCTCCGAAGTCAGTGGTTCACTGACGCTTCTTGGCAAGACACAGCCTGTCACCCTCAAAGCCAGCAACTTCAATTGCTACAACAGCCCCATGCTCAAGCGTGAAGTATGTGGCGGTGATTTTGAAACCACCATTGACCGCACCCAGTTCGGCATGAACTACGGCATTGACTGGGGATTCCCAAAAAATGTCCGTTTGATCGTTCAGATTGAAGCTATCAAGCAGTAAGTTAGCGCGCTTTTAAAAAGTCGCCCACCTCCAGCAGAATCAACTCGTTGTCATCTGCTTTGTTAGGATCGCGACTGCTAGAGAAGGGTAAATTATTGTCGTTACCCACAACGATGTGGGTAGCGTCAACGGTATCGACGTTTTCAATCGTGAAGAACGGGAATGTAAATACGCCGGCGTTCAAAGGTTTGCGCGCAAGTTTATTGGGGTCGCCAATAGCCATCAAGTCGATGTAGCCGATTTTTCGCAGAGGGCTTCCAACATTAGCCTCGGTTAGTTCGACTTTATAGACGCGTTTGAACTTGGCCAAGTCATGAAAGCAATTCGTGTTTTTCTGACCCTCAGGGCAAGCCTTGTCAGCAGTACCCTCGCCGTTGTCGCGCTCAATAATGAGACCCGTCGTGGCGTCCACCATATTGAAATCACCAATCGCATGGTGGTTGGCTTCCAGCACATACTTCCAGTGGCGTCCTGTCCATTTCTCGGACTTCACATCAAACTCTAGAACGCGCAAGAACTGTTTACCGTCCAGCGTTTCAGGTGCTTTGGTTTTCTCATCCCATAAAGCGCCTTCCAACAAAGGATACAACTTACTGCCATCACTGGAAACGGCCATACCCTCAAAGCCCTTGGAGCGGCGCACTTGAAATTTGACTTCTCCGTTCGGGGCAGACGGCATCACGACCGCAGGATGATCGGGCGAGCGCACCACCGCACCCTCGACCAGAGTCTCAAACACCGCCAATACTTTCCCTTTCAAATCGGTCTTGATAAGAAAAGGGCCAAACTCATCACCGATCCAGAGTGCGCCACCGGCAATCTGAAAACTTTCGGTGTCGAAATCTGAACCCGTCAGGTAACGCTGCTTGCTCCCCTCATGAACAATCCGAAAGGGGACCTTGCGGTCAGGGTCATGCAAAAAGACAGTTTCAAGACGATTGAACTTGCCAGTCTTGAAATCAACCGCGTATCGATTGAGATAAAGCATGAAGTCAGGCGAGTTGGCTTTGGCACCAGCACCGTTATCAGTCAGGAGCCAGTAGCTCCCATCAGCCATACGTTTAATACCAGAGTGCCCTTGAAGCGGTTGACCTTTAAAAGGGAGCGAGACACCAGTAGGGCGACCTGCAGACAAGCCCTCAACACTGGCCAACTTATCCACGCGTTTAGTGGTGGTGAATTTTCCACTGATTTGTAAATCCTCCGGTGCGTCTTTAGGTGCCGCAATGTAAGTTTCAGCGGGCAAGATTGCATGGCCGGCCAATGTAGCCGGATAAACTGATTGGGCAAAACCCGCGACAGGAAGACTGAGCAGGCCCGTCAAGCCCATAGCGCAGTAATACTTGAATGAGTGAAGCATCATAAAACTCCTGATTGATTGTGTGAATGAAAGAATGAAATTAGCTGTACGTCACAGCGCCATTAGCCGCAGCCACAGTAATTGTTTTCCCCACACTGGCCGTATAGGCTTTTGATTTCACGGTGTTCACAAACACAAACTCACCTTTGACCGCAGCGCTAGTCACGGTCATGAGTAGGTAGCCGCGTTGTGTAGTGTCTGAGTAGTTCAGGTCATCGACCAGTCCCAAACCAGCACCTATGGCGGCGCTTCCTAACTGAGGAACCAGAGCACTGCCATCCAGCGAACTCGCTGTATCACCTAAGCCGGCACTCTCAAACCCAGGGGCAGTCACGGAGGATGTGGCAAATTCAACACCCACTTTTTCACCAGTCAGCGTCGTCAAATTGGCAAACCATGCATTGTGAGAGTCGCCTGACAAAGCCACGAGTTTTTTACCACTTGCTTTCACCATTTGCAACACCGATTCACGATTGGCAGGATAGCCATCCCATGAGTCGAGGTTGTAAGGTATTTTCGTGGCTGCTAGTAATGCGGTCTGAGTTGGACTTAGGGCTCCTGGTGCTGCTGCCCTCGTTGCCTTGGCCGTCAAATATTCGCTAATTTTCCCGGGTACAGATGCAGGGTTGGTGGCGAACGCAGTAAGAACAGAACCGGGAAACCACATTCGCGCCATGATGTCCTGGTTGCCTAAAAACTGCCACGTAGCCGTTGAAGCCGTCACGCTGCTGGTCAACCAGGTTTGTTGAACCGTGCTGATCATGCGGCGCGAGGACTCCGTGCCCGTTCCCAAACCAGTCAAGTAACGAACCACACCGCCGTCTAAATCGCCAAAGGCACCGTATTGCTGATCACGCCCCTCTATGCGTGTATCAAGCATATGCAAAGACAATAAATTACCAAAATCAAAGCTTCTGTATATTTTGAATTGATCGCCTGATGCATGGGTTCTTATCGGCATCCACTCGTGGTAGACCTTGGCCGCGATGGTTTTTCGCGTGGTCCAGTCGCCCTGCGTTGTTGGATTGTGATTCTCTGCCCCTGTCATGTACGCATCATTGGCGAACTCATGGTCATCCCAAACAGTAATCCAAGGCATTTTTGCATGCAGCGCCTGCAGGTTGACATCGGACCTGTACAAGGCAAATCTCGTTCGATAATCACTCAAACTCACCATATCGTTGGCAGGCGAGATAACGCGACCCAAGGACACCGCTGTGGTGGAAGTTACAGCGTCTGTATTGCCAAATTTTGCAGCATCAGAACCGTACTCATACAAGTAATCGCCCAGATGAATGGCGTACTGCGCATCAGACTTGGCTGCGGCATCGTAGGCATTAAAAAATCCTGCAGAATAAAGAGAGCACGAAAATACGGCGAGTTTGACCGATGTCGCACTGGTAGTAGGCAGTGTTCTTGTGGTACCAGTGATGGATGCAACGCCTGCATCATCGACAAAGCGATAAAAGTAAGTAGTTCCAGCGCTTAGTCCCGTTACGTCAACTTTGGCCGTAAACGACGATGCTTCAGTCGCTTTCAACTGCCCACTTTTGACGATACTTGCAAAGCCAACATCGCTCGCGACTTGCCAGGTCAAACCAACGCTTTCATTACTCAACGGAATCTTGGCGTGAGTCCATAGAATGACACGATCTGACAGTGGATCGCCACTGGCAAGTCCGTAATTAAATTCAGACTTCGGGACCGCAGCATCTCCACATGCCACCAAAGTTCCGCCCAATGCAACAACTGCACCTGCTGAGGCGGTTTTGACTATAAAGCTGCGACGACTGGTTTCTTTCATCATTTCCACTTACTCCAAAATTTGATATTTGAAGTGGATGAAATGACAGCTTGATTAAACCAAATCTGAAGGGCATTAAACAGCCATCAATACGGATCAGACTTACAGTCGAGTAGCTACTTTGGCTTGCAATCCGCACAATAAAACATAAGCGCCGTGGGGTAACGCTTAAATACCCCGTTGCGACGCAACTTATGCTGTCCGCACTTGATGCAACTCAATGTCTCCCCTGACTGCCCCATGCCTTGAAATGCTGAGCCATTCTCCTTGACGGTGTACCGCAAACCAGAAGAGGACATCTGTGAAGGTTCAGTTTTGTACATCTTGATGAAGTCGAATTAAGAGGATTTCATTGTGCATGACCCAAGCGTCACATTGATGACGGAAACGTGATTGTTTTGAATCAGACATCAATTTGACATATTGTGTCGTTAACTTAGCGCCATTGAACAGGAGTTTCACATGGTTGCTGCCATCAGTATCAAATCACTAAACAAAACATTTACCAGTGGCCGCAAGGCACTGCAAGACATCCATATTCATATTGAAGCGGGTGAGATGGTGGCTTTAATCGGGGCCTCAGGCTCTGGCAAATCCACGCTGCTTAGACACATGGCCGGCCTGATGGCAGGCGATGCATCAGGTCAAGGCACGATAGAAATCCATGGCAAGTCGATACAGGCCCATGGAAAAATTGATGAAAATATCCGAAAAACACGGTCTGGTGTTGGGTTTATCTTTCAACAATTCAATCTGGTTGATCGTTTACCCGTCATAGTTAACGTGCTGGCTGGCACCTTGCACAAGATTCCGCTATGGCGAAGTTTATTGCGTTGGTTTACCAACACAGAAATAGCCCATGGCATTGAGGCACTCCGACGTGTAGGCATAGAAGAGTGCAGTTTCCAGCGTGCCTCCACACTGTCGGGTGGGCAGCAACAGCGGGCGGCCATTGCCAGGGCGCTGGTTCAAGGGGCCAAGGTAATACTTGCCGACGAACCCATTGCCTCGTTGGACCCGGAGTCATCAAGAAAAGTCATGGATATTTTGGCCAAGGTCAACCGGGAAGATCTGTGCACTGTCGTGGTGTCGCTTCACCAGGTGAACGTAGCCATGAAATATTGTCCAAGAACAATTGCCCTTAACCAGGGACGCGTGGTCTATGACGGCCCTTCACTCGACTTGACTCCCGCGCTTCTGCGTGAACTTTACGGCGCTGATGCTGATGACATTCTGGCTCTAGGTGACCATATTTCAAGCCTCCAAGACAGCAAGCCGCACGTACCTCATATGGCTTGGCCAACACTTATCGTCGCTCGTGAACGATTGGCCTTTGCGGCCTAGACACTTTTAACTTTTAACTATTGGACTATTGACATGAAGAAAATACTACTTGGCCTGGCTAGCGCCGCGCTACTCACCCTGAACCCGGTCTTCGCACAGGACTTGAAAGAACTCAATTTCGGAATTATTTCAACAGAATCTTCCCAAAATTTAAAATCTGACTGGCAGCCTATTTTGGATGACATGGCTAAAAAAACAGGCATGAAAGTGAATGCTTTTTTTGCTTCGGACTACGCCGGCATCATTGAGGGCATGCGTTTCAATAAAGTACATGTGGCCTGGTTTGGCAACAAATCAGCGATGGAAGCTGTTGACCGTGCCAGTGGTGAGGTCTTCGCTCAAATGGTCAATGCCGATGGAACTCAGGGTTATTACTCACACCTGATCGTGCACAAAGACAGCCCACTCAAGTCACTCGACGACATGCTTAAACAAGGGAAGAACCTTTCGTTTGGCAACGGAGACCCAAACTCCACCTCTGGGTATTTGGTTCCTAGCTACTATGTTTTTGCACAGAATAAAATTGATGTTAAAACATTTTTCAAATTATCGCGTACTGCAAACCACGAAACAAACGCCTTGGCTGTAGTCAACAAACAGGTTGATGTCGCCACGAACAACAGCGAAAATCTTGACAAGTTAAAAGACAAGTTGCCTGAAAAATTCAATGACATTCGCATCCTTTGGACCTCGCCACTGATTCCACTTGATCCTTTGGTCATTCGTAAAGACTTGCCTGAGGCGACCAAAGCCAAGGTTCGGGATTTCTTTTTCACCTACGGTAAAGTCGGGCAAACTGAGAAAGATAACTTATTCAAGCTCTCCAAACTATCTGGTTTTAAAGCATCTACCAATGCTCAATTGATTCCTATTCGCCAACTTGAGCTGTTCAAGACGCGCAATAAATTTGAAGGCGATGCATCCCTGTCACCGACCGAAAAACAAGCAAAGCTTGCCGATATCGACAAACAGTTGGCAGCCTTGAGTCTGCCAAAGTAAGTCGATGAGTCAATGAATCAGCTCGCCAAATCAACGCATCCTGGACTTCAAGCATGACCACACCTGGGCTCACGAAGGGCTTGCCTCCATCACCGATGGTAGTAGCGCCCGAGAACAATAGTCTTATGCCCTTGATCGCCTGGGGGCTCCTGTTCGCCATGCTGGCCGCCTCTTGGGGAGGTGCCGATATGCGACCCTTTGATTTGGTTCGCGATGCGGGAAATATGGCCACCTATGCCGCTGATTTTTTCCCGCCCAAGTTTACGGACTGGCGCCTGTACCTGACCGAGATGGTGATTACGCTTCAAATAGCACTATGGGGGACGGTGCTTGCCGTGATCTTTGCTGTGCCTTTGGGGTTGCTGTCTTCGTCCAACATTACCCCTGCATGGGTCTACCAACCAGTGCGTCGACTCATGGATGCGTCTCGAGCCATCAATGAAATGGTGTTTGCAATGCTTTTCATTGTGGCCGTAGGGCTTGGCCCATTTGCCGGCGTCCTGGCCTTGTTTGTACACACCACAGGCGTATTAGCTAAGTTGTTTTCTGAAGCGGTCGAAGCGATTGATCCACAACCTGTAGAAGGCATTCGTGCCACGGGAGCCAATGCACTCGAAGAGATTGTCTATGGCGTTATTCCGCAAGTCTTACCCCTTTGGATTTCGTATTCGTTGTACCGTTTTGAGTCCAATGTCAGATCGGCCTCGGTGGTAGGCATGGTGGGGGCAGGCGGTATCGGTGTCATTCTTTGGGATATTATTCGCGGTTTTCAGTACGCTGAAACCTGTGCGGTGATGATCATTATTGTTGTCTCTGTCACCGTGATTGACGTGGTGTCATCGCACATCCGCAAGTCACTCATCTGAACACGTACCATGTCAATTAGTTTCTCTGAAATTTCAAACCTGTATCTGACCTACGGTTCTGCGCAGTATGGCGGCGAGGCGGTTAGCCAACTTGAACATGCCTTGCAATGTGCCAGCCTTGCAGAAAATTCAGGTGCCACCTCTGAACTCATCTGCGCAGCACTGCTTCACGACTTAGGCCATTTGCTGCGACTACCCGAGAGCAACGATATCAATGAGGTTAAGCCTGCTGTCGATGATTTGCACCAGTACCTGGCCGTCCCCTTTTTAAGGGGTGTTGTTTCAGTGGCGGTGATTGAACCCATCAAGTTGCATGTAGACGCAAAAAAATACCTGTGCGCGGTTGATGCGTTGTATTGGTCAAGGCTGTCTGCAGCCTCCCAGCATTCACTTGCCCTACAAGGTGGTCCTTATTCTTCGGATGAGGCTGCTCGGTTTATCGAGCAGCCCTTCGCTCAAGATGCTGTCAATTTGCGTCGATGGGACGATCTGGCCAAGGACCCACAAGCCACCACGCCGCAATGGCATCATTACTTAGCGATGCTTGAAGGCTTGGCGAGACCCGCCTCGAGATAATCTGCAAAAGCTTTTCCAGCGTCAGCCAGTTCGCCATCATTCACAATTCGATGGTGCACTGATAACGTTGTGAAAAGATCATTGCGCGCTAAACGCTCACCAATTTTTTCGATAGATTCTCTTGCTCTGTTAATTAAGCGCAGCTCCAGATCTACTGGACTTAGCTCAATTTGCACCACCTTAATCTGCTCACTGTGTTCAAGTTGGTTGACATGCTCGCGTGACCCATTCACCACGACGATGTACCCCGCTGCCACCTGATCCGCGTACTTAGCATCTATGCCGTATTTGAAGCCATTCGCACACCATTGCCAGGCAAGCACGCCACGCGCTGAATGGATTTCAAATTCATCGACCGTGACTTCATCATGATCTGAACCCGGCGTCGCGGGCCTGGTCACCATTCTGCGTGAGAAGACTATGTTCTGCTTTTCCGCCAAATAGACCTCAGCCCAGCGCATCACGCTGTCCTTGCCGGCACCGGACGCGCCACACACGAAGACCCAGCAGCCCTTCATCCGGTCAACGCCATGTCGGCGATGCGTCTGAAAGGTTCCCCGGGTGCATCCTCGACAAACAGACAAAGTCTGTCAAGCACCAGCGGAGAGTTTCGATTCATTTGTTTGAGTGGGCTCACAACCGTTTTGAGGAGGCTATCCGCCACTTGCGGCGTGACACGTCCACTGAGAGTGAAATGGAAGATGAACCGTTCCATCACATGCGGATAACCAAATTTCTCCAGCAAAAACTGCCCACGAACGTCCGCTGAGTCCACGTTTCGCCGTGCAATTTCAATCGCAGTTAACGGTGCACGCATGTCGTCAATTTCAGTCACACATTTTTCAGCAAGGTAGCTCAATTGGGTGCTCATCTTCTGAGGCACCAGCGCGACGAAATCGCCCATCTTGACGGCACACAGAGCACCGAGTTCGACGGGCTTCAGCTGCTTTGACAAATGGACTAGTTTTTCTATCAAATCCGATTTGCCAAAATTGCTCTTTAAATGAAACGGGGCTTTTAATGTGGCGTGAAATCCATAGCGCCGTGGCGCTTGCGTCATGGCATAAAACGCTTGCCGTGATATTTCCTCAAGCTCTGCTTGCTCAAGGGGCTGGTTACGGCATTCATCACGCCCTAACCAGCCCGCCCCAAAGGCCCACCAGGGCGAGGTGATGGCTGGCGAAAAATAGACGGCGTAACGCGGCATCATGACTCGCCTCCTGTGTTCACGACCAACTGCACGCGATCGCCGCAAAAAATTGTTTCGCCATATTTGATGGGGATGCCGTTCATGTCTTCATCCACGGACTCAACACACAGCATGGGGCGTGTACTTGACTGCTTGAGCAAGTGAGCCGTTTCTTCATTGGGCATTTGTGTAGTGACCAGGCTTTGCACACGCACATAATCTTCCACTCCAAAAAATTTTAGAATATCTGTAGTGCATTGACCCTCGTTCAACATGTCCAGTAATCCAGAAAATCGTGCTGAAGGGTAGTACGAAGTTCCCAGCCCAATGGGCTTGTCGTTGGCCTCATCGAGTGTTTGAACCATCAACACCCTCACACCTTTCTCCAGCCTAAGACCTCGGGCCGCGCGTTCTGGTGCCACGATTTCTCGGGCCGTCAATAGCTGCTTGCTTGGCAACAAACCCTGACGCAGCAAGTTCTCGCTGAAACGGGTTCTTCTGGACAATGCGTAGTCCAATAGTTCATGCTGTACAAAGGTCCCCTTGCCTGGCTCAATGCGAACCAATCCCTCGCTTTGCAAGGCCGCCACCGCTTGGCGCAGGGTGTGGCGGTTGACCGCGAACCGCGCAGAAAGCTCAACCTCGCCCGGTAGTCGCCCGGTGTCGGCATAGACTCGGTCTCGAATTTCAGATGTCAAGGTCTCGGCAATTTGCCGCCAGACCGTGACACCACTGCGCCGCCCAGGCCCGTTTGCAAGGAGTTGAGAGTAAGTCATCGTGCTTTGGTCGCGTAATTTGCTTGGAATTAGACTTTAGCAACTGATTTAGACATCTGTATGACAGTTTCTATTTATTGATATTTTTTGCGCGTAAACCAAGGCCATAACACCCATGGCGCTTAAAGAAATGAGCATCCACAATCCGTTTGTATAGCCCAGTTCAGGGGACCACAAAAGGCCCAACATCAGCGGGGCACTCGCGCGTGCCAGTGCAATCGGCAATCCCAAAACTCCATTCAATGAAGCCACATTCTTCTGGCTGACATACTGCGCAATAGCCGTCCCCTTGACGATGGTGATCATGCCGTTGCCCAGGCCAAACAGGATGACAAAACCGATTACACCCCAAGATTGCTTCTCACCCAACATGGGGGCCACCAGCAAGAAAATGAGTCCCAACGGAATCAACATTGGTATCGCTCGATTGGCCAGATGGAGGTCGAAGTGATGTTCAAAAAAATACAAGACCAAGCGCCCCAGCACCTGAATGACCCCTATGCTTGCCGGAATGGCAATGACCCAAGTTTCGCTTAAGCCATTTTCACGCAGCAAACTGATCATGTGGGCAGGCAATGCGGCAGTGACCGCCATCATCACGATGACAAAACACCCGATCAATAAAAATGGTGGTTGCCAAACATAACTGGAAAGCCCTGCACCCGCTATTTGCCCAATTTTTGCGGCCTTGGGCAGGGGCTTAGGCGCATCTTTAAGGATCAGCGCATGTAACGGAGTGCAAACAAGAAAATGGAAAGAAGCCAAAGCGACCATGGCCGAACGCCACCCCAAAGTCGAAATCAACCAGGCCGTCAGGGGTAAAAATACGGTGCTGGCCAACCCACCCAGAAACGTCATGGTGATGATGGCACGTCGAAAATTATCTGGAAAACGACGGGTCACTACCGAAAAGGCCGGCGAATACAGCACGGCAGACATAGCGGCCCCCAAACCAGCCCACACTGCATAAAAACCAAATAAATCAGTGACGAGGCTATGAAGAATCAGGCATACCCCTGCAAGCAATGAACCTGCCGCCATCAGCACGCGTTCATGCCCCCGGTCAATCATGCGACCCACGGGGTAGGCTAGCAGGCCCTCTACCAAAAGGGCCAAGCTGAAGGCCATTGATGACTGCGCCCTGCTTATATTCAGTTCATTTTCAACCGGCGCCATGATCAACGCAAAGGTGTAGAAAATACTCCCCCAACTAATCAGCTGCCCCAGTGACAGCCAGGCCACGGTGTTATTTTTTTTCATGGTGATCGTGCCCCCTTACAACACTCATCGCTCATGTGAATCAAAAGCAATGCGCTAGGTGTCATAAATCTTTCATGTTGTTGAGTTGAACTATATCTATTGCAGACACATTAAATGCGATGTTGAAGCCTCCTTTTAACTTTAGCGACTGATTTAGACATCTGTATGACAAGTGAAACTTTATCAAACCCAACACTGAGCCGTAAGGCCTGGCTGGCCGTGCTTGCACGGGCTAGCTGCGAGCAACTTGAATCCCAAAGGCCAAGTAGTGTTTTATTGAGAAATTTGCAGCAGGTTCGCCAACCAGAAGTTGGCATGCTGATGCTGCGGGGTCGCGTTGGGGGCACGGGGAACCCTTTTAATCTGGGCGAAGCCACGGTGGTTCGCAGTGCAGTGCGCCTGGGTGATGGCCCGTTGGGCGTTTCCTATTCCCTGGGTAGAGACAAGCACCGCAGCGAACTGGCTGCCATCTTTGATGCGCTGTTGCAAGACCCGCTGCACCATGATCAATTACAACGCGAACTGATTGTTCCCTTGGCGAATGCCCAAGCGCAGGCCAGCGCGGCGATTCAAAGCAAGATGGCCAGCTCAAAAGTTGAATTTTTTACTTTTGTAAGAGGTGAAGCATGAACACCATGACCACACTGGCTGGTGGCTTGTCAGACAACGTGCATGATACGCAACAGGCATTTCGCGAGGTACTGGATGCCTTGTCGCGGCCTGGACAGCTGCACACACTGGGCGCTGAATTAGCGGGCGTCTCTTTGGGTGGTGCCATGGCCCACCTCCTCCTCAGTCTTTGTGATGATGAAACCCCCGTCTGGTGGCAAGGTGAAGCAGTGGTGCTTCAGAACTGGTTGCGTTTTCATACGGGTGCGGCTGTGGCGGAAGAACCCAAACTGGCTTCGTTTGCCGTCATCAATGCGATTGAACCCGGTCTAGCACTCGAAGATTTTTCACTGGGTACCGCTGCTTCTCCCGAACTATCAAGCACGCTTTTTATTGAGCTGCCAGCCCTGACCGGCGGTCCTGATGTCGAATGGCAAGGCCCGGGCATAGAGAATGTTCAACGCGTAAGTTTGCAAGGTTTACCGGCCAATTTCTGGAAGCAATGGCAATCAAACCACGGACATTTTCCACAAGGTGTGGACATTATTTTTACCTGTGGCAACAGCGTATTGGGCTTACCCCGTACCACGCGGGTTTCACACATAAAAGGGGTCTGAGATGTACGTTGCTGTTAAAGGCGGTGCTGCCGCCATTGAGAGTTCATGGCGATTGCTGGAAGATCAGAGGCGGGGTGACACCGGGATGGCGGCCCTCACGGTTGCCCAAATTCAGGAACAGCTTTCACTAGCGGTTGACCGCGTCATGAGCGAGGGTTCTCTGTATGACCCGGAACTTGCCGCCCTGGCGATCAAGCAATCCAGTGGTGATTTGGTCGAGGCCATCTTTTTGTTGCGGGCTTACCGCACCACCTTGCCCCGGCTGGGCTATGCCGTGCCGCTGGACACCGCACGCATCGCTTTGCTGCGTCGAATTTCCGCCACTTTCAAGGAAGTTCCAGGCGGGCAAATGTTAGGCCCCACTTACGATTACACGCAACGACTTTTGGACTTCGCATTGTTGGCTGAAGGTGAGCGCAAAGACACATCGTCACCCGCTTTAAGCCCGTTGACCGACATGCCCGCACCTAGCGCTCACGGTCATCATGCGCCAATGCCAACCGTACCGCGTATCAATGACTTGCTCGCCCGCGAAGGTCTGCTGGAAACACCTCAGCCAGAAATGGTGGCGCCGCCGGGTGACCTGACGCGCGACCCCCTGATGTTTCCCGCCGACCGCGCCCTGCGACTGCAGGCACTGGCCCGTGGTGATGAGGGCTGGCTGCTGGCCATGGGCTACTCAACCCAGCGGGGCTATGCCAATTCACACCCGTTTGCGGGTGAAATTAGGCGCGGGTTTGTCAGTGTGGCGCTGGTGCCCGATGAGCTGGGCTTTGAAATCGACATCGGCGACCTGGAAATTACCGAGTGCCAAATGATCAATCAATTCAGTGGCAGCCGTGAGGTGCCCCCCCAATTCACCCAAGGCTATGGCCTGGCCTTTGGGGGGTCTGAGCGCAAGACCATGGCCATGGCTTTGGTGGACCGGTCCCTGCGCGCTGACGAACTGGGCGAAACCCGCGTGGCGCCGGCACAGGATGCGGAGTTTGTGCTGTCCCATGCAGACAACGTGGAGGCGTCCGGCTTTGTTCAGCATTTGAAATTACCCCATTACGTGGACTTTCAAGCTGAGTTGGAGTTGGTTAGAAAGTTGCGCACAAGCCACGCCATGGCCAAGAAAGAGAACACATGATCGACTCAAACTACAACTTCGCCTTTCTTGACGAACGCACCAAGAAGAGAATTCGCCGCGCCCTGCTCAAAGCGGTGGCGGTGCCCGGCTATCAAGTGCCCTTTGGTTCCCGTGAGATGCCCTTTGCCTATGGCTGGGGCACAGGCGGTGTACAAATAACGGCCAGCATCATCGGCCGTGCGGATGTATTGAAGGTGATTGACCAGGGTGCCGATGACACCACCAATGCGGTCAATATCCGGCGCTTTTTTGCACGCACCACTGGCGTAAAAACCACAGAAAAAACGGCAGAAGCTACGCTCATTCAAACCCGCCACCGCATCCCAGAGTTGCCGCTCACGGCGTCTCAAATTCTGATTTATCAAGTTCCCCTGCCTGAACCACTGACCAAACTTGAGCCCAGCCGTCAGGAAACCATCAAGATGCACGCGCTCTCGGAATACGGCCTGATGCACGTTCGCCTGTATGAAGATATCGCCCAATTGGGAGCGATCACACGGGCCTATGACTACCCGGTGATGGTGAACGAGCGCTACCTGATGTCCCCCTCACCCATCCCCAAATTTGACAATCCAAAAATGCACATGAACCCCGCTTTGCAATTGTTTGGCGCGGGCCGTGAAAAACGGCTTTATGCGATACCTCCCTACACCCCAGTACGTAGCCTTGACTTTGAGGATCATCCGTTCGAGATCCAGCGCTGGGACCACGCCTGTGCCTTGTGCGGCTCCCATGACAGTTATCTCGACGAGATGATTGTGGACGATGAGGGCAGCCGACTGTTTGTTTGCTCCGACAGTGATTACTGCGAAGAGCGACGCGATGCTGGCCATGTGGGCGGGCAACAAGCGGTGCAGCTTCACAATGCGCTGGCGTCGACTGTTGTCAACAACATGACCACCCTTCAGGAGGCGGCATGAAATCCCAGGTTCTGTTATCGGCCCGTCAGGTAGGTAAATCATTTGTGCACCAGGGACAGCCTCGTTGGGCTTGCCGCGGGGTGAGCTTTGACTTGTATCCGGGCGAAGTTTTAGCCGTGGTGGGTGAGTCGGGTTCTGGCAAAAGCACCTTGTTGCGCCTACTGGCAGCGCGCCATGCCTGCGACGAAGGCTCAGTGCATTACGACGTACAAACCGAATCCAGCAGCGAGCCCACGGGCCTGGTCAATCTCGCGGGCATGTCAGAGGCACGCCTGCGCTGGTTGGCACGCACCGACTGGGGGTTTGTCGAGCAGCATGCACGGGATGGACTGCGCATGAATGTATCGGGTGGCGCCAATATTGGAGAACGCCTGATGGCCCTGGGTGCCCGGCATTATGAAAATTTGCGCGGTGAAGCCATCGCCTGGATGCAGCGTGTTGAGTTGGACACGGGACGCATCGATGACCTGCCGGGCACCTACTCAGGCGGTATGCAGCAGCGCTTGCAAATCGCCCGTAATCTGGTGACACATCCCCGCCTGGTGTTCATGGACGAGCCCACCACGGGTCTGGACGTTTCGGTGCAAGCGCGTTTACTGGATTTATTGCGAGAGTTGGTGGATGAGCTCCAACTCGCTGCGGTGGTCGTCACCCACGATCTGGCGGTGGCCAGGTTGCTGGCACAGCGCATGCTAGTGATGAAGGACGGTTGTGTAGTGGAACAGGGTTTGACAGACCGCCTGCTGGACGACCCGCAACACCCCTACACGCAGTTGCTGGTCTCCTCGGTTCTGACGCCCTGAACAACGCACATGACGACACTTATGAACCTTGCACTTGAAACCACTTCCCTTTCAAAGACCTTTACCCTGCACGGACGGGACGGCCTGCAGCTACCCGTTTTTTCGGGCATTGACTTGAAAGTTCACGCCGGAGAGTGCCTGGCCCTGACGGGTCACTCTGGCAGCGGAAAAAGCTCCTTGCTACGCTGCCTCTATGGCAACTATGGCGCCACCGACGGCGATGTGCGCATTCAGCATCAGGGCGAATGGGTGAGCCTGTCCAAGGCCAAACCGCGCGATGTGTATGACGTGCGCCGGCGCACCATGGGCTATGTCTCACAGTTTTTGCGCGTGATCCCCCGCGTCTCCACGCTCGACATCGTTGCAGACCCGCTGCGCCGTCTGGGTGTTAGCGCCGAGGAGGCCCGCGCCCGCGCCGCCCAGTGGCTGCAGCGCTTGAATCTGCATGAGCACTTGTGGCATCTGCCCCCAGCCACCTTCTCGGGCGGAGAGCAGCAACGGGTCAACATTGCCCACGGCATGATCGCCGATTCGCCTGTCTTGCTGCTGGATGAGCCCACGGCTTCACTGGACGCCGACAACCGGCGCGTGGTGGTGGAACTGATTCAGGCCGCCCGTGCCAAGGGCTGCGCCATTGTGGGCATTTTTCATGACGATGAAGTGCGCAATGCTGTCGCCACCCGCTGCTTTGATGTCGAACAATTCAAAAATTCTCTTTGATTTCCCAGAAAGTCACCCCATGAACCAACGCATTATTAAAAACGCCCGCATCGTTGCGGCAGATGAAGAATTTACCGGCACTGTGGTGATCGAGGCCGGCCTCATTCGCTCAGTAGACCGCGGCAACACCGCAGCGCCAGGGGCCGAAGACTGGGCTGGTGACTGGCTCATGCCCGGGCTGGTGGAACTGCACACCGATAACCTGGAGAAACATCTCTCACCCAGACCCGGTGTCTTGTGGAACCCCCATGCCGCCATGACGGTGCATGACGCCCAATGTGCTGCAGCAGGTATCACCACCGTGCTGGATTCGGTGGTCATCGGGGACCTCGATGAAGGAGGCGCCCGCAGCCAGACACAACACACCTCGATTGCCGCCTTGCACGATTGCAACGACGAAGGCCTGATGCGCGTGGCGCATCTTTTGCACCTACGCTGCGAGGTGTCAGCGCCCGACATTTTGGAGGTTTTCCACCAGTACCAAAACGACTCGCTGCTCAGGCTTGTCAGCGTGATGGACCACACGCCGGGTCAGCGCCAGTGGCGCAATTTGAAAAGCTATCGCCGCTACACCGAGCGCAACGGCAGCTACAGCGACGAAGCCTTTGAGGCCATGATTGCCCGACGCAAGGAAGACCAGCTGAACTTTGCCTTGCCGCACCGTCAGGTCATCGTCAAAGCCATCAAAGCGCTGGGCATTCCCCTGGCCAGCCATGATGACACCTTGCTCAGTGATGTTGAACTGGCCGTGGCAGAAGGGGTGGGCATGTCGGAGTTCCCCACCACGGTGGCTGCCGCGCAGGCAGCCCGCGCTGCAGGCATGGCCATCATCATGGGGGGCCCCAATATGGTTCAGGGCGGCTCACATTCCGGCAACGTCTCGGCCATGGAATTGGCCCAGCTCGATTTGCTGGATATTTTCTCGTCTGACTATGTCCCCAGCAGTCTCTTGCTCGCCACCTTTATGCTGGGAAAAGTTGACGCCTGGAGTTTGCCCAAAGCGGTTCGGACAGTCACCCGCAACCCCGCACGGGCTATTGGGCTGGAAGACCGTGGCGAAGTGGCGCCAGGTCAGCGCGCCGACATTCTTCGCGTGCGGATGAACCGGGTGGATATGCCTGTGGTGCTGGAAACCATGTTGGCCGGTCAGCGCGCCTTCTGAGTCAAGTCTTCGATGACTCACACCACGGTTGCGGCCTATAACCTGCCGCCCCCAGTACGCCTGGGTATTGCCCCCACGTTGGCGACCACCGCCAGCGTGCGCGACTCACGCTTTGGACGCTACACCCAGGTGGGCGAACAAACCCGACTGGACGACTGCCACCTGGATGACTACGCCTACGTCCAACACTTTTGCGATCTGGCTTCTTGCGATGTGGGGAAATTTGCCAACATCGCGGCGATGGTGCGCATCAACCCGGGCTTTCATCCCCTGGAATACCCCTCGCTGCACCACATGAGCTACCGACCCACGATGTACGGCATGGCGGAGACGGACGATGCTGATTTTTTTGCCTGGCGCCGTCGCCAGCGCGTGCTCATCGGGCACGACACCTGGATTGGCCACGGCGTGGTCATCATGCCCGGGGTGCACATTGGCAACGGGGCCGTGGTGGGCAGCAACGCAGTCGTCACCAAAGACGTGCCGCCCTACGCCATCGTGGGCGGTGTCGCCGCCAAGGTGATCCGTTACCGCTTCCCACGCTCTATTGCCCAGGCCCTTGAAGCGACGGCCTGGTGGGACTGGGACCACGCAACTTTGATAGAACGACGCCATGAGCTGAAAGATCTGCGAACCTTTTTGGCCAAATACGCCCCTTGATCAGCGCCCCAAGCCAGTGGGGCGAAGTTTGGCTTCTTGACGGATATCAACATTTGGAAATGCAGAACTCATAAATTACAAACTATTCGATAGATTTGTAAGGGACGTTCATGCGAGGCATCCGATGGTTGGCGGTAATTCTCATCCTCCCAGTTTTGCAGGGTTGTACCAGCGTGGGCAGTGGATTAGGCCAACTACTGGAAACGGGTGCCAACGAACAGCCTGTCGCTTTTAGCTGGACCAGTCAGGACGGCGGTATGTCTGGCACCATGACGGCTGCGCTGCCCGATGCGATGTTTCAGGGGCGCTTCTTTCAAATAACACAACAAACACGCCACGAATCGCTGAGCCCACTGTGGTCGCACTGGGATCATGGGTGGAATGACTGGCCCTATTGGAGTGGGCCTTTGCCACCACCCTACCCCACGCCGCAATTCATCACGTTTTACTCTGGCAAGGTCGTCGCCACCTTGACCACCAGCGCCAACCAGCGCATGCGCTGCCGTTTTCACCTAGTGCAGCCTTCACGCGGCATGTCGGGCGGTGGCGAGGGGCAGTGCCAACTAAGCGGTGGACGTGTGGTCAGAGCCGTTTTTCAGGGCAACTAGTCCCTCAACCCAGGCCATCGCTATTTCAGCCATGTTGATTTTTATGAGAAAGCACGTATGAACACACTGACCAAATTAGCCCAGGGTTTAATTGGACAACTTAAGCCCCTGCCTGCCATAGGCACCTCCGTCAAGACCACCAAGCTTCCTGAGCCTGACAAAGAAGGTGGGCTACCCCTGATGCAGGCCTTGGCAAAACGCCAGTCTTCAAGGGCGTTCGACCCCGAACCACTGGCACCCCAGATGTTGTCCAACCTGTTGTGGGCAACGGCGGGGGTGAATCGTGAAAATCTTGGGGGACGGACGGTGCCCAGCGCCATGAACGCGCAAGAGGTGATGGTGTACCTGGCACTGCCGGACGGCTTGTACCACTACCACGCCCCCACGCACGCACTTCACCTGATCAGCGCCACCGATGTTCGGCGAGTCACCGGATACCAGGATTTTGTCGACAACGCGCCACTAGATCTGGTATTTGTGGCGGACTTTGCGCGCATGAAATTGGTCCCCGCAGCGCAGCGTGCCGCCTATGCTTCAGCAGCAGCAGGCGCGATGGCACAAAACGTGTATCTGTTTTGCGCTTCGGCAGGTTTGGCAACAGTGATTCGGGCATGGCTCGACCGCGATGCACTGGCCCGCGCCATGGGACTAAACACCGACCAGCACGTCTTGCTGGCGCAGACGGTAGGCATGCCTAAAGTTGATTAAGGTCTAGCCAATTTGGCGTGCAGATAATTGACAACATCGCTCAGGCTAATCAGGTCAGCGTAGTCTGATTCTGGAATATTGACACCGAAATGTTGATGCAGGCTAATCAAAAAATTTAACCAATCCATGGAATCCAGATCAACCTGACGGCGAAGTGGTGTCGCCAATTTCAGGGTCTCGACATCGACCTCTGGCGCGATGGCCTGCAACAGCATCAGTGTTGTTTTTAGCAAGGTCTGGGTGTCGGTAGTCATAGGCATTTCCTGTTTTAGTTAGCCGCTGCCGCATCCTCATGAGCGAGGGCTTTGGGGTCTTGCAAAATGTCACGCAACTCGGCCAAAAACAAGGCACCCCGATGCCCGTCAGATACGCGATGATCAGCCGCCAAGCTAGCACACAGCATGGGCTGCACCCGCACTTTCCCTTGGATGACCGTCGCATGGGGGGTGATACTACCAAAGCCTACCAAGGCGACTTGTGGCGGGTAGATCACGCCAAAAACTGACGCAACACTTTGCTCACCCAGGTTGGTCACTGTGATGGTCGGGTCGCTCATCTCTGAACTTCGCAAGGAGCCTGATCGGGCGCGCTTCACCAAGTCAGTCAACTCAGGCATTAACTGCGCCAAAGACTTATCCCCCACGTCATGCAGCGCTGGAGCGACCAAACCGCCATTTCGCAAGGAGATGGCGACACCCGTGTGAACCGCCGTACTGGCTTGGAACTGATCGTCTCTGTAAAAACCATTGAGCTCTGGTGTGCGCTTAAGTGCTAGCGCCACAGCTTTTAGGAGCAACGCGGCAGACAAAATCCGCTCAGAAATGGGCAATTTTTCATTTTCTTTCTCCAGCCAGTCCAAGGCGTTTGCCATTGGAACCGTTTCGCTCATGTAGTAGTGTGGAATCTCTCGCTTGGATCGACTCATGGCAGCAGCAATCGTGCGTCGAATATCCTTTTGATGCTCAGGCATCACCAATGCAGGAGGCAGCGTTAGAGCGCTTGGGAGAACTGGTTTGGAAGCCACAGTTTCAGCCACCTCACGCAGGGTGGCCATCACAGTGCCCACCGGTATTTTTTCACCGACCTTAGCCAGCAGTTCATTAACGATGCCGTCACGCCAAATTTCAACATCAATCGCTGCTTTGGTGGTGTCCACCACCGCCACCACTTGCCCACGGATTACACGGTCACCAGGTTTGATGTTCCAAGTGAGCAGTGTGCCTTCATCCATATCAGCACCTAGCGAAGGCAATTTGAATTCGATCATGACGGGCGCCTCATCAAAGTTTGTACTGCCGCCACAATTTTTGGCACTTGCGGCAATGCAGCCTCCTCCAGATGGCGCGCATAGGGAATGGGAACTTCTTCGCTGCAAACCCGCACCACGGGCGAAATAAGCTCGGCGTAGGCTTGCTCATGGATGCGTGTCATCACCTCGGCAGCCAGGTTACCTGATCGCCAACCTTCACTCACCAGCACTGCGCGGTGGCATTTCCGCACCGAAGCCAATATGCCCGCATCATCCAGTGGGCGCAAAACACGCAGGTCAAGAACTTCTGCAGATACGCCCATGCAAGCAAGTTCATCTGCTGCTTTTAGCGCTTTTGGCAAGGAACCTCCGTGTGTAATCAGGCTCACATCCACCCCGACTCGGCGCACTTTTGAAGTACAAATGTCCATGGACAGCACCTCACTCTCACTCAGTTCTCCAGTCAGGTTATAGAGTTGTGCATGCTCAAAAATAATCACTGGATCAGGGTCAATCAGTGCGAGCTTCAGCATGCCGCGAGCATCTTCCAATGTGGCAGGAGCCAGCACACGTAGTCCTGGGACATGGGCATACCAAGCTTCAAAACTGTTGGAGTGCTGTGCGGCCACCTGACGTCCGGCCCCAGTGGCCATCCGAATAACCAAGGGCACTGAAAACTGACCACCGGACATGTGGTGCAACATGGCCGCCGTGTTGACGATCGGGTCCAGGGCGAGCAGGCTAAAGTTAACCGTCATGATTTCAACAATAGGACGCATGCCGCCCAATGCTGCGCCCACCCCCATACCCACGAAACCCAATTCAGACAAGGGGGTGTCTCGAATACGTTCTGGCCCAAACTCGTCAAGCAAGCCCTTGGACACTGCATAGCTTCCGCCATAACGCCCGACGTCTTCACCCATCAAGAAAACGCGCGGATCAACTTTTAGCGCTTCCCGCAATCCCTCACGTAAAGCGTCCCGGTAGCTCAACCGTTGCCCCATCACCTCGCCCCTGTTTGTGTGTAGACATCTTGCAGCAGGTTTTCAACCGGTTCCCAAGTACCGGCCTCGGCAAAATTAACGGCGATATCGACTTCATTTTGAGCGCATTTCTCAAGTTCTAAATACGCCTCCTCCGTCAGACTACCCTGCGCTTTTAGGCGCTCGGTGAAGGAGTGAATGGGCCCACGTTTTTTCCATGATTCAATTTCTTTTTTATCCCGATAGAGATCCGGGTCAAACATGGAATGGGCGCGGTAACGGTACGTTTTTAACTCTATAAATAGGGGTCCAGCGCCGCCCCTGACTTGTTGCACAGCCAGTTTACTGGCTTCATAAACGGCGACCACATCCATGCCATCAACCTGCATCGTCTTCATTCCATAGGAGGCCGCCTTCAAACATAAATCCGTTTGAGATTCGGATCTGTCCAGTGCAGTGCCCATGGCATACAGGTTGTTTTCGCAGAAAAAAATAACGGGCAATTGCCACAAGGTGGCCAAGTTCATAGTCTCATGAAAAGCGCCTTCAGCGACCGCGCCTTCGCCAAAAAAACAGGCCGTAAGTTGGTCTCTTTTTTGTAGCTTTACGGCCAGCGACAAACCTGCAGACAAGGCCAAACCGCCAGCCACAATAGCTTGGCCACCATAGAAATTACTGGAACGGTCAAACAAATGCATGGAACCACCACGCCCCCTTGAGCACCCCTCCTGCTTGCCATACATTTCGGCCATGATGGCCTTCATGCCAACACCGTGCATGAGCGCATGGCCATGTTCGCGGTAGGTGGCCACGACATTGTCTTCAGCGCCAAGCGCCCTTAGCGCGCCGACGGCTACGGCTTCCTCGCCGATATACAAATGGAGGAAGCCACGAATTTTTTGTTCACCATAAAGCTCGGCCACTTTTTCTTCCATTCGACGAACACGCAGCATGTCAAGCAAAATTGACATTGCAAAATTTGTCTCCCATGGGATCGCCATCCCCTGCAAGTCAGGTACATGGCTTGAGCTCATGCGCCTGCCTCCAGTGTTGAGGTATCGCCTTCAGGCAAGCCTAGCTCCCGGGCTTTTAGCAAACGGCGCATGATCTTTCCACTTCGGGTGCGAGGCAAAGTTGGCAGAAAGGCAATCTCCTTGGGTGCCACCGCGGCGCCAAGACGTTTTCGCGCATGCGCCATGATGTCCATCCGCAACATTTCATTGGCGACACAGCCATCCTTGAGTGACACAAAGGCTTTGACGACTTCACCAACCACAGGATCAGGTTTGCCAATCACACCAGCCTCGGCCACTGCGGAATGCTCCATCAAAACGCTTTCTACTTCAAATGGCCCGATCAAATGTCCGGCTGATTTGATGACATCATCGGCACGTCCGACGAACCAAAAATAGCCCTCCGCATCGCGGCGCGCCAAGTCGCCCGTTAAATACAAATCGTCTACAAAGCACTTTTTATAGCGCGCTTCGTTGTTGAGGTAGCCTCTGAACATCGATGGCCACCCGCCACGCAGCGCCAATTCGCCTTCCACATCAGGCGCCTCAATCACACGCACGTTGAGGGCATCCCCCTCGGCCTCCAGGTGCTCAACAATATAAGCGTCAACGCCTGGCAAGGGTCGACCCATAGACCCGGGTTTGATGTCAAATGCCGGGGTATTGGCAATCATGATGCCCCCTGTTTCTGTTTGCCACCAGTTGTCATGAATGGGTAAACCAAGCACTTCCTGCCCCCACCAAACAGCCTCTGGGTTCAGGGGTTCACCGACACTGGCTATAAAACGTAGCGCGGGGTACTTAAGCTTCTGGGCCAACTCTTTCCCTGACTTCATGAGCATGCGCAAGGCTGTCGGGGCTGTGTACCAGACGCTGATACGCTCCTCAGCCAACAGGCTGTACCAACGCTCGGCATCATATTCCTCGCGATCAATGATTGAGGTCACACCTTGCAACAGCGGTGCAATAATCCCGTAGGACGTTCCAGTCACCCAGCCTGGGTCAGCGGTACACCAGAATCGGTCCTGTGTGTGCAAGTCAAGCGCGTAGCGCCCAGTGCAAAAATGAGTAACGACCGCACCATGCACATGCAAGGCCCCTTTCGGCGTGCCCGTGGTACCGCTGGTGAAGTGCAGCAAGGCGGGGTCTTCTGCGCCGGTGTTGACGGTAGTGAAGGCGTCGGATGCCTGCCGCATCAACTGACCCAAATCCAGGGTCCCGGGTTCGTGGGTCAGTCCGCCCTCCTCGGCGATAAGCAGCACATAGCGCAAGCTGGGCATTTGCTGGCGCAGCTGTTTGATCTTGCGTTGGTATAAAACGTCGGTGGTAACCAGCACTTGGCCGTCACCCAAATTGATCCGCGTCGTAACGGGCTCTGGCCCGAAGGCGGAGAACATCGGCGTGACCACGATGCCCTTTTTGAGAGCACCCAGAACCGCAATATAAAGCTCGGGCAGACGACCTGACAACACAAACAAGTGTGCACCCTTTTGAATACCCAAGCCTTCAAGCACATTGGCAAACCGGTTGGTTTGCCGTGCCAACTCTGCGTAACTCAGGTCCAGAGCAGGCTGGTTGCGCGCCACAAATCGCAAGGCAACCCGGTCTTTGACGTTGGTGTTCAAGTGGCGATCAACGGCTTCAAATCCAATATTTATCCCTCCACCTGGTAAACCACTTAATGCTTTCCTCGCCTCATCCCACGAGAATCTACGTCGCTCGCCCTCGTAATCTTGCCAATGGGGCGCTACATCACCTGCCCGCACTGTTTTGTGAATGACTGAAGGTCTCTCCATGAGCGCGTCTGCGGCTACTCGTCAACGGTTAGCAGGTTGTTCACCCTGCTCACGCCAGGTGCTGACCAAGTCGCACCTTCTGCGGCCGTACGCTCAGCCCAAGAGTGCACATGCCCCCGCAACGTGACCACACTGCCATCCATGGAAATCTCTATGCGTTTCGCCTCTCGCATCGCTTGTCGGGTTAGCGCATCATTGATCCGATTCGAAAGATTGGCAGGAATAGGCAGCGCCTTGAGCCGGATGTTGTCAACAATTCCGACCACGCCTTTCAAGGGTCGCACCATCCGCTCCACGGCCCGTCGCTGAAAGTTCCAGTCCAACTCGCCACTTAAGGTGACCCAACCCTTTTCCACAATGACTCTGACCCGACCTTGCGGCACAGAGGTATTCCAGCTCAACGCATGCTCTACAGCGGCTGCAATCTCTGTGTCACTGTGTTTGTGGACACCCAACGGCACTACATCCATTTCAACCGCAATCGCTTTGACACCACTTACCCGCTCTACAGCTCGTTTCACTGCCACCTTTTCTGCATAGGTGTCAAGATGACCGGTCAAAGTCACAATGCCATCCTTGACGGCAACGCCGACTCTGGCTTCGGGCACCAAGGGGTCCCACATTAATTCTTCAAGGACATCTTTTTTAATATCTGAATCAGTTTTCATGCTCACTCCCCACAAGATTAACGCGACCAAAATTGGACTTTTAGAATAGCCCTGCGAGGCAGCATCATGTTGAGAACCGTCAACGCTTATCGAAGTCAACAAAGCAAACTTCAACAGGAAGGATGTTTATCTTTTCAGGTTAATCTTGGTTTATGGTTTGACTTGACGCCCCTGTTTCACGGAAGTTTTGTTTTGACCATGACTCACTTGCTCAGTTTTTTAACTACTGCTATTGGCTTGAGATACCGATTTATCTGTCTCTCCGCAGCACTACTCTTACTAACGGTGCTACCCGTTCAGGCCGAGACATCGCCTCTTGAAATGGCCGGTACTTTTGAAAATATGGTTGACAAGCGACTGACCCTGCCTGATGCGGAGCATCTTCACTACGCTCAACTTATCGTCGATTCTTTGGCGCAGGCTCACGCTAGGATTCAACGCGCTCAATACCTTGTGATGGTTGACCGAAGTCCTTTGGTGCAGACAGTATTCCTGTATTGGGCGCCTGTCGATGGCATGCCTTTGTTGATCGGGGCTTCACCTACGTCAACCGGACGACCAGGACGCTTTGACTATTTTGAAACTCCTTTGGGCGTTTTTGAACACACCGTAGACAACCTTGATTTCCGGGCAGAAGGCACCAAAAATGAAAACGGTATTCGGGGTTACGGTGCCAAGGGCATGCGCGTTTTTGACTTTGGCTGGCAACTGGCCAATAAGGGCTGGGGTGACCGAAGCCCCTCCGTCATGCGGCTTCAAATGCACGCCACTGACCCTGATTTTCTGGAAGGGCGCTTAGGAAGTGCTCAGTCTAAAGGGTGCATTCGCATCCCAGCTTCGCTGAACCGTTTGATCGATCTTTACGGCCTCTTAGACCAGGATTATGAGCAGTCACTGCTTGACGGGAAAAATATGTGGATGCTCCATCCCAACCGGCAAGCGACACCGTGGTCTGGGCGTTATCTGATCGTCGTGGATACCTTGCGGACCGAGCGCCCAACTTGGACCAACATCGCCTTGCCATGATCATCAATCCATGGGGGACTTAGATGGCTAATAATCCCCGAAAATCAGCAACTCGTGCAGCAGATGCCCTGCTTACCTCGGTTTTCTCAAACTGAAGGAATTGAAATATTCGCCAGCGGCAGGTAGATATCGACTCGGGTCCCTTTATGGGGTGTGCTGCTCACACGGAGGTCGCCATGGTGTCGTTCAATGATCTTTTTAGTCAAGGACATCCCCAAACCACGACCAGCTGTTGTGGTCGCTGTGCTGAGACGAAAGAAACGATCAAAGACTCGAAGCGTTTGTTCAGGCGTCATGCCTATGCCATAGTCTGTCACACTAAGACAAGCCATGTCCGGTTGACCCAGGTTACCAACAGTGGATATTTCCAGCATTACATTGCCCCCATGGGGTGAGTATTGGTAGGCATTGCTAAGTACCTGGTGGATGGCCTGTTTGAGCTTATTGCGGTCGGCCATGACCCACAAGGACATCTCAGGCATCAGCACTTCAGGGCAAGTTCGCCCGCTCGGTAATTCTTGGTTGTCGATCACGTCGGCGATAAGTGACTGGACTGAACTCCGAACGAACTTGTAGTCTTTTCCTTGTTGGGCATCCATCCTCGCCAACTCAAATACCGAACTCATCATCTGCGCCAAGAGCTCGGCCTGATCCGCCATGATCTTTAGAAACTCTTGCTGGATTGACGCTTCAAGCACCTGCGTTTGCAAGACTTCGGTAAAACCGGAAATACTCGCCAGCGGGGTACGCAGGTCATGGACGGCTGTTGATATGAACTTTTGCTTCGCTTGGTCACCGCTTGAATCAATGCTGATATCCCGCACAAACAAGACACCCGAGACATCTTCTGAGGTACCAGAGAACCATTCAACTTCCAATAAAGTCCCTGATGCGCTGCCCTTATTGATTTCAATGGTTTCTTTGCGGCGACTATTTTCAATTGAAGCGCGAGAGCGCAAAAGTGAAACGCCTGAAAATGGCGCACCAGATTGGCTACGTTGAATGAGCCAATTTGAAAATTCTGATTCAGGGAGACCTTGAAGCTCGTCAACTTCAGCCCCTGTCAATTCAAGGAACAGTGGGCTGGTGTAGCTGACACGGCCTTCGCCGCTAAAAGTGATCAATCCCTCGCTGCGAATTGATAACAAGCTGCTGACCGGATCCCCGCCCTTAGGGTTCACAAGTTAATCCGGTATCTGCACCTTAGACTGGTAAGCGGAGAAAACGAGGTTGGTTGATGATGCCCGTGGCGATGGTGAGCAAACGGCTGAATGAAATGGGCTTTTGCAAGACCTCAATACCCGAGGGAACGCCACCCTTGCTTGCGATTTCTGCTTCCTCAAGACCTGTAACCACCACGATGGTGGTGTTGGCCATGGATGGGGAGTTGTGCAAAACGCTGAGCATCTTGAAGCCATCCATACCTGCCATATTCAGGTCCGCAATCAGCATGTCTGGGCTTTTTTGGCCCAACAGCAAAAGCGCTTCGACCGCATTATTCACCAGCGTAATCTCCGGGGCCATAGGCCAGCGTGAAATATTGGCTTCGTACAAACGGAGCAAATTGGCATCATCTTCAACCACCATGACGCTCAGACGATGGGGGCTAAAAGTTGGTTGGGCCGGTGGCGCAGGGATAGGTGACGGAATCGACTCTTTGTGGAGCAGATGATCAACCGAATCGCGCAGGACCCGACGGTGTCCACCCGCCGTTTTCCAAGCTTGCAGCAAGCCGCTTTCAACCCATAACTGCACGGTGCCAACCGACACACCCAACATGGTGGCGGCTTCGCGGGTAGTACAGAACGACTTTTTTACAGCGACTTTTTGCATGTTTATTACACGTATTGGAATGTATGAAAAATTATTTTACTCACCATTCTAGCGTCAGCAATAAATTTTGATGATTATTGACTTATTGACTGCTGTCTGGCCTCATTCACTTCCGAGAAACTTGAAATTCATCATTGGTTTCTGGCCGTTTATCAGTTCGGCCAATGCTTTTCCAGACCCCGCACCATGGGTCCAACCCAGCGTTCCATGACCGGCGTTCACCCACAGTTTCTGTATTTTTGTTGCGCCTATGTAAGGAATGTTGGTTGGTGTGGCTGGGCGCAAGCCTGTCCAATACTGCGGCGTGCCGCCCTGGGTCTCATTTCGGGTGTCGCAAACGCCCGGCAAAACCGCCTCTATTCGGTCAGAAAGCATTTGGCAGCGCGCACGGGCCACTCTTGAGTCGAGTGATAAATCGTAGCCGCCGACTTCAATGGTACCGGCGACACGCAATTCGTCACCCAATCGCGACATGGCGATTTTCATTTCATCATCAATCGTCGAAACCATGGGCGCTGCATCAAGCCGTTTAATTTTGAAGCTTGCGCTGTAGCCTTTTCCTGGGTAAATGGGCAAGTCCACACCCACCGTCCGCAACAGGGGAGCCGAATATGAACCGCAAGCAACCACAAAGTGATCAGCCTTGAGTGTGCGGACACCTATTGAGCCAATTTCGCCTCCGGAATGCGTCCGACATGCTTGAACAGCTACTGAATCAATAGCGCCTTGCTTCAGGTTCAATTTCACAACATCATGCCCATACACAAACTCTGCACCCCGCGCCAGACAACGCTGGGCCAAGGCCTGCGTGAACAGTCTGGCGTCGCCCGACTCGTCACTGGGGGTGAAGGTTCCGCCCACAATTCGGTGCGCGAAGGAGGCAAAAGCGGGTTCTATTTTTAACAATTCATCCCGACTCACCACCTGGCGGGCGACCCCGTATTGGCGCATCAAGGCGGCGGCATCGCCCGCCAGATCAAAGGATTTTTGATCGGTGTAGTAATGGGCGATGCCCCGCTCAAGCCGTTGGTAGGCTATGCCGGTAGCGTTGACCACGTCTTTGAGCGCGGCATGGCTGTAGGCGCCCAGAGCGACTAGTTGCTGCACATTGCGCTCGAATGCTGCATCGTTGCACTGGCTCAGAAACAGCAGGCTCCAGCGCCACTGCTGCCAATCCAGACGCGGCCTGAACAACAGCGGCGCATCGTCACGAAACATCCACTTCAGTGCTTTGAGCGGCGCCTGTCGGTTGGCCCAGGGCTCGCAATAGCTCACTGAAATTTGTCCTGCGTTGGAAAAACTGGTTTCCATCGCCGCATCTGCTTGCCGATCCACCACCGTGACCTCATGGCCAAGTTCCAACAGATGCCAAGCGGTACTGACGCCAATGATGCCGGCGCCCAAAATAATGATTTTCATCAAGCGAGTGTGAGGCAAGCCAGGCTATTCAAGTACTAAAATTCAGCAATTTCAAAATACATAAGCCACGCTTATATTAAGGACACTTTGAGCACCTTTGATCCCAATGCCTTGGAATGCTTGGCTGCCATCATGGAAGAAGGCGGTTTCGAGCGCGCGGCCGTGCGCCTTTCCATCACGCAATCTGCGGTGTCGCAACGACTGCGCTCTCTCGAGGTTCAGGTCGGCACGGTCTTGATCGTACGCAGTCGCCCCCTGAAGGCGACTTCTGCCGGGCGGTTTTTGCTCAAACATGCGATGCAAATGCGCCTGCTTCGCGCTGATTTGGAGCGCGACTTGAAAGACCTGTCGCCGGGGCTGCTCGGTGCGGGTCAAGAAGAGGAGCGAATTTCTATTGCCATCAATGCTGACAGCATTGCCACTTGGGCCTTGCCCGCGCTCAGTGAACTGGCTAAGCAAGGGGTTGGCCTGGAGATCATCACGGATGACCAGGACTTCACCATTGAGTGGTTGCGCGAAGGTCGGGTGCTGGGCTGCGTCACCACCCTTAAGCAAGCCTTGCGAAGCTGCAAACAAGTGCCTTTGGGCGCCATGAACTATGTGGCAGTTGCTGAGCCGACTTATGCGGCCAGGCATTGCCCTCAGGGCCTGTCGCCGCTCAACTTTCGCGACCTGTCATTTGTCGCCTTCAACCGCAAAGATGACCTGCAGAGTGAATTTGTGGAGCGCGCGCTCCAACTCAAGCATGTGTCTCTCAACCAGTTTTATGTGCCCAGCTCTGAGGGCCAAGTTCGGGCTGTTTTAGCAGGATGGGGCGCCAGCGTGCTGCCTGAACTGCAGGTGCGCGATCATCTGCAAAGCGGCCGTTTGGTCAATATTGCGCCCGATCAAGTGATGCCCGTTGAACTATTTTGGCACTGCTGGAACCTTGAATCGGCCGTGCTGGACAGCTTGACTCGCGCCTTGACGTCTGCGAGCGCCTGGTCTTTACGCCATGAATCCGCCAAGAAATAAACTACCCGGTAATAAAACAAGCCTGACCTTTTAATTATGTAGTCCTTGTATAGACTATAGGCATGACCTCCACACTCCTCGCCAAAACATCATTCAAGCAAAAAATGCTCAAAGCCCGCGAGGAGGCGATTGTGCAAACAGTCAACCGGCTGTTGGCTGAAAAAGGGTTTGAGGCCATGACGGTGGATGAAGTCGCGGCCCAGGTCGGCATTGCCAAAGCCAGTCTTTACAAGCACTTTTCCAGCAAAGAAGAGTTGGCCGCTGCCGCCATGGTGTTGGTCATGCGGCGTGCCCAAGCGTTTATCAACGACTTGTCTGACCAATTGCCTGCCTTGGACAAGCTCAAAGCGGTGGTCAAGTGGACGCTGGAGGTCAAACTGGCCGGGGACATGCCCTCATTGCCCAGCCAAAACTCAACGCTGCGCGCTACGCTGATGGCCAACAAGGACTACATGGACGGGTTGATGGAGGTGAGCGACCGTCTGGGCGGCTGGATCGAGGCGGCCCAAGCGAAGGGACAGATCAACCCCGCACTGCCCGCTATTGCTATCTTGTACACCTTTTTTGCCCGCGCCTGTGACCCCGTTTTGGAGTTTTTGAAAATGGGTGGGCTGTACCAAGACGCGCAAATAGTCGAGATGGTACTGGGCACATGCTTTGAGGGCGTAAACGCCCGCTAGCGCCCTATTTACGTGCTTAACCAGCTATTTTAAAAGTAGCAAATTAACGCACCAAGAGTACAGGAACCTTGCTCTGAGCCAGCACTTTGGTAGCCACCGAGCCCATCACCAGGTTCACCAAAGTGCCGTGGCCATGTGAGCCCATGATGAGCAGGTCAAACTCTCCGGCGTCAGCAAACTTGCCAATGGTTTCGCCCGCTGGTCCGGGCTTCCAGCTGCTTTTGGCATCGATGCCATGGCGTAGCAAAAACTTGGTGACTGGGGCCAGCACCTTCTCAGCCTCTTCGCGGTAATAAGTCTCCACCACCTCTTTGCCCACCGCCGCACGCGCTCTGGGCGGCAACAGGGGCTGCACGTTGAACACGGTGTAGTCATTGTCCTTGGCAAACAAGCTGTCGTGCGTAGCCAGATAAGCCAGCATCTTTTTGGTGAACGGGCTGCCATCAACGGCGAGAAGAATCTTCATTGAGGAATCCTTTGTCAAAAATCCAGTCTACGCAAAACGTCGTTTCTATATTTGACAGACATCAAGAATATGCGAGCGAGTTGGATGGTCGTGCCTCAAAATTCAATGCACGCGGCACCCTGGAACTTGAGTTGCTCATTTTTACGGGCATAGCCCAAAGGATTAGCTACAACGCGGCATCCCGCTCGGGTGTAGTCGCTGGGCGCATGCAGGTGGCCGTGCAGCCACAGTTGGGACTGCGCCAAGAGGTGATCCAGGTTGTTGCAGAAACCGGCTGTCCCCGGCGTCAGGCCATAGCGCGGATCAGCGCTGCCCAGGCTGGGCGCAAAGTGCGTAACCACCACCGTTTTACCCTCGAAGGGTTGTGCCAGTGCCTGCGTTAGCCACGCCTGGCAAATCAATGCTTGCTCTCGGATGGCATCCGCCAGCATCGGTTGCCCCTCTCGCAGGCTGGTGTTTTTCTTCAGGTAATAGTTGGCGGCGCGAAAAGCCTTGTCCCGCGCCTTGAGTTGCTGCGTCAGCAAGCCAGGGCCAGGGATGCCGTAGGGCGCCTTGGTTTGCTTGGGCAGGCTGTCGGGAACCAGGGCGTCAAAGTCAGTCCACAAGGTGGTTCCGATGAACCTAACGGTGGACCTGCTGACGTCCGGCCAGAGCACCACCTCGCGCTCCAGCCAGGTGATGCCCAGTCGCTCACAGGTCTCACGCAGCCGAAGATGGGTGGCATCGAAGTCCAGCGCATCGTACTCATGGTTGCCCGGCACATAGAAAACAGGCGTTGGCCAGCCCCGCTTAGGTGAAAAGCGGGACAAGCCGAAGTCATCATCCACGATGAGTGATCCACTTTGGTACGAACCCACGTCACCGGCGAGCACCAGCACATCGGCGCCCACAGCGGGCGTGGCCGCCCAGTGCGGGTGAACTTCAAGATGCAAATCGGACAGAAGTTGAATTTTCATAGGTTCATTGTGCTTGCCACAGGACGCTTTAGGCCATGAAAGCCGCTTGCGCCACGGACTTGATGGTTTCCCGCAGCCACTGATGGGCGCTCTCGCGGTGAACGCGGTGGTGCCAAAGCGCATCCACATGAACCGGTGGCACCGGAAAGGGCAGCTCTCGCAGCACCAATTGATCCGCAATGCCTGTCACATTCACAAAATGACGCGGCAAGACCGTGAGCAAATTTGAGTTGGCCACCACTTTACCGGCGGTAAAAAACTGATTGACTGTGAGTACGATGCGCCGATCCCGCCCAAACTGGGCCAAGGCTTCGTCAATAAAGCCAAAAGGCCGCCCCGAAAAACTCACCAGCAAATGGCGCGCCGCACAATACAGGTCCAAGGTGAGCGGCGCTTGGGCCAAGGGATGATCCCGGCGCATGACGCAGACATATTCCCCACTATAAAGACGCTGATGGGCAAACGCCACCGCCTCACCGGCCTGCGCGCGGGCCGTCAAATCTGCAAAAGTAGCCGGAAAGTAGCCAATCGCCATGTCCGCCTCTTCATCGGCAAGCAATCGACGCGGGTCACGGGTGACGAGTGGCACCACGCGAATGGAGACCCCAGGCGCATCCTGATCCAACACTTCAATCAGACGGGGCATCAACTCGGCGGCGGTCGCGTCTGCCATGGTCAAAATAAAGGTCGTACTGGCAGCGCTGGGCTCAAACGTGCTGGGCATCAGCACCACTTGCAACTGCCGCAGCGCTTCACGCACCGCTGGCCAAAGCGCCAGCGCTCGGGGGGTCGGCAGCATTTCCTGACCGCTGCGCTTGATCAAGTCATCGCCCACCGCCTCTCGAAACCGGCGCAGCGCGTTGCTGACCGCTGGCTGCGTGATGGACAGTTTGTGGGCGGCACGGGTCAGGCTGCGCTCTGACATCACTTCGTCAAACACGCGCAGCAAGTTCAAATCCAGGGTTTTGAAGTGTTTAGGGTTCATGGAAATTGGTAATCACTTTTATGAATAGCTAGCATCACTAATATAAACTTGAAAAATATTAGTGTAAACCCTAATATCCATCCATCGCCAGAACATTTCTTCAGGCAAAGACCAAGAGATTTAGCTATGACCACTTTTATTCAACCCAGTTTCCCGACCCGTCACGCCGGTGTTGAGCGTATGACTTCAGCTGCCGATGCTGTGCGCGGTGGTTTCAACAGCACCAAAAGCTTGAGCGCCATGTTGCTTGCTGCCATGGTTTCCGCCTTGGTGGTGGTGGCCGATCAGCTGATGGACACTTGGGCCGAAGGCCACCTCATGCTGGCTTGGATTGCCCTGTGGGTGGTGGGCTTTGCCGCAGTGGCCGTGTTTGCCGGCGCTGCCCGCAAACTCGCATCCACCTTGGTTCAGTCGCTGGACGCTTGGTCAGCCCGCGTGGCGCAACGCCGTGCTGATGAGCGCTTGTGGTCATCGGCCAAGGCTGACCCCCGCATCATGGCTGATTTGAATGCAGCGATGTCGCGCAGTCACCTCAACTAAGACAGTCTCACCTGCAAAAAAGCCACCGGGTTCGGTGGCTTTTTTTTGTTCAAACAGATCGCTTAAACCGCTAGGCCCAAGCGCAGATCATGCACTTGGGCCTCAATTCAGGCAGCCCTTCAGGCCAGCAAGCGCGCCTCAATTTGCGCTTTGGTGGCTTGGAGCTCTTTCGGCAGGTGGTAGGCCAGTTGCTCAAACAGCTCGGTGTGCAACTTCAACTCTTCTGTCCAGGCCGATTTGTCGATGCTGGTCACGGTGTGGAACTGCTCAAGCGTGAAGTCCAAGCCGGTCCAGGTGATTTCGTCATAGGTGGGGCTCACACCAAACAAGTTGTCAGTGCCGGTGGCTTGACCTTCAAGACGGTCAATCATCCACTTGAGCACACGCATGTTTTCGCCGTAACCAGGCCAGACAAACTTGCCGTCATCGCCCTTGCGGAACCAGTTGACGCAGTAAATATTGGGCAAAGTGCCACCGGTGGCCTCTAACTTGTGCTCCATATCCAACCAATGTTGGAAGTAGTCGCTCATGTTGTAGCCGCAAAAGGGCAACATGGCAAACGGGTCGCGGCGCACCACGCCCATTTGGCCCACGGCCGCAGCGGTGGTCTCAGAACCCATGGTAGCCGCCATGTAAACGCCTTCCATCCAGGTGCGCGCCTCGGTCACCAAAGGCACGGTGGTGGAGCGGCGACCGCCGAAGATGAACGCGTCAATCGCCACGCCTGCGGGGTTGTCCCACTCGGGGTCAAGCGCGGGGTTATTGGCAGCGGCCACGGTGAAGCGTGAGTTGGGGTGGGCGGCTTTGGCACCGGTTTGCTTGGCAATCTCGGGCGTCCAGTCCTTGCCTTGCCAGTCGATCAGGTGCGCAGGCACGCCACCATTGTCTTTTTCCATGCCTTCCCACCACACGTCGCCGTCATCGGTCAGGGCCACGTTGGTGAAAATCACGTTTTTGTCCAAACTGGCCATGCAGTTGGGGTTGGTGTGGTAGTTGGTGCCTGGGGCCACGCCAAAGTAACCCGCTTCGGGGTTGATGGCGTACATCTTGCCGTCGTCATGCGGCTTGATCCAGGCGATATCGTCACCGATGGTGGTCACGGTCCAGCCGTCAAAGCCAGCTGGAGGCACCAGCATCGAGAAATTGGTCTTGCCGCAAGCGCTGGGGAAAGCCGCTGCCACATGGTATTTTTTACCTTTTGGCGAAGTCACACCCAAAATCAGCATGTGCTCAGCCAGCCAACCTTGGTCACGGCCCATGTTGGAGGCAATGCGCAAGGCAAAGCATTTTTTACCCAGCAAAGCGTTGCCGCCATAGCCAGAGCCGTAAGACCAGATTTCACGGGTCTCGGGGTAATGCACAATGTATTTGGTCTTGTTGCAAGGCCAGGACACATCGGCCTGACCAGCTTCCAGTGGCGACGCCACAGTGTGCATACAAGGCACAAAGTCGCCATTTTCACCGAGCACGTCATAAACGGCTTTGCCCATGCGGGTCATGATTTTTTGGTTTACCGCCACATAAGCGCTATCGGTCAGCTCAATGCCAATGTGCGCAATGTGCGAGCCCAAGGGGCCCATCGAGAACGGCACAACGTACATCGTGCGGCCCTTCATGCAATCATCAAACAGGGCTTTGGTGTCAGCTGTGCCTTGTTGCAGCAAAACGCGCATCTCTGCTGGCGCCATCCAGTTGTTGGTGGGGCCGGCGTTTTCTTTCTTTTCAGAGCAGATGTAGGTTCGGTCTTCCACGCGTGCCACATCGCTGGGGTCTGAGCAGGCCAGGAAGCTGTTGGGCCGCTTGGCTGCATTGAGTTTTTTGAAGGTGCCGCCGTCCACGAGTTGCTGGCACAGACGCGCATATTCTTCGTCGGAGCCGTCACACCAGTAAATGCTGTCGGGTTTTGTCAGGGCCACCATGTCGGCGACCCAAGCGATCAATTTCGCGTTTTTGACATAGCTGGGGGCATTGAGATTCAAGCCTTGCATGACAGGTGAGTTCATAAAGTTGCTCCAAAAGTAAAAATCGTCTTTTCAAAAGCAACGAACTGACGGTGCGGCCACCATCGGTTGATTGGTTTTGAGAAAACGGCTCTTAGGCAAATTGCTCTTTTGAAATTTCGGAGGTCACCCAAGCGTTAGGGGCGCGTCCGAGCTTCAGATCCTGAAGGTTCGGATAAGGGGGTCAAAAGGGAGTGGTGTTTCACAATGGCCATGTCGATGTGGGTAACAGTCGAATGACGATTTTATGAACTTGATCGATGGTTACCTAGCGGTTACATCAAAAAGATATGCAAAACTTGCATGAGTTTATGCAGCCAAAACAGCCGATTGCTTGAGGGTCTAGACGCACGCACTAAAGGACATTGAATTGAAACCCAGTCCACCATGCAATACGGCCGCTCTAGAGCGGCCGTATTTATTTCAAATCGAGATCTGAATTAGGGGCGATCAGGCCATTTTGACGGCAATAAAAGCCAACAAAAACATCAGCACGGCGCCAACCAAGGGCAACACGATGGGCATGGAGGAAACCACGTCTTCAACGGGGTCAGAGGCTTGGTCTTTGGTGCTTGGCGTGTGGTTTGACATGGTGACTCCTGGGGTTGTCTGATTCAATAATAGTTAAATTTTAACCAAGCTGGCAGCATGCTGGGCGATTGGCACGGTTTAAGCCTGTTTTTTTGTCCCGCCCAGCCAGGCGCCGCCGATGATCAGTACCGCCGCCAGTCCGATAGCCCACGTCAACGATCGGCCGCTCACCACCATCAAAAGCATGGTTGAGGCCAAAGGGGTTAGGTAGCTGAGCAGGCCAATATGCCGAGCATCGCCTGTTTTGAGGGCACGATCCCAAAGAAAAAATGCGGCGCCCATGGGGCCTAAGCCCATGACGACCACCAGCAGTCCATCGCGCAAGCTCAATTGCGCGGCGGGCTCCATCAAGACATGACACAACAAGGCCAACAAGCCAGACACCAACGCGAATCCACCAATGGCCGCCGTTGGAAAAGCGGGGACTCGCTGGGTTAAAAGCGAATAGCTCGCCCAAATGAAGGCCGAGCCCAGCGCCGGCAAATAACCCCAAGACCATCCCCCGCCCTGCGTAGAGCTTTGAATCGAGGCATCGGCGGCGCCCAAAATAGCAACAGCTGCCCCGGCAAACCCCAGCAACGCACCCACGATATGACGCCATCGGAGCGTCAATCCCACCAAAAACACTGGAGCCAACACCACCATTAACAGTGGCCACAGATAGTTCACCAAATTGGCTTGTACCGGCGGCGCATGGCGCAAGGCCACGAACAACAAGAAATGGAAGCCGAACAAACCATAAACACCCAAAGCCAGCGTGGGCAAAGGCACGCGCCAGCGTTGGAGCTTAAAACCAGACAAAGGCAGCGCAATCAAACTCCCCACCAACAGGGCCAAACCCGTTAATAAAAATGGCGGCACATGGCTAAGCGACACGCCCAAGCTTGCCAACGTGCCCCAAAGTGCAATGGCACCCAGCGCCATCAGGGTCGAAGAGCTCGGCTTCATCCGGGGCGCTGATCGGTTGAAGGACGCTGCCAAAGGTTGATGCCACCCTCTACGGCATGCTGGTCAATGGCAGCCAACTCTTCTGGGGTGAAGCTCAGGTTTTGCAAAGCCGCCACCAATTCAGTAATTTGCGCTGGGCTGCTGGCCCCAATCAAGGCCGAGGTGACCCGACCATTGCGCAGCACCCAGGCCACGGCCATTTGAGCCAGGCTTTGCCCACGCGCTGCCGCAATGTCGTTGAGCGCCCGCACATGGTTGAGATTTTGCTCACTCAAATGCTCCGCTTTCAAAGAGGCACCGCCGGGGCGGTTGATGCGGGAATCTTCGGGGATGCCATTCAAGTATTTATCAGTGAGCAAGCCCTGAGCCAGCGCGCTGAAGGCAATGCACCCCATCCCGGTGTCATTCAATGCGTCAAGCAAGTCTTCTTCTATCCAGCGGTTCAAAAGGCTGTAGGACGGCTGGTGAATCAGCGGCGCCACGCCCATGGCGCGCAGCAAAGCGGCCGCTTCGCGTGTTTTGGCGGCCGAATAACTGCTGATGCCCACATAAAGCGCCTTGCCTTGCTGCACCGCACTGGCCAGCGCGCCACAGGTTTCCTCCAAGGGCGTATCAGGGTCAAAGCGGTGGGAGTAAAAAATGTCGACATAGTCCAGGCCCATGCGCTTGAGGCTTTGGTCCAGACTGGCCAGCACATATTTGCGCGAACCACCGCCTTGACCGTAAGGGCCAGGCCACATGTCCCAGCCGGCTTTGCTGGAAATGATGAGTTCGTCACGGTAAGGCTTGAAATCGCGGCGCAAGTGCTCGCCAAAGTTGGTCTCGGCGCTGCCATAGGGCGGGCCGTAGTTATTGGCCAAATCGAAATGGTTGATGCCCAGATCAAACGCCGTGCGCAACATAGCGCGCTGCGTGGCCATCGGCGTGGCATCGCCAAAGTTGTGCCAAAGGCCCAAGGTGATGGCGGGCAATTTGAGGCCGCTACGACCGCAGGTGCGGTAAGGCATGGTGTCGTAGCGGGTGGGGGCAGCGTGGTAGTGATTAGGCATGAATTGGAGTTTAATCTCTTGCCTTGATTTACCAATGGGCGGACTAGAATCCGACTCATGGAATTTTCCGGGTGGCCGCTTGCGTGCTCCATGCCTTATTTACTTTGATGGAGTTGCCTTGAATACCAAATTACTTGCCTTGTGCCTTACCGTCCTCTTTTTGGATGGATGCGCCAGTCCTGTCCCCTTATCACCCAGCCAAAGTGCAAGCGCGGCGCCCAGCGTCGATTTTTTGGGGCAAACCCAGCTACCCGCGGGCACCAAAATTTTGTATGAGGAGTCACTTATCATTGGATCTGGTGACAACTGGGTGGGGCGCGTGATGCTCGACGTTGGCAAAGACAGCCGGGCGGCTTACAGCTTTTTTCTGGAGCAATACCCGCAGCAGGGTTGGACTTTGCTCACCGCTATTCGCGGCAAAACCAGCTTACTGGTCTTCACCAAACAAGACCGTAGCGCGACTGTAGAAATGAGTGAGGGCAACCTGCTCAGCAGCACTTTGGTAACGCTGACTGTGACGCCGAAAAATGCAACGGTGACGGCGCCTAAAAAGCCCTGACTGCTACTTCACAGTTGAGGCGTGACCTAGCCAAATCACTTGATGGTCTCGCTTTGTCAGTGCGGATCAAGGCTTAGCCTTTGACCTCGCAGGCTGATTTGAAAAGTTCAAACATCATTTCATCTGCACCATCTTCATAACTCACGGCGGCCTGAACCAACACCGTTCCGGTCAGCCTATCAATCAGCATGTTTTGCGCATGGTTCCCCGCCATTCTCAACATTTGGCCATCTTGTGAATGATGCCAAAAGAAATTTTTATAACCGCGTTTAGGCCGCGCCACGTTAAAACGGGCGGCTCCTTCATTGCCATCGTGATGCGTTGTGTCATCCAGCCAAGACGCTGGAATAATTTGATTTCCTTCTAAAGATCCATTCTGGGCCACCAACAAGCCTAATCGAGCCCAGTCTCTCAAGGTAGCCGAAAATCCCGCGCCACTGAACGTGAAGCCCTTTGAATCGACCAACCAAGTGGCATCGTCCTTTGCACCTAATGGTTGCCATATCTTTTGCTCAAAAATCAAAGGGAGTGTTTGCTTATAAACATTCACCAAGGCCCAGCCCACCAAGACTGGGCATAGATCCGTGTAGTTAAAACGTATGCCTTGGGCTTGATTTCTACCCCACTTAAATTGCAATAGCCCCTTTAACTGATCGGTCCCTTCACCCCGACGTGGAGAATAGCCAATCTGTGAGTAGCCATACCGCTCGAAACCAGTGCTGGGGCTGCAAAAGGCTTCACAAATATCGATGCCACTGGTCATGTTTAACAAGTTGCGTAAGCTTATTCCAGCAAAGGAATGCGCCTGTAATTGCGGGACATATTTCTCGATAGGATCGTCTATGGACGAAATGACGCCCTCCTTAATTGCAATACCCGCAAGCAAACCCACCAAACTTTTGGTCATTGACCAACCGAAAAATCGCATTTCTGCAGTTCGCTGTAATCGATAGTCCTCATGCCAAATTTCATTCCCTCTGGCGATCAAAAGACCCGTGCGGTTGTACTTGTTTGCATAGTCAAAGGCATCCATGAAAACACTGGCTTTTATTTTTCGCTTCGCCTCAAGCAAAGGCGCAGGGTGAGGACTGGCCTTGATCACTTCATGCGCAAACATTTTTTCCAACCCGCCGGAAAAATTTCCAACGTGATACTCAGGATAACTTTCCCACTTTTGAATTTGTCCAGCAGGGCCCCAACCCGATGGATAGCCCGCCTTTGCACCAAATTTATCTTGCGCCCATAGGGGCTGCGCGAGCGATGCTAAGCCACCAAGAAGAAAATCACGTTTTTTCATACACGACGCCCCAGTTGAATATTGCTCAACTCAAACAATCCTATCAAAGCTTGGACTCAAAGAACTCAAGCACCATTTGTTGCAAGCGCTGCCTTGCCTCGGCATTGACGCCATGGGCACGGTAGAAACTCCGACCGTTTTCAAGCACCCGAATTGAAGCGTTAAATTCAGAAAACAACATTCCATGCCCACCGCCTGGAATCAGTTCAAACTGGATGACGCCACCGTTGGCTTTAATTTGTTGGTACCAAGCGTAGGGCGACGGCATTGAGTCTGTCTTATTAACGGCCCAATTACAGGTCTCGCTAAATCCTGCGGGCGCACGAGGGTAGTGATCGTTGTATGAGCACGGATTGCCCCTTAGGTACATCAAATCATCTTGTTGAACGCCACCGTAGTTGTCTGCCGAGCCATAAATTAACAGTAACGGAATTTTGATGTCGTTAGGAAAACCAATGCCTGCTGATGGCCCACCCTCAGCAACAACGCCCCTCACATGCGCACTATCCGCCGATGCAGCCATGTTGATTGAAACGCTGGCGCCGTTGGAGAGACCCTGGAAGAAAATTTTCCGGGTATCAATTTTTTCATTATTGAGGGCCCATTTGTAAGCGCCCTCGGTGACTTTGTAAATCATGCGCTGGCGCCCACCATTGCTCATTTGGTAAATCAACAGGTCAGATCCCGGGACAAGCCCATTCATCTCAAATGCATCAAAAATGAGCGTTGCATAGCCATTCTGGTTCATCAATTTGGCAAAGTCACGCTCATAGCCTCCTAGACCACCACCACCATGCGCAATGATCACCAGCGGCGGCTTATCACCACGCTTTTTGGCAAAGAAGGTGGGCGTATCCAGCTTGGCAGATTTGTGGCAAGGGTCAAATGCGGCCAGCGGCCCCACCACGGTTTTTATGGGTCCTCGGGCAACGACCTTGGTGTTGTCGATTGGCGAAGGATTGCAATCGGCTTGCGCTGCGCACCACAGTGAATTCAATAGGCCAAGGGTCAACAATAAAACCGAACGAAACATGAAAACCAACCTTGATTGGAGCTTGATAGGGCCGTACTAACGGTCATTTTTATTTTTGATGACACCGAAATATTGAGGCCCCTACTCCCCCGCCACAAAGCTCCCCGACTTGCCTCCGTGCTTCTCCAGCAGCTTGCAGTCGGTGATCGTCATGCCTCGATCGACCGCTTTGCACATGTCGTAAATGGTGAGCAGGGCCACTTGGAGGGCGGTCAGGGCCTCCATTTCTACGCCTGTGGGGCCGACGGTTTCGACCTTGGCGATGCAAGAAACAGACGCCTCGCGACCGGCGCTGGCCGGTGAGGTTTCAAACTCAACCGTGACACGGGTCAGTGCCAGGGGGTGGCACAAGGGGATGAGGTCGCTGGTTTTTTTGGCCGCCATGATGCCGGCGATGCGGGCAATGCCCAGCACGTCGCCCTTTTTGGCGGTGCCCGATTCAATCAAGGCCAGCGTGGTGGGCAGCATTTCAATGCGTCCCCCGGCAATGCCGATGCGGTGGGTGTGCGCTTTGGCGGCAACATCCACCATGTGGGCCTGGCCTTGGGCGTCAAAATGGGAGAGCGTGCTCATAAGGGTAAAGACCGGGCAAGGTCTGGGTTAAAAGTTGAATAATCGGTGAACCATGCCAAATTTACAGAACGTTCACATCCGCCGCGCATCATACGGTCAAGCGGCGCCGTCACTGCGAACGAAGCGCGGCAGTCCATGACTTTTTTTTTGTTCGGCACGATGGATTGCCACGCTTCGCAATGACGGCGCAAGGGACGCTGAACCCTTACTAAATTTATGATTAATATGCCTCTACGCCCTAGAAAACGTGCTTGGTCAGCTTCTTTTTTAATAGCACTCTGTAGTCTGTTTATTGGCACTACACAGGCTCAAACTGCGGCATCCCCCCTGTCAAAACTGCCCACGCTGGGTGATGGCAGTGACCTGAGCAGCAGCGCCGAGCGGCGCTTGGGCGACCGCATTGCCCGCGAGCTTTACCGCGACCCGGACTACCTGGATGACGCGGTGCTGTCCGACTACGTGCAAGGTATCTGGCAACCCCTGTTGGCAGCGGCCCGCTTGCGGGGCGATTTGTCGCCAGAGCTTGACGAGCGCTTTTCTTGGGAAATTTTGCTGGGGCGTGACCGCACGGTGAACGCTTTTGCCTTGCCGGGTGGCTATTTGGGCCTGCATCTGGGCCTGATTGCCGTGGTCAATAGCCGCGACGAGTTGGCCTCGGTGCTGGGGCACGAGCTAAGCCACGTCACGCAACGCCATATTTCACGCCTGATTGCCCGCCAAGGACAGCAAGCGCCTTGGTTGATTGGCGCCATGATTTTGGGCGCACTGGCGGCGAGCAAAAATGCAGATGCCGGCAACGCGCTGATTGTGGGCGGCCAAGCGGTTTCGGCGCAAAACCAGCTCAACTTTTCCCGCGATATGGAGCGCGAGGCCGACCGTGTGGGCTATGGCGTGATGACGCAGGCCGGGTTTGAGGCCCAGGGTTTCGTGTCGATGTTTGACAAACTCCAGCAAGCCTCCCGCCTGAACGACAACGGCGCCTACCCCTATTTGCGCAGCCACCCCCTGACTACCGAGCGCATTGCCGACATGCAGGCCCGCCAGTTATTGCTCCCTGCTGGCGCCCTGAACGCAACGCCCACCACTGAGCACGCCATGATTGCCCAGCGTGCCCGCGTGCTTTCCAACCCCGGCGTGGACGCCTTGCACGCCATCGCACAAGAAGCCAAGGGCGCGCAAATGGCGACCCTCCACCCCGCCAGGCAGGCCGGGGTTTTGTATGGTGCTGCGCTGGCCAGTAGCCGCCTGCGTGAGTTTGCTCAGGCACGCGACTACCTGCAGCGCTTGACTGACCTGGTGCGTGCAGATGCACAGGCCGCGCGTTTGGCGCACTTGCTGTCTATTGAGGTGGCTTTGGCTTCAGACGATAAGGCGCTGGCCGCGTCCTTGTTGGCCAAATCTCAGGAGATGCCAGCCACCAAGTTGCAACGCCCGGAGTTATTACTGGCGGCACAAGTCAAAGGTCAAGACAAAGCAGGCTTGGCGCAAGTTAGCCAAAAACTTCAAGCCTGGGTGAATGAGCACCCGCGAGATGCCCAAGCCTGGCAACTGCTCTCGGACGCTTATGCCCGCCAAAATCAGCCCCTGCGGTCCCTACGCGCCAGCGCCGAAAGCCAGGTGGCGCTACTGGACTATGCCGCTGCGCTGGACCGCTTGAAGGCGGCGCAAAACGTCGTCAAGTCCAACAGCCCGGCGGACCATATTGACGCCTCCATCATCGACACCCGCAAGCGTCAGGTAGAGTTATTGTTTAAAGAACAGGCGCTCGATCGCTGAGTCAATGACCACACCAAACGCGGAATAGATCAGCGAGCCCAGCAAGGCCGCACCGAAATCACGCACCTGAAAACCGTCCAGCAGGTTGGCCGCAAACCAGAACAGCAACGCGTTGATGACAAACAAAAACAGCCCGAGTGTGATGACGGTCACTGGCAAGGTCAGCAGCACCAGAATGGGCCGCAAAATCATGTTGAACAGGCCAATGACCAGCGCGGCCAGCAACGCCGCGCCAAAGCCCTGAATCTGAACACCGCTGTAAATTGAGGCCACGCCCAGCAGGGCAAGGGCGCTAAGCAGCCATTTGAAGATGAGTTTCATGCGTCAAAGGATACACCCCGGTCCCCTTCAGCACCTGCGCTGCCTCAACGCGGTTTCAAATACCCGCCGTCCGCCCAGGCCGTGGCGCTGGCCCTGTTCAGTTTAAAACCGGGCGAGACACGCACCTGCGCCAACTCATCGCCACCGTCATCAAAGGCGGTCAGGGTGGCGGTGGGGTTTTCTTCATCGGGCACGATGTCCAGCGACACCGTCACGCGCTGGCCTTTGGCGGTGGTCACAGAGAGGCTTTGGTGCAATGAAGCGTGCAACTGCTGTTCATGGCGGCGCACGAACTCTGAGGCAGTTTTAACCAGCGTGCTGAAGGCGTTGCCGTCCAGCGGCTTGGGGTTTTTCTTGTCGCGCCCCATCGTCCAGGGGCCGACCAGCGCGGGTTCGGGTTCGCCGTCTTTGATCATGGCCACCGCCCAACCGTCGTCGTCTTCGTTTTTGATGACGCGGGCGGTCCAGCCATCGCCGACCCAAAGGCGGGGCTGCTGGATTTTTGCGTCAGGGTCGGGGAACAAAGCGGGGTTCAGGGTATCGGTCAAGGCGGGCCATTCAAACAGATGACCCTGTGAGAAGCGCAGGGTCTTGTAACAAATTTTAACGAATGAGGGGCTTTGCCAAAGCCACCGCCTTGCAGTGGGCCCCCGGGCTATCATTCCACCCCCATGGCAGGCATACACATCACCGATATCGAATCGGCCATCAATTTTTGGCGCG
>CANBUY010000009.1 GCA_947372745.1 Comamonadaceae bacterium | reverse complement strand
CGGGTATGCCGATCAAGGTGATGCTGTCAGAGCCTAAAGCGGTGACTTTGGCCGTGCCACCCAGAGTCGCCACGGTGGTGGCGGTGTAGGTTTGTGTGTCCGCCGTCAAGCCCGTCACCAGCAGGTCAGCTGGGGTGATCGTGACCTTGCTGCGGGTCGTACTCAAACCGTTGTAGTTCGAGGCCATCGCGCCCCCTGATACGGTAGCTAGACTCAAATTGGTGAGGCTATTCAATGCACTGCCGCCGTCGATCACGTTCTTGTTGAGGAGGTTGCTGGTGTCACCGGCACCCGTCACACTAAAGGATTCGCCATAAACACCCGTTGCTGTCAGTGCGCTGCCTGCAACCACTGTGGTGCCATCGTAAGTGCGCGAGCCGGTTAAGGTCAGGTCAGCTGGAATGATGTTCAGCGCACCACCAATAATGTTGTACCCGAGTTGGTTTGAATAGCTTTCATAGGTACCAACGTTTTTCCCATTGGCTGCAGTGAATGTGTTCGTTCGATTTACTGCGGAGGTTACTGCGGCTGGGGTGAATGTGGGTACAAGGGCTGTATAAAAAGCGCCACTTTGCAATGCGCCGTTGTAAGTCTTAGATGAATTTGATGCTGCGAGAGACATGCCATCCATAAAACTTGTCAATAATGGTGTACTGTAACCCTCATAAATGCGCCAGACAGGTGTTCCATTTGTAATTCCCGCACCGTTTATTGTAGCCCCCCATGTAAGGAAAGTATCTAACTGCATTAACTGAGTAGCAGATTTCCCGGTAGTTCCCGCTGGTGCATATGTTAAGTTAGAGTCTATATTCCAAAAATTATTCAAAGGAATTGTGGTGCTGCTGTTGTAGCCAAAGAATCCCCCATTGTTTCCAGTAGCTGTTTTGTTAACTAACCCTGATGCGTATGAATTTGATATAAATGCAGATCCGTTGTTAAACCCTATAAACCCTCCATTGTAACCGCCAGTGGTATGAACTACTAATCCGGATGCGTAGCTGTTAGTTATTGCGCCTGAGCCTGAAGAAAAGCCTATGAATCCGCCGTTATATCCGGCAGATGAATTAGTTACATACCCAGTTGAAAAACTATTTGATATTGCACTAACTCCAGCAGTTCTGCCGACTAAGCCACCGTTATAGCCAGCATTAGTGTTGTTAACTGATCCTGAAGCATAACTATTTGATATTGATCCTGTGGAGTTGTAGCCTATTAACCCGCCTGCGTTGCCGTCAATACTGTTTACAGTGCCAGTGGCATAACTGTTAGCAGTTGATCCGGTGTAGTTGTTAGACCCAATCAATCCACCAGAATAGTTGCTTGTACTGGTGTTCTTGTTGCTGACCGGACCTGTGGCATAGCTATTCCAAACAGAGCCTGTATAGTTATTTAATCCAATCAAACCGCCCACATACCCAGTCAAGCTGGTAACTATACCTGTGGCATAGCTATTCCAAACAGAGCCTGCGCCATTGTTAAGTCCAACTAAACCACCGGTATAGCTACTTGGAACTCCACTGTCCACTGACCCAGTAGCATAACTTGAAGTTATATCTGCATAATTAAGGCCCACCAAGCCGCCGCTATAATTAGATGCACTAACATTACCTGATGCATAACTTGAAGTTATTGGTGCTGAACTACTTCCTATCAATCCACCACCAGCACTTAGCTTGTCTGTAGCGGTGCTGCCAACGTACCCCTTAGAGTAGCTGCCACTAACAGGCATTGCCGTATTTCCTATTAAACCTCCTGCGGTAGCAGAGGCGTAACCTGTAACATTGCCAGTGGCGTAGCTATTTGAGATAGAAAGCGTAATTGGACCACCGGCATTGCCAACTAAACCCCCAACATATCCATATGAGCCTACAGACACAGCACCCTCCGCATAACTATTATCAATGGTGCTATAGGTATTGCCAACCAAACCGCCAGCACGCGCATTCGGACCAGCGGTGACCGTTATATTTGAGTGACTCGTGCTGATTGCTCCGTAATTTATACCAACCAAGCCGCCAGCATCACCTGAGCTCCCAACAAAAACTACACCTGAAACAGAGGAGCTGTTATTAATGCTGCTACCGGCACGGCTAATGCCCACTAGAGCACCTGCACTGCTGGAAGTGGCGCCTGTAATATTTGCATTAGTTATTTCGAGATTTTTAATAACGCCAAACAATTGGCCAAACATGCCGATTGAATTATTTATTGATGAATTAATAGTTACGTTCGAGATGGAAAAATTATCCCCGCTGTAAGTTCCTGCAAAATATGGAATATAAAAGCCAGGATTGCTGATTAAATCAATTGGGTTAGTTTGAATGAATTTAAAAGCAGGATTTTCTGAAAACCCCATCATATCTTTTAAATTTTGAACGCTTGATATTCTATAGTATCCATTTGAATCTGCTACGAGAGAATAGTCTCCTGGATTTAGCGCATGATTCAAAGACCATGCTGCGTACTGTGTGTTATATATGCCGCCATTGTTAATCTCGTGATTTCCATTTACTAGAACTGCGTCGATGTTGTAAAAGCTATTGGTTATAGTGCTACCTGAACTTCCAGTTAATCCACCTATATTTCTCCCTGTGCCTAATACATTTCCTGTGCTGTAGTTATTATTTATTGGAAATCCGCTACTGCCAATTAATCCCCCAACAAAACTTGCTCCGCTGACTGTATTTGTTGCATAACAACCATCAATATTAAATAAAACACCAGTATTCCTTTGGCTGGATCCGACTAGACCTCCAATATTGTTTCCAGTTCCTACAACACTTCCGGTTGCGTAACTATTAAGAATAATTCCATTATTGATAGTAGCTCCCGCAATTCCACCCACGTAGTTTACTCCAGCTAATAATCCTGAGTAGTGGCTATTATTGATAGCAAGATCATTTAATCCGACTAATCCACCGGTGTAGTCTGCCATACCTGTAACGCTTGTCGTGGCGTAACTATTGGACAGCGTGCCGTAGTTTCTTCCAATAATAGAGCCAACATTGGATTTGCCAATAATTGCTCCGCCGGTTACTGCGATATTTTTAACTGTAGCCGTTGCGCCAGTGAAGCCAAATAAACCTACATAGTTTATTGTTGGACGATTAATGCTCAGCGCATCAATCGTGTGCCCAAGTCCGTCAAAACTGGCTGTAAATTGACTAGATAAATTACCGATGGGTGTAAATCCTGTAGTGGAATTCCATCCGCTGGTATTTGCGGCATCAATATTCGCGCCAAGAACATAGTTTTTCGCTAAGTTGGCAGGTGCCGCCATGCCTTGTAATGTGGGCACGGTTGGTGCAGTAGTTGCATCACCCTGTAGACCTAGCGCAGTAATAACTGTAAAGAGTGTTTTGGTTCCGTCACTACCTAACTTTGTGCTGAAGTTAGCACCCGCCTGTAAATTCACCGGCGCATTGACGTTATAAGTCGCTGTATTGCCTGAATTGAATGCCGCTTGGCCATACCAAAGTTCCAATTTGCCAATTGCATTCGTCGCGGAAATTGGTGCATTGATATTGATGTTCCGGTGTGCGTTTAGGGTTAAAGTATTTGCGTTATTCCAACTCACAGCATCATTAACATTGATATCACCTGGGCCGGTGGTTGACGTGTAAAGATTCGTCGCCGTATCGGTGCCTGCGGTGGTTTGAATGGTGACACTGTTGTTGACAAGCAAGCCACCAAGTGCTGTACCCGATATGTTTCCCCCAGAGGCTGCCACGGTGAAATCCACCGGATCAATCAACCACTCCCCCGACTTACCCGCTACTGCTGCAGTGGTGATGTTCGTCCCCTCGGCAATCTTCACATGCGCCGCACTGGTCTCGATAAACCCGCCATCACCGCCATTGGGCGCACTCGCATCCAGCGTACCGCCTACATTAGTCGTGCCCACCCCCATGTCACTCATCAGCAGTATCTTGCCTGCCACGTTTTGCAGCGTGCGCGCTTCAATCACCCCGGTGTTGTTGACCACCGCTGTGCTCAGGGCATTGGCTGCCTTGGCCGACATGAACACCTGGCCCCCATCGGCCTTGATGAGTTGCTTGTTGTCGGCTAGTGCGCTTAATGCGCCTTCATCCAGGCTAAAGCTGAGCAGGGAATTGCTGTTGAGGTTTAAGGTGACTTTATTGCCCGCTGCCAACACCGCGGTGCCCAGTGTGGCGCTGATCACGCCTTCATTGCGCACCTCGGGCGCCAGCAGGGCAATGTAGCCGCCCTGGGCTGCCGTTAATTTGCCTTGGTTGACCACCGAGCCTGCCGGGATGTTGGCAGGGCTTGTGAAGATGAACTTGCCCGCCATCAGGTCCGCATCGGCCAGGCTCAATGTAGAGGCCACCAAGCCCCCCACATCAACCTGAGAGCCTTTGCCAAACAGCACGCCATTGGGGTTGAGCACAAAGACCTGCCCATTGGCACTCAAAGAGCCCAGTATCTGGCTGGGGCTTTGACCCACCACTCGGTTTAAAGCAACAGAAGACGCACTGGGCTGGTTAAAGCGCACCGCCTCGTTAGCGCCAATGCTAAAACCCTGCCAGTTGATGGCCAGGTTGGCGCTGCTTTGGTTGATGGTGGTGGTGGTGCCTGCCTGGGCAATGCTGCCCGCCCCTGCACTCACCACACCGCCCACCGGCCCGGCCAACGCAAAGGGTGCCAAGAATAAGCCCCCCGCCAAAGACAAAGCGGCTGCAACCAGCTTGCGCCCGGTGCCCGACTTGCCTTGCCCCTTGGCGTTTTCAGCGACAGCCACCATGACGCCCAGAGAGGCGTTCCAGACGAGGCGGTAGATGCGGTTCATTGAGGCGTGGCTTTTCATGATTTACTTTTGAGGGTTGGTGGTTATTTGCGCTTAAACACAAATAAACATTTATCAACCTTAAAATAAAGCAAGAAAAGATGTCAGTTTCAAGTTCTTTCAATATATTTCAAAGGGTCTTGAGGGGGCCAACTTTTGCCCTCTGCAAAAAAAAGCTCGGTTTGCGGGGTATGGCAGGTGCGTTATTGCATTTATACAAATTTGACGAGGACAAAGTTGGCTAAAACCAACGGCCATCAGGGCTTGGGGCTCTCGTCAAGCCTCGTTGATAAACGTAAAGCCTTTGCCAAAGATGGTTCTGATGGGCAGGGACACCTCAAACTCGCGCTTGGCTTTGTCACGCAAGCGGGAAATGACGACGTCTATTTGCCGGTTGTTTTCAACGTAGCTGGGGAAAGTGGCGGCGTGCAGTTGGTCGCGGCTGACCACGCCGCCTGGTGCATTGAGCAAGCAGGCCAGCAGCAAGCCTTCGCGCTCGCTTAAATTCAGGGAGCGGCCATCCGGCAGGGCAATCATCAAGCGTGTAGGGTGCAAGAGCCACTGGGGCTTGCTGTCTGGGATGGATGCAGCATGGTTAATGGTGCTGGGCTGGTCAAGTTGCTTTCGCCATTGCGAGGCTTCAATGGCGGCCAGCAACTCGCGCTTGTAAATGGGTTTGGTGAGATAGTGATCGGCACCGGCTTCCAGACCTTCTATGCGCTCCTGGGTGGTGTTGCGCCCGGTGATGACGATGATGGTGATGTCTTTGTCCTGGCGCAAATGGTTCAGCACCGAAATGCCGTCTTCGCCGGGCAGGCCCAAGTCAAGGGTGACAACCTGCGTTTTTGAAACGGCCCAGGTGCGGTAAAACTCCTCAGCGCTGGCGGCTCCCCAAACGGTGTATTTCTCGCTGCGCAGGGTGTAGATGAGAAAGGTGCGCAGGGCTTCGTCGTTTTCAATAACGGCGATAGTGGGGAGTGTTGGCATAGATTTTCTACGATTTATTGTTTATTTTAGTATTTTTAAAGTCTTTGAAAATTAATAATGCTGAGACAGCAGGGCGAAAAACCAGTCGCAAAACTTCGTGGGCTGCCGCGCTTCGCTCGCAGTGACGGGGGCTAAGGGCTTGAAGCGGTGAAGCCCGGACATAATGGTTGACTCAAACCAACAAGAGCCACCCCATGAACCGACACCTCTGGCTATTGGCCATTTGCCAGGGACTTTTCCTGACCAACAACGTGACCTTTATTGCCATCAACGGCTTGGTCGGTTTGAGCATGGCGCCGCTAGGCTGGATGGCCACGCTGCCGGTGATGGGTTACGTGGTGGGTGGGGCGCTCTCCACCGGGCTGGTGGCCAAAACGCAGATGCGCTTTGGCCGCAAGGTGTCGTTTCAGCTCGGGCTGTTGGTGGCGCTGGCCTCTACCCTGCTGTGCGCTTATGCGGCCCTCAACAGCAATTTTTGGCTCTTGTGCGCTGCCACGGTGGTGGCCGGGTATTACAACGCCAACGCCAACCTGTACCGCTTTGCCGCCGCTGAATTGGCCGCTGTGGCCTGGCGCGAAAAAGCAGTCTCTTTGGTGATGGCCGGTGGTTTGATTGGGGCGGTGCTCGGCCCCAACCTCGCTCAGATCACGCGCAGCTGGCTGGGCGTGCCCTTTGCCGGTGCCTATGTGGCTCTGGGGGCGGTGGCCGTACTGTCGATGGCGGTGCTTTATTTCATTGATTTCCCGCCCACGGTGGCCAAAAAAGCATCCAATGCCGGGCGCCCCTTGGGCGAGATCATGCGCCAACCGGTCTTTATCGTGGCAGCGGCTACCGGCGCTTTGGGCTATGGCGTGATGAGCCTGCTGATGGCCGCTACGCCGCTGGCCATGCAGCAGTGCAAGTTGCCTTTCTCGGATGTAGCGCTGGTGCTGGAGTGGCACGTCATTGGCATGTTTGCACCGGGCTTTTTTACCGGGCACCTGATCAAGCGCTTTGGCACCGTGCCCATCATGGGGGTGGGTGTGTTGTTGAACGCACTGTGCATCGGGGTGGCGCTCTCGGGCGTTGAGTTGCACCAGTTTTTGGTGGCCTTGTTTTTGTTGGGCGTGGGGTGGAATTTTCTGTTCACCGGCAGCACCACGCTGTCATTGACCACCTACACGCCTGAAGAAAAAGACCGGGCGCAAGGCGCGCTGAATTTCTTTGTTTTCATCACGCTGGCGCTGAGCTCGTTTGCCTCGGGCGTGCTGGTGACGACGCGCGGCTGGGCGCTGCTGAACTGGGGTTCGCTGGTGCCGGTGGCATTGACCGGCGGGGCCTTGGCTTGGTTATGGTTGCGCCAGCGCCGTGCGCCAGTGGTTTAACGGCTGTGTGCATGACGTGGATTGACTGAGGAATTGCCAACGACCCCAGCGGTTAACTAATCAGCGCGGAAGGACCACTTTTTTTAATAAGCGGGTTGGACCATAAACATCACTGAAGCCATAGGCACTGATTTCAACTTTACCGCTTTTTCTAATGAGCACGGTAGCCCAAGCGTAGGCGCGGTCGGTGCCCGGGTTCTTGGTCTCTTCACCTGCTTGAGCATCCCACGGCGAGCCACCACTGCCCACAAGAACCTGCCATGCCGCCCCTTTGGGTTGCATCATGTTGAACTCATGTTCGTGGCCACAAAAGTAGGTTGCGCCATATTGCTCAATAACACGCCAGAATTCATCGCGTTGGCTAGGATATTTATCCAGACCAGCAGCTTCAATTTTGTCTGGCGCAGGTTTTTTATAAACATAGGTGTAGGCAGGTTTATGGCCAAAAACAAAAAAGTGTTTTGCCCCTCGGCGTGTCGCTGAAGCCAGATCGTTTAATAACCAGCCTGACGGCGCCATGCTGTCGCCCCCAAAGGCATCTGTATTCACGACAGAAAAATGTGAATCCTCGACATCAAAACTGTAAGTGAGCTGGCTTTGATCACTTTTAAAACTATCCATACCGGCATTGTTTGAAACGTCGACATGGGTTGCGTCCTTACCCACAATAGCTTTGAAGCGAGTGGCATCGATGATGAGGTCGCCCATATTGGCGCGCCAGGCGTGTTCATTTTCCACCTGCGTTTTTTTACCAGCCGCCTTGGACTGAACTTCATGATTACCAGCAACAGGAACAACATAGGTTCCAGATTCCATCAATGGGGCCACCATGCCTCGCCAAAAAGCATATTGACGATAAAAGGCCATCAGATCAGAACCCACGACATCGGCAATGCTGTTGCTGGGTGTTGGGCCAGCCAGTCCATAGCCCATGATCATGTCGCCATTGAAAAAGAGGAGTTTGGATTTTTGCGCTTGAATGCCCTGCATGATGCGCGACCAGGCTTTGCTGTTCTGTAGCCAAATTTTGTCCTGTGCAGTCAAGGGACCCGCTGATGGGTCAAAAGCCACAGGGTCTTGCCGTGAGTCACCTACCGTGGAGAAACTTAGGATGACGGGGTCATTCACTTTACCTGAGTGTTTGCCGGACGCTGTTGCGGCAAAAACCATTGGCAAAAGAAATAGCTGACACAGGATCAGGACAACATTTTTGAAGATTGATGGCATGGTGAAAGGCACTTTATTGTCGGGCGCTGATAATTACAGGGAGGGGCGGCGCTGAAGCGCCATGCGGTAAATGGCACCATCCTTACGAACCCACTGATGCCAAAATGCACCTAATATATGCACCCCCACAAGAAAATAAACGGCGTTGCCAAACAACTCGTGCAGGCTTCTTATGCTCGTTTTCATGGCGGCATCCGGTGCGACTAAAGTCGGCCAGACCCAGCCCAAAAATTCAACTTCTCTGCCACCTGCTTGTGTAAACCAAATGCCGCTGATGGGTAGTGCGAACATCACGGCATAAAGCAAACCGTGCACGGCTTTTGCACTCAATTTTTGCCAGACGGGTCCGCTTATATGGGCGGGCGCTGCGAAACGCAGCCGCGCCGCAATACGAAAAAAGACGAGCAAAAAAACCAATTGCCCGGCGAGCATATGCCAGTTACGCAAGGATTTTTTAAGTGGGTCACCTTTGGGCAAATAGCCCCGGTACTCAATAAATGCCAGAGCGGCTGCGAAGAGTAAAAAAATGAGCCAGTGAAGAACAACTGTGCTGGGGTGGTACCGATTGGGGGGAATTTGAGGGGTATTCATGAATAATCTCGAATCTGTTTGACGGTTCTTAATGAACGCTGGGACTTAATTTTTTGCAGTGACTTTTGCCGCCAGAAAGCGTACATTGGATGACGGCTCGACCCATGGTGGTGTATTCCGTCAAGAGCCATTCGTCATTTTTAGGGGTCTCGACGCGATCCAATGTCACAAATCCGAAGTCAGCTCGGCCGATGTACTCGTCAATCAGTGCCCCTTTAAAAAGCTCAGTTCCCGCTGGCAAGGTTTCGGGCACCCGGCCCTCGTTGGCAGAGCCAGAGTTGCCCAGCACCAGCGACACCGGGTGCTTGCTCTTGAAACTGATGGCCTCAAACAAATGAACATGACCATGCAGAGAGACTGAGACGCCTTCGGGAAAGAGCCTCTCCGGATAGGCAGCCTCAAACACCGATTGCAAACCTTTATCTCCTGCCAACTTAAATGGACTGGCATCTTTGGCAGGCACCACGGCCAACAGCGGATGATGGCTCATGAAAAAGCTGTTCGGCCTTTGCTGCGCCAGTTGGTTCACGGTGGCCAGCTGCGCCGTGTACTTGGAATACGACAGGTCCGTCGTTAAAAATGATTTGCCACTGGTGCGGGACGAATCGTAAATGATGAACTGTGACTGTGCGTCCACTGGCACTGCATAAGGCTCCGAATAGTCAGCGTCGTTGTCGTGAGCTGGGTCGTTGCAAGAACGCGAGAGGGTCCAAGATTGCGCGTCGATAAAACGGAACCAGCCTTGCCCGGCACGCGAACACGACTCATGATTTCCACGCACGAAAACCCATGGCGCTGCTGCTAGCAATGGTTGAGCGGGTTTAAAAAAATCAGCTTGCCAGGCATCAAAACCATAACCCCATGCTGCGTTGGCACATCCTGCGTTCCCTTCAGGGCATGGACTTTCGCGGTAATGAATATCGCCAATGTGTATGACCAAATCGGGTTTGAGTGCCGCCGCACTGCTTGCTACCTGTGCGAAGGGCCATTTGACCGGATCGTTGCAGGGCTGAAAAGCATTTTCGGAAGCCTTCATGCGGCAACCCGTGTCAGCAATGATGACAATGCGATTGATTGCACTGCGGGGCGCTGGTACATCGTGATCGGCCACCCGGGCGTGATGTGCGCCAACAGGCCAATAGGCCTCACAGGTGAGCACGTCGAACACAGCGGCTTTGGTATCTTTTTGGGCGCTGTCTCCGCGCACTGACAGGGCAGCGGCCGTGGCGCGTGGTGTCATGGCTTGGGATGCCTTGCCGTCCCATTGAATAGCAGGGCAAACTATGGCGTGGGTCAAGGCACGCACGATGGGCTGTCCTTCGGCTTGAACAGTGAACACAAGCACTGGCGCGATATCGGGCGTGTTTGTGGTCTGGCTCCAACTATGCGAGTAGCCGAAAAAGGCGACTAGGACCAGCGTCAAAGTTCTGAATGAGGGGAAAGAGAGCATAGTGTCCGAGGGGTAAAAATACAAACAGGGGGCAGATGCTTTTGGCATCACGCCCCCCATAAATTTGACTATTCGTTACGTCAATAATTGAACGTATTTAATTAAATCGATTAAATACAGTCAGCTCAGAAGTCCAGCGTAGCTGTCATGGAAAGACTGCGACCTGGGGTGATCGTTAACAGATCCGCCGACGACGGATTAGCGCTCGTACTACCAGTGGCTGCGGATGCAATTCCAACAATCGCGTGGGTATCAAACAAGTTGTTGATACCGAACTGGAGCTTGGCGCGCTTGGCAAAGGACGATGGGTTCTTGATGGTGTAGTTGGCAAACAGATTCGCCACGGTGTAGGGGTCAATCACAAATGCCTCATGAACACCGGCTTTGGAGTCGTTGTACATTTTGCCGACGCGGTTGGCAGACACCCCTATCGACCAGTTGTTGCGATCGTAATTGAGTGCAATAGTCTCGGTATCTGATGGTGCGCCTGCGACCCACTGACCGGCAATAGCGCCACTGTCGTATTTCAAACTGCCCAAGGTGCCGTTGACATAAAGACTAAAGCCGTGGCCCAAGGCGAGGTTTGCTTCAGCCTCTATCCCTTGGTTTAATTGTGTTCCGCTGGGAATGTAGGCCACATTACCAGCACTGTCTGGCGACAATGCTGTGTAGGAGCCTTCTAATTTAGTTTGGTAGATATCGGCAGCAAGCGTCAAATCACCAGAATTCCATACGGTTCCAAGTTGAACAGTGGTTGCTTTTGTCGGGCTGGGAGCAGGGGAAACCATGGCGTTCTTAACGTCAAATACACTGGTACTTGGGATCTGATCGCCTAGTGCATATTGGCCGTAAACGGTCCAATTTGGTTTAACCTTGTAATGGAAATCAATCGACGGCATCAAGTCGGTATACGTGATGGAATTGGACAGGCTTGGTGCCCCTCCCGTGATGGTCCCGGTCGAACTGTTGTAAACACCGCCTAATGTGCCGACGGCACCACCATTGTCCTGAAGATGAACGAAATCTTGTTTGTAAGAGGCGTATTTCACACCAGGTGTTACTTTCAAATTATCGTTAACTTTATATTCATATTCCAGATAGGGCTGGATGGTCGTCGTCGTATACGTTTCGCTGAAATTAGGTGCAGCGGAATCTATCCAGGTTCTAGGATCTGAAGGGCGTTGAAAACGATAACTGTCGGACTGCTCAGCCCAGAGACCTGTACGCAAAGTTCCTGTTTCGGTCTCTTTGCTCAAGCGTAAAGTATTCCCAATGGTGGTGTAGGAGTTGAGCTTGTCAACGGCGCTGGTTGTCGTGATCGCAGTTGTGCTGTTGTTGTAATTCTGTTTATTCCAGTAGCGGTAGGTATAGACTTTATCTTCTAGAAGCCAGCCGCCTTCTAATTTAGAAGAAATCCCAGCATACACAAAGTCTGTCGTGACATCATAAAAGTTGAAGCCGTAGTAATTGCCTTTGGTGGGGTCACCACTCAGAAGAGTTGTATTGTCTCCAGCGTTATAAAGCGAACGTGCGACACCCTTGATGCTTGGTGTATTATTTTTCAAGTTCAGGTAAGACGCAAATACAGTGAGCTTTGAGCCACCCAAATTTTCTTTTTCATACTTGGCAGAAGTTGCTTTTCGAGTTTGCTCGTTATAGGTTTGGTAGCCGTCTGACTTCATTTCCTGCATGTTGAACAGCAAGTTTGATTTGCCATCAGTCCCAATTTGACCTGTTTCATGTTCAACACCAACTAACTGGGTATTCCATGAACCTGTTGACAGTGTCACACTGGTGCGGGGATCAGCCTCAAGTACGCGAGACTTCAAGTCAACGCTGCCGCCAAAAGTGGCTTGACCGATAGTTGACGCGCCACCAGGGCTGCGATCAATCACGGCACCACCTAGGAATTGACTTGGAAAAAACACCCATGAATGGTGACTCACACCATTGGTGTCATTGAACGGAATGCCGTCAAAGCTAAATACCATATTGCTGTCGGACAAGCCGCGGACTGTGACCTTGGCATCGCCCAAACCAATCCCATTGGCTGTGCTTGCAAATGCGCCGGGTGTCATGGTCATTGCTTGCGTGTAGTCAGCCACTGGAGAAGTGAAGTCGCGAATAAATTTATCGCTCACGATGGACTGTGCCGAACGCGCGGTCAGAGATCCTTGTGAAGGCGCGGTCTCTGTTGGTGCAAGCGTGACAGGTGATGTCGCCACGACATTCACCGCGCCGAGACTCACAGGGGCTTGCGTTTGTGCGAATGCAGGGGCTGCAACGCAGAGGATAGCCAAAGCACGGGAGATATTTGCAACGTTAGCTTTGAGGCGGTATTTGTTGGAATTCATAGTAAGAATTTAAAGTTTCAAAATTGTTTGCAACTAATGCTGCAACGCCGCGATCATCGAGAAAAGCCATGTCTGTTCTGTGACATCAAATTTGTTTACTGAAGCTTTACATTGGGTTGCTAAATTCCAACAAGATGCAGATCAATATTTCATATGAATGTCACATTAAGTTAATACAGTGATGCGATGAAATTGAATCGGCAGACCTGCCGTATTTCACTAAAAGGATTTGTGGTGCGTTCTTATTTTTCTCGAACTCGGTCTTCCCTCATTTGTATTTTTGGTTTGGTATTTTTTAGTGTCGCTGCGCATGCTTCTGACGACGCAGTTAACCCATACGGTTTGCAGGCTTTGTGGTCAGAGGGCGACTTCATTGCTAAAAGTACCTTGTTGATTTTGGTGGCTATGAGCATGGCGAGCTGGTACATGATCGTGACCAAATTTTTGGCTCAGGGTCGCGCCAGCAAGCAGACCCAAGCCGTACAAGACAACTTTTGGTCTGGTGGCTCGATTCGCGCCAGCGCTGATCTGCTCGACCCGCAGAGTCCCTATCGTTTTATTGCAGAGAAGGGTCTTGAAGGCGCTAGCAAACATGATGGCTTGCTTGGCGCTATTGATTTCAATACCTGGGTCACGATGAGCATCCAGCGCGCTATGGCCAATGTCCAGAGTCGCATGCAGGATGGTTTGGCTTTGCTTGCTACGGTCGGTTCAACGGCGCCGTTTGTCGGCTTGTTTGGCACCGTCTGGGGTATTTACCATGCGCTGGTCAAAATTGGTATGTCGGGCCAGGCAAGCATTGATAAAGTGGCCGGCCCGGTAGGTGAAGCCTTGATCATGACGGCCATCGGTTTGGCCGTCGCAGTACCTGCGGTGCTCGGATACAACTGGCTGGTGCGACGCAATAAATTGACGATGGAAGTGGTTCATGCTTTCGGTAACGATTTGCATGCCGTGCTGTTGGCCACGGCCAACAAAGCCTGATATTTTCTAGCCCTGACCTGCACGGAATAAATTATGTCCATAAGCCTTGGATCAGGCGAAGGCGATGACGCCATCATGAGCCAGATCAACACCACGCCCCTGGTGGATGTGATGCTGGTTTTGCTCATCATCTTCCTGATCACGATTCCGGTTGCCACTACGTCCATCCCCGTAAGTTTGCCCAAGCAGCGGGTCGAAGAGCGTGTGGCAAAACCTGACAACGTCATCATCTCGGTAGACAAAGCCGGGCACATTTTTTGGCACGCGACGCCGCTTGCCAATGCGCAGGCGTTGGTTGAGAAACTTAAGATTGTTTCGGTCATGCGCCCGCAACCTGAAGTGCAAATAAACGGCGATATGGCCGCTCGTTATGAAAGCGTTGGTCAGATCATGGCGGCCTGCCAGCGTGCCGGCATTGCCAAGGTGTCATTTATTACCGAACCCCCGGCCCCCGGCGGTTGAGTCACGCGCCAGTCGCGTAGAGGATTATTTATTATGGCCATGAGCAGCAGCGCTGACCTTAGCGTGGATGAACCCGAGGTGATGATGGACATCAACACCACACCCCTGATTGACGTGATGCTGGTTTTACTGGTGATGCTCATCATTACCATTCCGGTTCAGTTGCACGCCGTCAATCTGGACTTGCCGGTGGGACGTCCTCCTGTGAGCGCGGTGGTACCTGACAAGATTCAAATCGACATTAATCCTCTAAGCGAGGTGTATTGGCAAGGACTACCCGTGTCGATCACTCAGCTCGAGGCCAACATGTCGCAGGCGGCACATCAACCTGTGCAACCCGAGGTGCATGTACGGCCCGATAAAAATGCCCAATACGCTGTTTTTGCTAATGTGCTGGCAGCCTCGCGTCGCAACGGCCTGACGCGCATGGCGGTGGTCGGTAGTGAACAGTTTTGACACTCAATTGCCATGACTCAGAACAACTACACACTTCAGACATCGCCACATCCTTACCGGGGCGTCGCCATTGTGGTCATACTTCATCTTTTTTTGGGTTGGGCGTTGATATCCGGAACAGCCAGCAAGGGCTTGACGCTTTTGATGAAGCCCTTGGAAGCGGTTTTGATTCAAGAGGTGTCAATCGCACCACCACCACCTAAGGCAAGCAAACCGTTGGCCTCAAAACTTAAAGCGCCTCCGCCCCCTTTTATGCCGCAGTCTGAAGTGCCAACGCCCGCCACAGCGATCGCCCAGATCGTATCGATGCCTACACCGCCTGTTGTGGTTGCACCCCTAGCGCCGACGCCCCCGCCAGCTCCACCCGTCGTATTAGCTGCGCGCACCGATATAGCGACCGTTTGCCCGACGCAAGTGCCGCCAGAGATGCCGCGAAAAGCGATTCTGGATGGCACGCAAGGCGCCATCAAAGCGCAAGCAACTATTCAGGACGGGATTGTGAGCTCCGTGGTCATTCTGTCTGGACCGCGCATCTTTCACGCCGCCGTTCGAAATGCCATGTTGCAGTACAAGTGCAAGAGTGGACACGCTGAAGTTGTCGCTATTCAGGACTTTAATTTTCAGCTCCAGTAATGTCGAGTAGCTACAACACGAACACATTTGCACGAGCCAAACGACGCGCGCGTTCGTGCGGACATCAGTAAGCTAAAAGAACTCGCCTTTAAAACCTAAATTCAAGCCACTTCTTCAGCTCGGCAAACACGGGCGCTGACTTGCGCTCGTTGAAAATCTCGTGATAAAGGGCATCAAAGCCATGGGCGCTCACCGCGGTTTTGGGTGCAGCCGCTGCAAATGCGCGGCTGCCTGCCGGGTTCACCAGTTTGTCGGCGCCGGCGTATAGCAGCAGCGTGGGCGTTGTCCAGTCGGGCGCTTGGGCTATGACGGCTGGGCCGTTGTCGGCAATAAAGCGGGCGAGCCGGCCTGAGACGCGGTCGTGCACCAGCGGGTCGGCTTTGTAAGCTGCCACCACGGCGGGGTCATGCGAGAGCATGGCAGGGTCAAGTCCATTGCCCACACACAAATTAGGCGCGATCTTGGGCAGCACGGCCAGCAGCAGTTTTTGAATGAGGTTGAGCCCCGGGTCCAAAGCGGGTGACGACAGCACCAGTGCCTCCGCCGGGCGCAGGCCCAAGCCCACAAAGCGAGCAGCCACCAAGCCGCCCAAGCTGTGACCCAGCAAGATGAGCGGGGTGCCCTCGACCATGCGGGCGCGGGTGTCGTCAACCATCGCAGCCAGGTCGTCCAGCAAGCGGTCATCACTGGGCAGGCAACCGCGCACCCCACCAGAGTTGCCGTGGCCAAACTGGTCGTAACCACGCACGGCAAAGCCCCACTCAACCAAGTGCTGCGCCAGACCTTCGTAGCGCCCTATGTGTTCGCCCAAGCCATGCACCAGCAGCACGACGCCCCGCAGCGGTACATCGGGGGCCAGCGGCCAATCTCGCACTGCGGTGGGGTTGCCCTGAAGGGCGATGTGTGAGGTGAGCGACTGCGGGGTGTTCATGCGGACATTTGGGCAATGACTTGCGCCACAACAGCCGTTAATTTCTTGGCATAAGGCACATGCAAAAACTCATTGGGGCCGTGGGCGTTGCTCTTGGGGCCGAGCACGCCGCAGACCATCATTTGCGCTTTGGGGAAACCTTTGGACAGCATGTTCATGAGTGGAATGGTGCCGCCCTGGCCGATGTAGCCGCAGGGCGCGCCAAAGTAATCGTTGGACGCTTGGTGCAGCGCTTGCTCAAACCACGGCGCCGTGCTGGGGGCGTTCCAACCGGTGGCGCCACCGCCACCTTCAAAGGTGACACGGGCTTGGTAGGGCGCATTGTCTTCAAGCAGTTGTTTGAGTTCGGCCACGGCCGCGCCTGCCTCCACCAAAGGCGGCAAGCGCAGGCTGAGTTTGAAGGCGGTGTAGGGGCGCAGCACATTGCCCGCATTTTTAAAGTCCGGAAACCCCTCGGCGCCGGTGACGCTCAAGGTCGGTTTCCAAGTGCGGTTGAGTAACGCTTGCAGCGGGTCGGTGGTGGTGGGCAGGGCAAACTGGCTGGCGCCCCCGCAGTCGTAGTGCGCCCACGGAAAGCGTTTGTACAACTCATCGCCCAAAATGGCGGCGGTGGCTTGCGCCTGAGCCAGCCGGTCGGGCGGCACTTCGCAATGGAATGAGGCGGGCAGCAAGCGCCCGGTGGCGCTGTCTTCCAGTCGGTCGAGCACTTGGCGCATGATGCGAAAACTGGACGGCACCAAGCCGCTGGCGTCGCCGGAGTGCACGCCTTCGGTCAATATTTCTACCTTCAGGACGCCCCCGGCCATGCCGCGCAAGCTGTTGGTCAACCACAGCTGGTCGTAGTTGCCCGCTCCCGAGTCGAGGCAAATGACCAACGCCACGTCGCCCAAGCGGCTGCCCAGGGCGTCGATGTAAGGCATCAGGTCATAAGAGCCGCTTTCTTCGCAAGTCTCAATCAGGCCGACGATGCGGGGGTGGGCCTTTTTTTGGCTTTTGAGCGCGGCCACAGCGGCAATGCTGGCGTAGACGGCGTAGCCGTCATCGGCGCCGCCCCGGCCATAAAGCTTGCCGTCTTCATACTTGGGTGTCCAGGGCCCGAGGTCGCTGCGCCAGCCGGTGAATTCGGGTTGCTTGTCCAGGTGGCCGTACATCAGCACGGTTTGCTTGGCAGATTCAGCGGCGTGGCCTGTGCCAGTATCACCTTCACCACAGGACGCTTCAATCTCAAAAAACAGCACCGGCGTGCGCCCTTCCAGCCGGATGATCTCCAGCGTGAGGCCTTCAACCTTTTGCGACTGCACCCAGGTGGCGGCGTCCCACAGCGCCGTGTCGATGAAGCCGTTTTTGGCCCAGTCGGCATCAAAAGCGGGGGATTTGGCTGGGATGCGAATGTAGTCTTCTAGCCGATGGACGATGTCGTCGTCCCAAGCACGGCTGACTTCCTCCAGGGCTTGTGGGGCGTTCAAGGCGGCATTGGGGTCTCGGGCATTCATGCAAGTCTCCTCAAAAGGGGGCAGTTAATTCAGCCCACCATCATGCCATGCACTTTAAAGCCAGGGCTTGAGCCAGCCCAATCCGGCCGAGGTGCCGCCGTGCTGCATGCCCAGGGCAGGGCGGTATTCGCAGCCCACCCAGCCATCGAAACCCAGCTCATCGATGACCGAGAAAAGATAAGGGTAGTTCAACTCACCCAGATCAGGCTCATGGCGCTGAGGCACGCCCGCAATTTGCAGGTGCCCCACGCTGCCGGTGGGCAGGTATTTGCGCAGCTTCATGGCCACATCGCCTTCCACAATCTGGCAGTGGTACAGGTCCATTTGCACTTTCAAATTGGGCGCGCCCACGGCTGCAACGACTTCATGGGCGTGGTCCTGGCGGTTCAAATAAAAGCGGGGAATGTCTCGGGTGTTGATGGGTTCGATCAGCACATCAAGGCCATGTTTGGCGGCCTCGGCGGCGGCCCATTGCAGGTTGCTGATGTAGGTGCCGTGCAGCGCCTCGCGCTCGGTGCCCACGGGCAGCAGACCCGCCATGACGTGAACGCGTGGGCAGTTCAGGGCGGCTGCATAGTCCAGCGCCTGCGCAAAGCCGTTTTTAAACTCGGCCTCGCGCCCACTCAGGCAAGCCAAGCCACGTTCACCCGCGTCCCAGTCGCCCGGTGGGGCATTGAACAGCACTTGCTGCAAGCCGTTGTCGGTCAGGCGCTGGGCAATATCAGCCGCCTTGAAGGCGTAGGGGAAGAGGTATTCAACGCCTTTGAAACCGTCTTGCGCGGCAGCTTGAAAGCGGTCCAGAAAATCAAGCTCGGGATAGAGCATGGACAAGTTGGCAGCAAATTTAGGCATAGTTTTTTACCAGCGTGCGCCAAAGGTTTGGCGCAGTTCTTCGATGTGGGGTTCAGTGAGGGGTTGGGGCACTTCAGCGCTCAGGTGCATGAGCTTGGCGGTTTCTTCCAGCTCTTCCAGCGTGGCCATGGCCGCTGCGGGTGTGTCGTGCCACACATTGGGGCCGAGTCGCGCCAGCATGACCGCGCGCAGGGGCGTACCCGCTGCGCCGTAGTGCGCAATCGCTTGAGCCACCTCGTCAGCGGCAGCCAAAGCGCCGGGGCGGTGGTAAGCCATCACCGGCACATGGCCGACCTTCATCACAAAGTAAGGCGTAAGCGCTGGCAAGAGTTCAGGCCAGTGCTTATTTTCGGCCACCAAGGGCTTGAGTGTGAGCGCCACGCAGTGCGTGCTGTGGGTGTGGATGATGCAGCTTGTTTTTTTGGCAAATTGAGCTGTAGCCTCATAGATGCGTGCGTGAAGCGCTATTGTTTTACTAGCAACATCACCGCTGATTTGATGTGCCTTGGCGTCTAGTCGGGCGAGCCGGGCGGGGTCGAGAAAGCCCAGACACGCATCCGTGGGGGTGATCAGGTAGCCACCACCCTCGGCGTCACCCAAGCGCACGCTGATGTTGCCGGCCGTGGCATGCACGTAGCCGCGCTCAAACAGGCTGCGCCCGACGCGGCATATTTCATCTCGGGCTTGGGTCTCGTTCATGCCCACACTTTAAAGGCTTTGGTGAAGAAAGTATCCACACCAAAGTTGCCTGATTTGAGGGTGAGGTGCAGCCCTTCACCCGGCGCGGCCGCGCTTTGGGCGTGGCACCAAGGCACGCCGGGGTCGATCTGCGGGCCAATCTGAAGCTGAGAAATGCCCAATGCCTGCACACAAGCGCCCGAGGTTTCGCCCCCCGCCACCACCAGTTGGCGCACGCCCAGCGCGACCAAGCCGCGGGCGATAGCCGCCAAGGTGTGCTCTACCAGCGCGCCTGCAGCCTCGACACCCAATTGGGCTTGCACTGCTTTGACCGCTTCGGGGTCGGCGGATGAATAAATCAGCACCGGGCTGTTTTTGAGGTGGGGCGCCGCCCAGGCCAGCGCTTGGGCGACGGCGGTGGGTCCTGCCGCGTGATCGTTTGCGAGTGCCAGCGGGTCAAGCGCCAGTGCCGGATGGCCAGCGTCCGTAAAGGCGCGGACTTGTCGGTTGGTGGCCAGCGAGCAACTGCCAGAGACCACCGCCTGAAAGCCGTGGGGTGGCGGCAAGGTGCTGGCTGTGCTGGACGGTACCAAGCCAAAATTGGCTGGCAGCCCAATGGCCACGCCCGAGCCCGCCGTGACCAAGGGCATGCCTTTCAAGGCGGGGCCTAAACGCAGCAAGTCGTCGTTGGAAATAGCATCGACCACCGCAATGCCCACGCCTTGGGCACGTAGTTCTGCGATGCGTGCCCGAATGGCAGCCTCACCCTGCGCCACCACTTTGTAGTCAATCAGGCCTATTTTTCGCTGGCACTGGGCTTGCAGCACGCGCACCAGGTTGGCATCCGTCATGGGGGTGAGCGGGTGGTTTTGCATGCCACTCTCATTCAACAACACATCACCCACAAACAAGTGGCCTTTAAACACGGTGCGCTGGTTGTCTGGAAACGCCGGGGTGGCGATGGTGAAGTCGGCGTCCAGCGTGCCCGAGAGCGCGTCCATCAAGGCCTCGGTCACCGGGCCGATGTTGCCTTGGGCTGTGCTGTCAAAGGTGGAGCAGTATTTGAAGTAAATCTGCTGCGCCCCCTGGGCCTTCAGCCAGCGCAAGGCGTCCAGCGATTGCGCCACCGCCTCAGACGTGGGCAGCGTGCGCGACTTGAGCGCGACCACCACCGCATCCACCTCAGCCGCCAGAGGCTCGGTGGGCACGCCAATGGTTTGCACCACGCGCATGCCAGCGCGCACCAGGTTGTTGGCCAAGTCGCTGGCGCCGGTAAAGTCGTCGGCAATACAGCCTAAAACAAGGCGGCTCATGGTTTTTTGGGCAACTCAATGCCGGGAAATATTTTGATCACGGCGCTGTCGTCCTCACGCGCAAACCCGGCGGTGGACGCCTGCATGAACATCTGGTGAGCCGTGCTGGACAAGGGCAAGGGAAACTTGCTGGCGCGCGCCATGTCAAGCACCAGTCCGAGGTCTTTGACAAAAATATCCACGGCTGAGAGCGGTGTGTAGTCTGCTGCCAGCACATGGGCCATGCGGTTCTCAAACATCCAGCTGTTGCCCGCACTGTGGGTGATGACCTCGTACAGCGCATGGGCGTCCACCCCTTCGCGCAAGCCCAGCGCCATGGCTTCGGCGGCAGCGGCAATGTGCACGCCTGCCAGCAATTGGTTGATGATTTTGACCTTGCTGCCCGCGCCGGCCTGCTCACCCAGCCGGTAGACCTTGGCGGCCATCGCGTCGAGCAGCGTGCCCACTGCCTCGTAAGCCTCAGGCTTTCCTGCGGTCATCATCGTCATCTCACCGCTGGCGGCTTTGGCGGCCCCCCCGGAAATTGGCGCATCGAGGTACAAAATACCTAAAGCCGCTAGACGTGACTCCAGCGCGATAGACCAGTTGGGGTCGACCGTGGAGCACATTACAAACACGCTGCCGCGCCGCATAGCATAAGCGCAGCCACCTTCGCCAAAAAGCACACTCTCGGTCTGGGCAGCGTTCACCACCACCGAAACGATCACCTCGCATGACCCAGCTAACTCAGCCAGTGAGGCGCAAGCCACACCGCCCTCAAGTGCAAAGGCTTGGGCCATTTCAGGGCGAACATCAAACACATGCACAGCGTGCCCATGACGGCGCAATGAGCGCGCCATGCCACCCCCCATAGCCCCTAGGCCGATGACGCCAACATTTTTGGTCATTTGTAATTTCCTTATTTTGACTTGATCAAGTTTGCTTTAGATAAGTCATCATACAAATTAGTGGTGCCCAAGGAAACCGGGTTTACCCCGAATTTGGGCTGATCAGGGGCCAATATTAATCATCAGAAAGTCAGTGGCGCTAACTTCGGCGAGGCTGATTTAGTGTGATAACTCCTCGCGGATCACGCGACGCAGGTCGGCTTCAAGATGGCCGGTTTCAATGATCCGGCGCAGCGAATCGTTGATGAGCGTCTGGTAGCCACGACTGCCCGCCAGCGCTTTAAAATGCTCGATGATGGGCGCATCCAGCATGATGTTGATGCGCTGTTTCCCCACCCGTGCGCGCACGGCTAGTTGCCACTCTGCCCGGTTGACATCGCGGCCCGCCACGCGCAACTTGGCACCGTCAAAGTCGGCCTGCGTCAGTTTGGGCGCGTCTTCGTCAGAAGTAACCGGCGTTTTTGTAATAAAGGTCTGTTTCATCGCTGTCTGCCTTTCGCATGGAGATGATGCGGATGCTTTCATCCAATTCGACATGAACGATAAGGACGATCAGGTAGTCTAGTAACCCAATACCGATCATGCGCTGCTCACCGTAGTTTTCTCGCTGGTCTTCAAATAGCACCAACGGCCCGTCGAAAACTTTGGCAGCATCGACAAAGTCAAGTCCGTGCTTTTTTAGATTCGATTGGCGTTTGGGTTCGTCCCAGATAAAGTCCATGAGCGAAAATTATACACATATAAGTGTGTATACGATGAAATGACAACTGCTGCCACCTTAAATCGCGAGGTAGGTCAGTCGAATTGGAGACGGCGGCCTAGACAATAAATACACCAGAGTTTTGTTGTGACATCTGCAGGCGGCGAACCTTGCAAAGGTGGCGACACGGGTGGCGCGAGATATTCGTGGGAACCACATTCTGGGAGAACTTCGCACTGGAACCTGTGCTGCTACTTCCGCCCAAGACCCGTTGCAGCCGACCATGAAAGTCAGCTTAAGGGTTACCTGAGGTAAAGCGGTAGGCCAGCAACGGGCGACTCGCGGTTTCTAGGGCGAGTAAAACTGCTGACGAGACTTGATTCTAAAAATTCAAGTGGGACTGGGATGAGATCTTCAACCGATCAAGGGCATCAGTAATGCAACAATTCGAACCATCAGAACCACAATGGTGCAAGCTATGAACCAGCCTGTCGTTAATGAACCAGCAACAGAAGTCAGCTCGCCGGAGATCCACCATCGGATCCACCCTGACGTTTACAAGCTCGGATTAGTGAGTTTTCTCACAGACCTGAGCTCAGAGATGGTCTTTTCGGTGTTTGCCATCTTCTTCACCACGGTGGCCGGTGCCTCCAGTGCGTTATTGGGCTTGATTGAAGGCATGGCGGATTTTTCCGCTTCTTCACTGAATTACCTAGCGGGCTGGCTATCGGACCGAAGTGGGCGGCGCAAGTGGCTTGCCAGCGCAGGCTACGGCTTTTCCACTTTGGCCAAGCTCATTTTGCTGGTTTCGTCATCCGTTGTGGGTCTGAGCGTCTTTCGCGTGATAGAGCGTTTGGGTAAAGGGTTTCGTGGGCCGCCACGCGATGCCTGGCTGTCGTCCATTGCCGTGAAGGAGTCAAGGGGCTATGCATTCGGCGTGCACAAGGCGCTCGATAAGTCCGGCGCCGTGCTCGGGCCGCTGGTGGCCTATGGACTGCTGTCCTGGCTGGGGGAGTCGGCCAGCACCTACAGAACGCTTTTTTTTGTGGCTTTTGTGCCCGCTGTGATCAGCGTGTTGGTGCTCACGCGCATCCCGGATCAGCCCGGCGTTCCCCATGAACATGAGAGCATCGGCCAGAACTGGCAGCAACTCAGTCCTGGCTTCAAGCGTTTTCTGCTACCGGCAGGCGTTTTTGCGCTGGCATATTTCAGTCTCGGGTTCATCCTGCTAAAGGCACATGCCCTGGGCTTTAGCGTGACCGACATCGTGCTGCTTTACGCATTGTTCAATATCACCTGCGTGATGGCGGCGCCACTGGTGGGGAAGCTCGGTGACAAAGTTGGGCGCAGCCGCATCGTTATGTTGGGCTACGCCATCTATGCGCTCATCAACCTGTGGTTAGTGGTGGCCAGCAGCCGCTGGGAAATGGTGGTGGTATTCGCCATTTATGGGTTGTTTTATGCAATTGACGAGTCGCAGAGCAAAGCATTCATCGCTGACATTGAACCTGAGCGCCGTGCCACTGCTGTGGGCGTTTACAACTTCGTCACCGGTTTACTGTACTTGCCGGCATCGCTGGTGGCAGGAGCCTTGTGGGTCTTTAGTCCAGGTCTGGCGTTCGTGATGGCAGCGGCGCTGTCGTTGGCGGCCGTTGTGGTCTTTGCGTTCCTGCGGCCTGGCGCCTCTACTTTCGAATGACGCCAAGAACGGCATATTTCTGAGGTACGAAAGGCATCGCTTTTTCACAGGCGTCTTTCAATTTAGCGTGTAGCTTTCGGCAACCCTGAATTGACCCCAAGACTCACTCCTGCTGGATGTCGGGGTTCTGAAATTTCACCGGGGTGAACTTCAGTTCCAGACCCTAAGCTGTCAGCCAATCGGTACTTTCGTGTGTCAAGTCCGCAGCTGCCGGTAGGAACTTCGTTGCCGGTCGAAGTGCGGTATCGCAGGTAAGCAGATGAATATTTTCAAAAGAAGATTCAATGCCAAATTCCACCTATAAAAAGTGAATCATCCAGCCTTTAAAAACTCAAAATGCATCATCAATCCGCAAAGTGCTTAGCTTAGTAACTTGATAAGAAAATCCGGGTGAATGCTCCAACCGATGAGGCCAGACAAGCCCATGACTACGCCAAAAGCAGATGGAATTAAGCTTAAAGCAAACAACCACCAGAGTTGTGTCAAAGCCGTCACCGCGAGCAGAGAAATAGCGATTGCAATCAAAGCATCGGAGAGATCAAATTGATCATCATGCGTATTGAGTGCGTCATAGGTGACCTGGTCTTTTTCAGCAAGAATCTTCAGTTCCTCTTTTTTGGTCGCCTGATCCTTCACCAGAGTTTCATACACTTGAATTTGATCTTGATACGCTGCTTGGCTCTGTGCCGGTGCACTGAGCAACTGCAATCGAAGTTGCACTAGTGTGGATTTGGCTATTTCTTCTCTAATGTTTCGGGCTTGAAAAAATGCCCAATGATCAATCTTATCTGCTTGGGCTTGCTGCATCGCTTGAACAATGTTGTCGTCTTTGACTTTGCAAATACCCATGAAGGTGGCCAGTAGCGCGATAGTTATCGCCACGGCGGGGTTAAGCCAGGAAGACTTTACAGAAGTCGCCCTCGACTGATTTGATTCAACTGCATCGAGAGGATTTATTTCCATTTATATCTTTCTAATTTTTTTAGCGTTGGGACAAGGAATGCTGTGCAAACTAAATCACCTTAAAGCATCGCTTGAATAAAATTACAGCTCAATGAGCTCTATGCTCAGGTGTTCGCCCATAAGTCATAGTTTAAGTAATACATTTCCTGAGGGTAGCTTAAGTTTATGAGTGTCAATGGGAATGTAACTTTTCATTCGATGAGTATCGATAGTCGAACCATAATCGAGTGATCATTTCTACACATTCAGATTGAACTTAAAAAAATGTCAAAACCACCCGAGGGTGGTTTCAAGATAGTAATCATTTGAAGTTATCTAGTCATCAATCATTGCCGTTACTTGTTCTGAATTAGACGGCCTCTTGTGGCACTGCTCTGCGCGATGTATAGAAGAATGTCAGCAGTTGCCAGGCAATAAAGGCGAAAATAATTGCAAATAAAGTACCGCTGATCGGACGGGTAAAGAAACCGCTGAAGCTCCCCCGACTTAGAAGCAGTGCCCGGCGGAAGTTTTCTTCCAGCATTGGGCCTAGGATGAAGCCAAGCATTAGCGGTGCTGCTTCAAGACCCAAGCGCATAAACATGTAACCACAGAAACCAAAGATCACGGTAATGTAGATGTCATCCAGACTGTTGTTGATACTGAACGTACCAATACAACAGAAGAACAGAATCGCTGGGAATAGCGCACTGAAAGGAATCTTGAAGACCGACAGCCAGTACCGCACCAAGGGCACGTTAAGCACGAGCAAGAAGCAATTTCCCACCCACATACTTGCGACCAATCCCCAGAAAAGATCAGGGTGCTGGGCGATCATATTAGGACCAGGTTGGATGCCCTTGATGATGAAGGCACCCATCATGAGCGCCATCACCGCATTCTCGGGAATGCCAATGGCCATGAGTGGGATGAAGCTGGTCCGCGCGGCAGCTTCATCGGCTGCAGCTTGTCCAGCCACGCCTTCAATGGCGCCATTACCGATCTCATGCTTGTACTTGCTGAATTTTTTATCGACGGCATAAGCCGCAAACTGAGCAATGGTGGGTCCGCCACCTGGCAAAAGTCCCAAAACTGAACCCACCACACTACCGCGCAGGGCGCTGGGGATAATTCGCTTGAACTCAGGCCAAGTTGGCATAAGCTTGATCTGACCATTGAACGGCGTCAATTGGCTACCACTGTCGAGGTTTTTAACCACCTCGGCAATACCAAAACAGCCCAAGGCAATGCTGATCAAGCCAATACCATCGGCCAGAAAAGGCAGGTCCATTGTGAATCGGGCTGCACCGCTATTCACGTCAGTTCCCACTGAACCCAACAAAACACCAATAAATGCCATGGCTAGGCCATTGAGCAAGCTCCCGGTTGTGACAAAACTGACGCACAAAAAACCAAAGAGCATGAGGGCACAGTAATCAGCGGGGCCAAACAGAAATGCAACTTCACCGAGGGCTGGTGCCATTGTTGACAGAACAACAATTGCCACGGTTCCGCCAATAAAGCTTGATACGCCGGCTGTAAATAAGGCCAAGCCTGTCTTCCCGTTAAGGGTCATCTGGTAGCCATCAATACACGCCACGATACTGCTGGCATGCGGAATCTTCATCGTGATTGCGCTCACGCTGTCGCCATACTGGGCACCGTAGTAAATTCCAGCCAGCATGATGAGCGAGCCGGCTGTTGGAATGGAATAGGTCAACGGAAGTAAAAGACTGATGGTGGACAAGGGGCCAAGCCCAGGCAACAAGCCAACCAGCGTTCCGACTACGCAGCCAATGGCGCAGTACATCAGATTATTCAAGGTCAGCGCAGTTTCAAACCCAAATGCGAGGTTGTGTAGGACGTCCATCAGAACAAGGGCAGTTGAAGGCCAAGAAGGTTTTTAAACATAAAGGCAATGGCAATAAGTCCGGCCGAAATTTTGACATTTCGAACAACAGAATATGAACTACCGGCAAAAGACACACAAAACACCAAGAAAATGATCCCTACAATCATATTGAGGTGCTCGGAGATCACTGCAAATCCGCACAGGCCAAGCAGAACGAGCGCAATATTCTTCATGTTGTAGTCAATCGTTACAGGCTTGACAAAGCGTGAACGCACCACTGTCATCAATCCAATAAGAAACACCAATGAGCTTACGATTAGTGGGAATAGACCTGGCCCGGCTCTGCTTAATTCCCCGATTTTGTAGGTCATAGAAACGAGGCCGAACAATAGCGAAATCGCCATCAAGCACAGGCCTCGAACCAAATTTAAATTATTCATTTATCACCTTTAAAGTTTTTCTTAAAGGTCATGTTAGGTGTCGGCACAAGAAATAAAGATGTGGTCATCACGTACTTGAATGTAAAGTTTTATGAATCATCCTTTGTTGAAATCTTACTGAGTACTCATTGCCAAGATGTACCTTTTAATGTCTTAGGTTGATTTTTTGAACTTACCACTTTAATTGCAAAAATAGTTGTTCGCTGCCGGTCAAGTTGGGCAGGGGCAAATGAGCTATAAATTAAACTCGGTCAAGTTTCCGTGTTGAAGAGTTAAGATTGAGCTGCCGATGCCCAGTTGCCAGAATTCACCCTGAAATTCTGTTGTTTTTAAATACTGTTATTCATGAAATAAAACTGATTCAGTTGAATCGAGTTTATCCAGCGCAACTTCAAAAAATCGCGGTCAGAAGTGTAAATATGATTAGCGGCATAAGGCCACGATATGTGCTGGATTTCCCGATATACCTCCGCATGACTGTTCGCCTCTCAATGTGACCGCTTGTTTGTATATTCATACTGTTGGCTGTCGCAAATTGTGGGAGCTCAGTTGAACCTCATAAGGCGCGAACCGAGTACTCCATGGAAAAAAGAATTCCTGAACCAAAGAGCAGCAGCATCCTGCGTGCAATTGCAATCTTTGAAGGGGGCAAGGGTTTGGCTGGGATCGCTGCGAGTTTGGGTTTACTGAGCTTGGCTCACCACGACATAAGTGCACTGGCCTACGCACTGATTGGGCACTACCATCTTGATCCCGAGGCCCATTTCCCCCGTATGCTGCTCGATGAAGCGGCCTGGCTTCAAAGTGCAGATCTTCGTCAAGTTGTCATGCTGGCGTGCGGGTATTCGCTCATTCGGTTTGTTGAAGGCTATGGCCTCTGGCGAGACCGTACTTGGGCTGAATGGCTAGCCTCATGCTCAGGGGCCATTTACTTACCGATAGAAATCAGCCATATGCTTAAGCACCCCTCATGGATCAATGCCATGGTGCTGGCATTTAATGCCGTTGTCGTGATCTACATGGTTATCCGACTTTGGCAGCGAAGAAAAAATTTAACACCCAAGTTGGTTTCAACTCAGTAGTGTCCCAACGTTCTTTAGAGGAGAAAGAGCTGGTTAGGCTCGAAATCCGATGCTGAATTTGTTGAGGGTGGCGTAAGTAGTTGATTTATTGGGATAGCTTCAAACATGGACAGGCTCAAGATTTGAAATATTCCATACAGGCTGTGATGATCAAGATGCAGACATTTCTTTGCGATGGCGATCAACAAATACGTCGATATGGCAATCCAGATCTGCGTCTTCACCGCGTTCTCGCTGGTGCCAAAGAAGACCTTGATGCGCAAGTGCTGCTTGATCCATTTGAAGAACAACTCCACCTGCCAGCGTTGGCGGTAAAGATCGCCGATCATCTCCGGCTTCAAGGCAAAGTTGTTGGTCAAAAACACCAACCGTTTTCCGTTGACGTCCTTGACCACGACCCGATGCATTGTTGTGGGGTAATCCTTGCTCGACTGATGAGTTGTCAGCACACCAGTCTGATCGCACAGCACGGCAGTGCCCACCCGATCCATCAAATAAAACGCGCCTGGCTCCAGCACCAGATCGTCCACCACATTGACCTCGTGCGTCTTGCCATCGGTAATGTGTATGAAACTGGGAATATTGCCTCTCAAGTCCAGTAGAGTGTGCAGCTTGATGGCCGCCTTGGTCGAGCGAAACGGTGCCCAGGCAAACACCGACAGGCACAGGTCGATGGTGCTGGCGTCGAACGCGTAGACCGCAGCATCGAGTTCCAGACCAATCAGGTGCTGGGCGAAGTCCGCATAGATTTGCCATGGGCCCGTGGCATTCGCATTGGCCAGCGTGTTGCGCGAAATAGTCTGACAACGAAACCCCATGTGACACAGCCGCCGAACTTGGGCGCGCAGATTGACCTCGACATCGCGCAACGACTCGCGGTAGGTCAACTGGGCAAAGGCCATAGCGAAAAACTGATCCAAGCAAGAGAAGTCTTTGACCTTGTGTTCGCCCCGATGGTCGGCCACACAGCAACGAAACGTGCTCAGCGGCAAATAGAGCATGAGTTGCGCAAATACGAGCTTGCCTTGGTGCATAGTGGTTTTGGGCGGAAACCCGCAAAAAACCACAAGTCTGACGCTCGGCGTTCAAATCGAGACCAGAGCGCATCGCTGAATTAAACAAGTAAATCATTAACTTACGACGTTCTGATGTTTAAACGTTGGGACACTACTGAACTCAAGTACAAAGGAGAAAAGGTCGTCTGGCCACCGTTCAGCTGAACACGCAGCCAAACCAGTTCGGCTACTTTGGGAGAAATTCAAGCAGCAACCGCCCTTGTCCATCAAGTCACCGTGGTAACGCGCAACGTCAACGACTTTGAGCGGTTTGGTGTGAAGATTTTTAATCTGTTTCTGTCAAAGGCGTGTTGCGTATGAACGCGGCAACAGCGGCGGCTACCTCAGCGCCCTTGTCTTCCTGCAGAAAATGTCCGGCGCCCCTGATGGCGGTGTGGGGCTGGCCTTGGGCACCGGGCACAAGTGCTTGCCAGACCTTTTGCCCCCCCCGGGTAATGGGGTCGCGGGTGCTGAAGAGCGTTATAAAAGGCTTGTCCCAGCGTTTGAATAACTCCCAAGCGCGTTCGTTGTTGGCGCGCTCGGGGTCTTGGGGCGTGGTGGGCACGAAGGTGGGGAACAGGCGGGCGGCTATTTTGTATTTGCGGGATGGGAAGGGTGCGTTGTAGGCGGCAATTTCCTGAGGCAAAAGTCCAGCAGCACAGCCGGTTTTAACGATGAGGCCGATGGGAAACCAGGGGCTGAACACTGCAAAGGTACGCCAAATTTTGAAGGCTATGGGGGTTGGGGTGGTGCCGGTGGGCAAGCCCCCATTGGCCAGCACAATGCGGTCAAATCGACTAGGCAACTCGGCCACCACGCGTAAGCCGACCAAAGAACCCCAGTCCTGGCAAAAAAGCGTCATGTGATGAAAGTCATTGGCCTCGACCCAAGCCGACATCCACTGAACATGATTAAGGTACGAATAATCACGCTTTGATGACGGCTTGTCAGAGCGGCCAAAGCCGACTAAATCGGGCGCAATCACCCGAAAGCCCGCAGCCACCAGAACCGGAATCATCTTGCGGTACAGGTACGACCAGGTGGGCTCACCATGCATCAAAAGCACGATGGGCGCCTCACGCGGGCCTTCATCAATGTGGGCGATACGCAAGCCACCAATTTCGGTGTAATGCGGGGTGTAGGGAAAGTCGGGTAGTTCGGCAAATCGGGATTGCGGTGTACGAAGAAAGTCCGAGATGAGGGGGAGTTGTCGCATAGTGAATTCCAATCAAGGTCTTAAAAAAGCCTGCCAGACTTGACTTGGGTTGAGCCCACCGGCAGGGTGATGAAATCCCCGTCTGAGCCGACCTGGATCGGGCCGTTAAAAAGATCCGGTGCGTCGCCGAGAAAGGCTTTTTCAAGTCCTCGCAGTGGCAAAGGGGGCGCAATATGGTTGAGGAGCAAATAGCGCACCCCGGCATCGCGGGCAATCTCGGCGGCCTGTTCTGGTGAGGTGTGGTAATCGACAATATCGGCCATGAGTTTCTTGACGTTGGGGCGCCCGGCAGAGGCAGCACCTTGCTCCAGCAAACCCATCATGCGTGTGGACATGGCCTCGTGCACCAGCAAATCTACACCTTTTGCTTCGCGCTGAACGGCGGCAGACTTGACCGTGTCGCCGCTGATCACTACGCTGCGGCCCTTGTAGTTGATGCGGTAGCCTACCGCTGGATGAACTGGCTTGTGGTCGACTAAAAAAGCGACGATTTCAAGATCAGCATCCTTCAGCAAAACAACATGCCCATCAGTAGGTGCCGCAAAATGTTTGGCCACTGCACCGAAACCGCTCGCAGGCACAGTCGTGTCCCCATGGTGAACGGTGCGGTAGTGGCCATCCTGGCCGTAAGCCCACATAAAACCCTCCACAACTCTCTGTACGCCCGGTGGGCCATAAATAGGAACGGGCGAGGCGTTGCCGGTAGACACCCAACGCTGCATCAGCAACTCACCCAGCCCGTCAATGTGGTCTGAATGAAAATGCGTGAGAAAGATGGCCTCGATATGGCCATGAATAAAACCCATCTTGCCCAAGTTGCGCGTGCTGCCATTGCCTGTGTCAAAAACAAAGAGGCGCTTGCCTGCCACAACGGCCGTGCAAGGCCCCATGCGTTGGTCATCAGGCATGGGGGAGCCGGCACCGCATAGCCCCACATGCAGCCCGTCCGGCAGTACTTTCAAGGTATCAACCGCCATGCGACTGGCTGCCACGCGCTTCGCTACCGCCAAACTAAGTGGCGCTCTGAACACATAAACAGCCGCCGAGCCAACAAGCAGCAGGATTAGGAAAATTTTTAAGTAGCGACGAAAAGCCATGCGGAGTGCCTTAAATAGTTAAACGCCAAAAATTCGTGCCAGACGAACCATGAAGCCTTGAGCCCAAGGGGCGACATAGCGCAGCGATGGGCGACGAGCTTCTGTGGCTTGAATAATTTTTTTGAGAATTGAGCCGGTCGTTCGGGCTTCAAGAAAACGAAAAGTTCGTGTTTCTTTTGTTTTTAGTTGGGTGGCGACGTCTTTGAAGTAAGACTTCTCGTTCATCCATTCATATTTACGCTCGGTCATGGCCTGGTTGAAGCCGGTATGAATCGCGCCTGGCTCAATCAGGGCGATGTGAACGTTTCGGCCCAACACATCCATTTCCTCGCGCAGTCCGGCACCTGCCGCCGACAAGGCAAATTTTGTCATCGAATACGGCATGAGGAAAGGCATGGGGATGCGCCCGGCAATGGAGCTGACAAAAAGCACGGTGCCACGCTGTCGGTCGATCATGCCGCGCAGCACGGTCTGGGTGAGCTCGATTGTGGCGAAAACATTCACCTCAAAGGCTTGGCGAATGCGGTTGACGTCCACTTCAGCCAAAGACCCGGATTCCCCGATGGCGGCGTTGTTGATCAGCACATCAATCTCAAAGTCTAAAGTTTTGTCGCGATCAGCAGCAGAGGTGATGTCCAGTTTGAAAACGTCCATCGCTTGTTTGCGAGTTTGAGACTCAGCGCGCAAGGCATTCGCCTGATCATCGGTAAAGGTCGTTGCCAGCACGCGGTGACCGCGTGCAGCTAATGCAAAGGCGGCATCTCGGCCAATACCAGAACCAGCACCAGTGATGAGAATGGTTTTGGTCATGTCATGCCCTGCTCAAGATGTGAAAAGTAGCGTGCCATCTTCCAGCGCACCGTAGCGTAGAGCAAAAATATCCAGCACATAGTTTTGTTGTAACTTCCAAGGCTTCTTATTGCCCTGCTTGGGAAACTTGTCCAGGGATCTTTGTACATAGCCTGAGGTGAAATCGATCCAGTTTTCTGGCTCGACCGATGGGTCAAGGAGAACCGGCATAAATTGACGTTTATTCTGCGCCGCCATGTGCTTGAGTACACGCAAGACGTAGTGGCAAGTCAGGTCGCTTTTTAATGTCCAAGAAGCGTTGGTGTAGCCCATGGCATAAGCCATGTTAGGAACACCGTTGAGCATCAAGCCTTTGTAGGTGATGGCTTTAGGCAGGTCAACTATTACGCCGTCCACCATGATATGTATGCCGCCAAAGGCCAACAAATCAAGCCCGGTGGCGGTCACCACCAGGTCTGTTTCAAGGAATTCTCCCGAGGCCAGTCGGATGCCGTTTTCTTCAAAGTTTTTAATTTGATCGGTCACTACCGAGGCAGTCCCGTTTCTGATGGCTTTAAATAAATCAGCATTAGGAACCAGGCAGACGCGCTGATCCCAAGGTTTGTAGTTTGGGGTGAAATGTTTTTTAACATCAAAGCCTGGCCGCATGGCCGCTTCAACGCCTTTGATGATCATGTGCTTGATGCGTTCGGGCTGTGATTTGGAAAGCTTGTAAAACAGCATGCCGAGCAACACATTTTTCCAGCGCGTGATGGCATAGGCTAATTTGGATGGGAACCGCTTATTGAGCCAATTCGCCGTGGCATCATGGGCCGGGCGGGACATGACATAAGTGGGCGAGCGTTGTAGCATCGTGACGTGCGCTGCAGTTTTGGCAAGCGCTGGAACCAGGGTCACAGCGGTGGCACCACTGCCGATGATGACTACTTTTTTTCCTGCTGTAGCAATGTCCGGCGTCCATTTTTGGGGGTGAACGATTTGCCCCTTGAAATTTTGGAGACCGGCAAAATCAGGCGTGTACCCGTGCTCGTAGTTGTAGTAGCCCCCACAAATAAAGAAGAAGCTACAGCTTAATTGAATTGGGCGCTGCCCGGATCCGTGAGCGATTTGAAGCGTCCACTGCGCTTCTGTGCTTGACCATGACGCAGACTTGATGCGGTGGGCGTAGCGAATGTGCTGATCAATCCCATGTTCACGCGAGACCTCCTGAATATAGTTCAGGATAGTATCGCCATCAGCGATTGATTTAGCGTCTGTCCAAGGGCGAAAGTCATAGCCCAGGGTGTACATGTCAGAGTCAGAGCGAACACCGGGATAGCGAAATAAATCCCAGGTACCGCCCATCGCCTCACGCGCTTCCAAAATGGCAAAGCTTCGCGTGGGGCAGTCCCGCGAGAGGTGCACGCCGGCCCCAATGCCCGAAAGGCCCGCGCCCATGATGATGACGTCAAAGTGTTCTGTGATCATTCTACAAATACCCTGGCCAACCGGCCTATAGACGACCAGTAAAAATCACGCCCCCAGCCCACACTGGGAAACACCACGCCTTGCATGAAACCACCCGAGCGAATGCGTGCGACCTCTACCCCGGTTTCAATCTGTAGTACCACCACTTCCTCAGCGTAGTTTCGGTAGTCATTGATGACTACCTCGCCAGTGTCGGGGTAGTGAATCATGTGGCTGGCGCAGCCAAACGGTGACTTGTGCCAAAGGGGCGTCAGCGTGTGAGTATCACGACACAACCGCCAGGCTTGCAGGTGCCTGTTTGCAGAGTCGTAGGCTAGCACGATGCTCCTTTGAAAATCGACAAGTGGAGGATTGGTGATGCTCCCCCCTGCGAGGCCACAAATATCAATCGACTGATGGTCGCTGGCGTCTTGCATGGAAACTCGGTGCAAGCGGTTGGGTGTGGGGTTGACCCCCGCGCCAACCATTCTGTGAACATAGCGGTGCTTGCCGTTGTCCATGAACCAGGCGTTGCGTCCATCAAGCACAACATCCCAGCCGTAGGAGTGTCCGGTGTTGCCGATATAGCCAAAAGACCAGTCAGCATCAAACACCAAGCATTGCTCTATGTCGTTCCAGTGGTAGCGAAAGATGGTGCGCACACCCACCACGTAAACCGTATTGCCAGCGGCACTTAAACGGGCGATAGACGCTTGAGGGCCATAGGTATCAGGCGCGGCCCGTGACAGCGTTAGCGGGTCCAACACGGTTAGCCGGACAGGTTCGGTATCCGAGAGGTTTTTGGTAACGATCAGTCCATTGTTCAAAATAACAAAAGAGTTGTAGGGGGCATTAACCGGTAATTTGAATGTGGCGAGTAATTCACACTGACGGTTGAGGCGGTGCGCATAGCGTCCATACACCACATACAAGTCGCCATTGCGATGGATGGCCATGCCGCCGGGCCACATGGGCCCACCGCAAAGGAGAGGTGAGCGGCGCAGCGTTTTGAGCGAGTGCGGATCAATCAATTCAACCCGAGCGCTGGTGGGCAGGCTCAACTTGGCGCGCAGCACCGAGTGTGTAAGCAGAAAAACCTCGCCTGGCGTCCCCAGCACGGTCATGGTGGACATCAGCGTAGAACGCGTGGTGCAGCGAAGGCGCTCCCCCGATTGAAGCGCCAAGCCTTTGCCCCTGCGTGGCTTTTGGAGACGCTCGGCCCCTCCGTCCTCGCCGGGCCAGGGGCTATCGAAGTAAGCCGAGTTGCTCACTTGGAGCGCCTGCGGCGAAGCCCAAACCAAGCGAGGCTGATCAACAGCAGGGTTGACAAAGCTGCCAGTACGGGCGTTTTGTAGGTGGGAATCCAGTAGTTGACAAAGCTGTTGATGACGACTTGCCGAACTGGGTTGTAGCCCTCGGGCATATCCAAAATACCATTGGACTTGGCATAGGCTGCGTAGTCGGCTTGCATCAATTTAAAAACATCCGGCATCTGGTTTTGTAGATCTTTGGTTTCACCAGGGTCGCGTGTCATGTCATAAAGATGCCAAGCGCCATCCCCTACGGGGGCAATGTTTTTGACCAGTTTCAAATCGCCCTTGAAGAGGGCTTGGCTGCCTGATAGTTCATAGCCTATGGCTTGGTCTGGCGCGTGAATTTGAGCGGTGGTGCCTTGCAGGGCTGGCAGCAAACTGCTGCCCTGCAAGGGCTCTATGGACTGGCCTTTGTAGAGGCTTCCCGGCTGGGCAACTTTGGCGATTTCAAGCAGGGTGGGGACAATGTCAGTGACGTGCGCCAGACTGTGGTGAATTTTATTTTGAGTCATTCCTGGCACGCCAGAAATAATCAAGGGAACGCGGATACCGCCCTCCCCTGCATAAAACTTGTAGGTGTACAGGGGCGACACTGAGGCGCTGGCCCAACTGGGCCCAGGAATACCGTAGGCTCCCTTGCTGCCCAGTTTTTCAGTGGCCTGCGTGTATTGGGTTTTTAGCCAGATTTGCGCTTCATCGTAATCGGAGGCTTCGGCGCCGTTATCAGATAAAAAAACGAAAACTGTGTTGTCAAATTGGCCGGTTTTCTTTAAGTGGCTGACGAGTCGGCCTACATGGTGATCCATGGCATCAGCCATCGCCGCATAGACCTCCATTTGGCGGGCTTGGTGGTATTTTTCTTGCTCACTGAGTGCGGTCCAGTCCTGTGTGGTGGACATGGTGCGCATCGCTGTTTCTTTTGAAATTATTCCTAACTCGACGGCTTTGTCGCGTCTCGCCTGCCGCAGTGCGGTCCAACCCTGGGCATAGCGTCCTCTGTATTTGTCAATGAATGATTGGGGCGCTTGAATGGGGACATGGTTGGCCTGAAAGCCCAGATAGGCAAAAAATGGTTTATTGCTTTGTGCATCAGCGTCCAGGTAGCCCAGCGTCTTGTCAACAAAAAACTCGGTTGAGTAAAACTCGGCAGGCATGACTGCAATTTTGCCGTTCTCATACCAATTAACCTTGGGGAAGTGCGGCAGGTAGCGTTTATTGGGTTCCCAATTGTCAGAGCCTGTGTCGCCTTGAACAATAGAGCGGTCAAAGCCCCGTTGGTTGGGCAGGTTGTAGGGCTCATTGCCTACATTCCATTTGCCGGTGATGTAGGTGCGGTAACCACTGTCCTTTAAAAGCGTCGCGACCGTGACCACCCTCTTCTCGAGTGAGCCTTGGTAGCCAGGTTTACCCAAGTGGGCTTGCGGCATGGTCTCGCGCAGGTTGCCGATGCCGGCGCGGTGGTTGTCTACGCCAGTCAACAGCATGGCGCGCGTAGGGGCACATGAGGCAGCCACATGAAAGTTGGAGAAGCGCATACCCCTTCGGGCCATGTCATCCAAGTGAGGCGTGGCAATTTCACCCCCAAAAGCGCCGACGTCAGTGAAGCCCCAGTCGTCGGCCACCAACACCACAATGTTCGGGCGTACGTTGTCGGCAGCAAGGACCGTGATGGACGTACTAAGCGTCAGAAGCGACAGACAAACTATTTTTGTAAAGTGACGGTTGTGCTTCATAAGCCAGCCTTTGCTGAGAGACCTTAAGCCTGCTGGGAAGCTTTGGCTGCTTCTCTGGCGAGGGGTCGCCAGTGCAGCACGCCAAATAGCAAGGTCAGCGCAATGCTCACCTGCAGGGGCCCCCGGTAAAGGCGCACATGCTTGAACATAACAACAAGCTCAAGAACATGAATAAGCAACATGGCCAACGCCAGGTTTTGCGCCCGAATGCTTAGTTCACCCGTGATTAGCCCCGCTATACCCGCCAAGGCCATGATGTAGGCGCCCAGGCAGGCTGCTTTCAATACATTGAAGATCATTTTTAGCTTTCTTTAAATTTACTTTTGAGTGCCTGATAGCAGCGCTTCTTGCACGGCCCACAATCGATCTTGACCCCAAACCGCCAAGTCACCCACGCGAAAAGACGGTACGCCCCAAAGGCCCAGGCTAAATAATTGTTGCCGATTTTCTTCAGCTGTTTCTCGCCATGCTTCGTTCTTCAATTCAATCTGGGCCTGGGGCCAGGCCAAGCCAGCCCGCTCGACGATGATGCGCAAACCGCGGTCACTGCCGGCATCAAGTCCTTCAGCCCAGACCCCGCGCAGGAAGGACAGTACGTAGCGCTGCCCCAGGCCTTCACGTTCTGCGTAGGGCATGAGTGACAGACCGCGCTCGGTGGGGTGCCCTACCGGGTCGTTTAATCGGCCGAAAGGAATGTTCCGCTCAAAGGCCTCCCGCGCCGTGTCCAGGGCGATGTACATGCGTTTGGTTTTGGGAACGCTCAAGCCGCGCATGACCATGGGCAGCACGTAGCGCAGGCGCACTGGTGCGCCCGTCAGGCGGCCCAGGTTGAAAACCCGTTCGGCCACGATGGCGGTGTAAGGGCTGCGCAATGAAAAGTAAAAATCAATCGGTGCGGGGCAGCTTGCCTTTTGTGCTTCCTGCAGGTCTTCACCAGGTGCAAACATCACATCCTGCACGCTGTCCTGGGCGAGTTCCAGGGTTTGGAATCGACGCTCCAAATGATGCAGGCGGTCAATGCCCCAGTACCACTCACCTCCGTAATAAAAGGTGGCACCCAGATAGTGTCCAAGGTGTTGTCGCAGGGCCATCGACGCCTCAAGATGCGTGACAACCTCTGAGCGGGTGGCAAGATCGGACAAGGTACTGTCCAAGGTGCAGTCGGGGGGAGTCGATTCAGCACACCACAAGGCGTCAGACAAGGGGCCGACGAGCTCGGTGAAGTGCCCTGTTTGAATAGCTTTCACCAAGCGTGCGGTGGTCCAGTCCAGCGATAAGGCGCTCGGTTGAGCGCCCAAGTCAACAAAGTTGAGGGCGTAGTGACTAGCCAAAATTTGGGCATCACGACGGCTGTAAGCAATGAGTTTTTCTCGCTCGGGCGCTGCATCATTCGGGGGTGGACCAACCACATGGGCAACGAGTTCCAGGTCATAGCGGGCCAACAAGGCCGCAAGAATGGAGGCCGTCAAGGCCGAGTAGGGGTCATCCACCTGGTGGAAATAATGAAGCTGGTGGCGCTGGCCCAGCTTGGCACGCTTTAGCTCAGCCGAGTCACGTTTTTTTAGCAAACGCGCTCTTGAGAGCAAGTGCTGGCTGATGATGGGCATCAGCCAGGTACGTAAGAACACCGTCGGCCTTTGTGCTTACCAGGCTTTGACGAAGCGTACCTGCCACGACTTAGCCACTACGGCATTGCTACCGCCAAAATTCGTGTTGTACTGAAGATTGAAGCCAGCATCCTTGCCAGGTAGCTTGTAAGCCAAGAAGGGTCCTGCGCCATAGGTTTTATAGCGGCATCCTGCAGCGTCAACCGATCCGAGGCAACTGGTACCCACCACCGGACTTGTATCGTCCGTGACTTGCTGGGTGGAGAACAGGTTACCGCCAATGGCCCAATCACCCACAACTTTGACAAGTCCCACTTCTGTGTAGATGAAGTTGCCGCTGCGGTAGTCGGTGTCTGTGTTGGTTGAATTGATACCGTAGGAAATGCGTCCTGCCACGGTCACGCCAGCGTCCCAGGCGGCATCCATATGGTTGGGATTGAGGTTATAGGTAACGGCAACACCAGGGCGCAAGGTGTAGAAATTGCCAAAGCCTGGATTAGGACCTCGGTTTTTGTCATACACCCCTGTAGGCACAAACAGGGAGACACCTGCAGCGATTTTTAAACGATCTTGGTGGCGAATCCAGACGGCGGACAACTCGGTGTCGCCTAGCCCGGAAACATCGCCATTTTGGGCGGCGACGCTGCTTGCCCACTGGGCACGGGCCGCTGCGTTAGCTAAATTCGTCGGGTTTACCCCTCCTTGTGTGAAGGCTGCAGGTAAATTTATCCCTGTAGGCGTGGTCAAACTACCAGTGCCTAGGGCCCCACTAAAACTTCGACTAATGCTAATTAGTGGCACGTTCACCACAAAAGCAATACGCCCGTCTGCGTAAGTGGTTTCCGTTAGATAGCCGCCAACCAAGTTCACTTGTGTTTGTGTTTGATGAAAATCAATCTTGTTACCTGGTGCATTCAGGGTGTAACCCGCTAAAGGCGCGGTCAGTTTTGCGGTGATTGGCGTTGTAATTTCGAATCCATTGCCATCCACCACACTAGTAATATCAAGCGTCGTGATGCTGGCTGTTCCGAAAAACCCAGGGTTGTCTGCGCCAGCCGCAATCTCGCCACCAAAAGCCCCAACCGGTGACTGACGGAGTTTGTAGTTTTCACCTGCGAATGAACCCATTGAACCGGACAAAAAGGCCAGGCATAAAGCGGTCTTCAAAAGAGTCATTCGGGGTGCGGGTTGAACGGTCGAATTTTTCATAGTGAATCTCCAGGTGGGTGGCAAGGGCTATTGGGTGTGGGGCGTGGTGTTTTATATCAATACACACATGTATTGATCTAGCACAATGTAGCACGAACATACACATCTGTTTGCTAGGGTTTACACCATGTCTCGAGCAGGCATCATAGAGGGGTAATCAGACCCGTTATCCCAAGTGGTGCATGCACCCAAAAGGCAATATGAGATGACAAAAAGCAGCAAAATTTCTATGCCTCCAAATAAAGACAAAAAGCAATTAGAGTCCCCTCGCCTCACGCGTGACGACTGGCTGGATGCCGCATTCTTGGCGGTGGTCGAGGGGGGTTTTGACCAGGCACGGGTGTTGGTGATTGCTGAAAAGCTGGGCGTGACGCGGGGTAGTTTTTATTGGCATTTCTCAGACCATGCTGACCTGATTACGTCGCTGTTGAAGCGTTGGGAAATGCGCGAAATTGACTTGGACAAACGGCTGCAGGCCGACAACACCGATGATCCACAAGCCGACATTGAACGGCTTCTCGATGCAGCACTGGCCCATGCCGGAGTTGACCTGGAAAACATCCGGTTTGAGTTGGCGTTGCGTGGCTTGGGACGGCGCAGCGCCAGCGTGGCGACCATGCTGGTGGGCATTGATGCAGCGCGCATGTACTTATTCGAGCAAAAATTTCTCAAACTCACCGGTGATGAAAAAACGGCAGGTGAATTAGCTGTGCTGTTTTATCTGGTAGTTACAGGTGCGCACCAAGCTTTGAGCCGCCCGACCAGCCCACCCCAAGCCAAAGAATTCCTGAAAGGCATCATTGCGTCATATCTGATCCATCAGCAATGCCGGCCTGGCACGCGTGCCTGATTCAGCCTCAGTCCATTCGTTCAACACCTGGCATACCCCAGGCAGCGGTCAAAGCGGCTGCCTTGGGGTAATAGAGCCGTGCATTTAATAAAAAGGGCTCGCCGTCTTTGACGGGCAACCAGTTGCCAGCGACTGCACCAGTTGGGCTTGTTGATTGAATCCACAAGTCTAGTGAGCCATCGGGGTTGTAGGTCAAGGCATCACGGTCGCCTATGGCGAAGCGTTGGCTTGTAGTTGCAATTAAAAAATCATCCGCGCCGTAAGCGGTGACGGACCAGAAGGCATGTACAGGTGGCAGTTCATGGGCCGCAAAGTGGAGGCGGTAGCGATGGCGCCCATTAAGAGGCTGGCCTGCGCTGTCAACCCGCGTGCTGGGGTAGATCGCATCTTCAGGCAGGTTGGCACCTAGCCCCACCATGGCGACAACAGCGCGGATGTTGTAAGAAGTGCCGTAGTTGCCCAGCACAGCCGGTGGGGTTGACCAGCCCTGAATAAGGTTTTTTGCTTGACTTAATTCCTGACTCACTTTCCTATCGGCTATCCAGCGACCCAGGCTGAGGCTCCAGCGGTCGGCCACAGTCCAGTGCGGGGCTCGTCCGGGTGTGAGGCCCAGGCGCATGAGTTTGGCCATCATGGGGTCATCGGCTGCGCTGGGCGGATTGCTGACCATCAACAAGGCCAAGCGCGCGAAAAAATCAGCGGTGCTCAGGCCCTTCATTTGGTCGCGTGGCGGTGTCGTTTGGGACTTGGCTACTTCCCAGGTTTTGGGTGTACCAGAAACACCGGTTTGCCACTCGGTCACATGGCGCAATTGCAGACCATCTTGCAGTTGGTGAACCAAGGCATAGTCGGCTTCGCCATTCGTTTGTGTGCGTCCTATGAGCCAGACCATTTGGGTTGGTGAGCGAAGCAGGGTTAGGCCAGCCGGGGTGGGCCCGGTCCATTGAGGGCCGACCAGCAAGTAGCGGCCCCCAGCGGTGCCCGTACTTCGTGTCCCGGGGGTTGCAAACACGTTGGTCCAGGCATCCATGAACGGCATGACTTCATACCGTTGCTGATTCGGTGCCATTTCAAACACCCAGGGACCTTGCGCCATGTCTATGAAAGCGGTGGTGTAGAGCGTGTCTACATTCGGACGAACGACTTCCTTGAAGGACGCATCAGGAAATTTTCGAACGCGATGCAATTTGTTTTCCGGCCCCATGCTGATGACCGAACTGGTGCGGGTGAGGTCCATCATCACCAAGGGGTAGCCAAAAATGTAAGCCTCCGCACCCAGGATGATGTGCTCAGACTTGGCATAAAAAAAGCCCAGAAGCGAAGCCAGGGACAACAAAAAAGTACCCAAAACATAGACCCATGGTCTGGATACTTTTGTAAATCGCTTGGTTTTTTTCATCATGGCGGCGGTGAAGATAAAACCGTGCGAAACCCGAGATGGCTGGCCCCCAAATCATCTTCTTGGGGCTGTCTTGCCCCCGAGCGGTAGCGCATACAGTAATTGGGGGCGCACAAAAAAGAACCCCCTTTGATCACGCGTTGCGCGAGCGGTGATGTTTTGGGGTGAATTTGCTCAGTGGTGGTTGGCTCTGCGTGGTTTGCGGTGTAGCGATCAGCGGTGAGTTCCCAAACGTTGCCAATCATGTCAAACAGGCCCAGTGCGTTGGGGGCGTAGCAGCCCACCGGTGCCAGGCCAACAAAGCCATCATCGGCAGAATTAAGCACCGGAAACAAGCCTTGCCAGGTGTTGGCTTGTTGTGGCTGGGTATGGTCTTGCCCTGCCAATTTTTGGCCTGCTCGCGCCGCCCATTCCCATTGCGCCTCAGTGGGCAAACTGTGACCTTTCCAGCGCGCGTAGGCTTGGGCATCTTCAAAAGTGAGGGTGACCACGGGAAAATTGCCACGGTTTTCGATGGAGGTATCAGGTCCTCCTGGGTGCCGCCAATTGGCACCGGGCGTGTAACGCCACCACTGGGTCACCTGGCCCCCAGCTTTCAAGTCGTTGGGCATGAAAAATACCACGGCCCCAGCTTGCTGCATGTCGGCGGGAAGTCCAGGGTGCGATTTGAGGTCGACCGGGCGTTCAGCCCCTGTGATGTAGCCGGTCGCCTTCACGAATTCAGCAAATGAATCGTTCGTGACTTCGGTGCGGTCCATCCAGACACCGACCACGGTGGTGGTGCGAAGGGGCAGTTCTTCCGGGTTTTCCTTGTCACCCATTTCAAAAGTTCCCCCAGGCACCCAAACCATACCGGGATGGGGTGCGCGTGCGCCTTCTTTGGGCAACGCACATTGCAAGCGCTCCTGGTCTGTGTGCTGGCGTGCACTCTGTGCCCCCAGGCCTATCCAAACTAAAAGTGCAGCGATCAGCAGGCCGGTGGAAACGAGGATGACTTTTTTCAAAGTGTGCGCTGAATTTCTCAATTGGCCCAATAGGTATATTCGTCTTCAGGGGACTGTTTCTGGTCGAGCGTTTTGTCGATGGACACCGGCATTTCTATAAATGTGGGCCACAGCGGCGCGGGCATTTGATCATGGTGTGATTTAAGGAGGACTTTTAAAAATGCTAATTTTTCAGGCTGGAGGGCGGCCAGGTTTTGCTTTTCGGTGGGGTCGGTCCTGAGGTTAAACAACCAGTCTTTCTTGGGACGCTCAGCCACGATCAATTTCCAACCTTTGTCTTGCACAGCCCGATAAGGGCCATCGCGCCAAAAAAGCGGGCGCTCCGCTTGTTGTGCAGCAGGTGTCGAAGCCTTGCTTAGAAAGGGCAATAAATTAACCCCGTCAATGACACGATCAGTGGGTAGCTTGCCGCCTGCGGCTGCCAGCACGGTGGGCAAAATATCGATGTTGGACACTGGTGATTTGTACTGCGTGCCCGCGGTGATGTGTCCTGGCCACTTGGCCACATAGGGCACGCGCAAACCACCTTCAAACAAGGTGAGCTTCCAGCCTCGGTAAGGCTGGTTGACTTCGGGTAGTCCGATGTAGCCCGGCGCCCCGTTGTCGCTGGTGAAAATAACGATGGTGTTCTCGTCCAGGCCTTCTTCACGCAGCGTCTGCAAAACCCGTCCTACGCTGCGGTCTATTGAGCGCACCATGGCGGAGTAGACGCGGCGGCGATGGTCAGGAATGTGCGACAAAGCATCGTAATCTTCCTTGCTGGCCTGCAAAGGGGTGTGTACCCCCCAGTGGGCAAGATACATGAAAAAGGGCTGGTTTTTATTGCGCTTGATGGCGGTGACGGCTTCGTCGGTGAAGTAGTCGGTGAGGTACTTGGCGGGCTCAAACCACTTGCCTGCGTTGTAGCTCACACCGAAGCGCATGTTGGGCCACAAGAATTTGTCGATCGGATCGAAGTCTTGTTTGGAGTTGACCACTTGCGGGCTGTTCACGGGCAAGTAGAGCCCGCTTTCCATGAACAGGCTTTCATCGAAGCCCTGGTTATTGGGCCGCATCTCTGGGGTGCTGCCCAAGTGCCATTTGCCAATATGAATGTTGTGATAACCCCGGGTCTTAAGTAACTCGGCCACCGTTAGCTCGGAAGCTGGCATTCCTAGATCATTGAAGTCTTTGACTTGTTTGGCTTTTTCCCGATCAATATGAACCGGGTGTTGTTGATTTGTATTGGCGTAGAGCGCGCCTGCAACCTGCGCCAGCGAACCCGGTACAGGCGTGAACTCCACGCCAAAGCGCCAAGGGTAGCGTCCGGTCATCAAGGCCGAGCGTGAGACCGTACACACAGCACTGCCCGCGTAGCCTTGGTCGAAGCGCACGCCGTCACGGGCAATGGCGTCAATGTTGGGGGTAGGAACACCGTCTTGTGTTCTCCCCCCGCCATGGGTGCTGACATCGTTGATGCCCAGGTCATCAGCCAAAATGACAATGATGTTGGGCGGGCGCTGGGCCAAGGGAAGGCTGGCTTTGTCTGGCCCTGCTTTCCAGGGAACCGGGTGATTGTCTTCACGCGGGTTCGTAATGTCGGTATACCAACCCAGCGAATATTTGAGCAGGTGCAAGCGGTTCAGGTAGGTGATCCCGCCTAGCAGTACAAGGACTGCCACCACAGTCAAAAGCCGCTTGGGTAGTTTTTTATTCATTAGTTTGCGATTGACAGTGGGGGCATCAGGATGGCGGGTGTGTTGTGGGCTTGTGATCAGCGCGCAATCAACACCAAAGTAGCGCCGATCAGCAGGAATAGCGCAGCGACCGTGCCGCGAACCATGATCAGGCTGATGATCGGTTTGACGGGAAACACATGTGTTTTTTCAATGGCGGCCCACTTGTGCACAAAGATGTTGGCCTTAGAGCTTTCAAGGGCAAAGCGAACAAAGTCGCGCCGACTTCGGTAGCGCACCATCGCTACGTAGTGCCACGCATCAGCCCCTTCAGGCTCGATGAAGGTACCACTGCATCGCCCCACAAAAACCAACACGTTACCGTTTTTCAGCAGGGGCCACAGGATGGCTTTGGCGTAACGCTGGTCGGCTGCGCGGGGGTCGTCACCCAAGTCGTAGCCGGGTGGGTAGAGTGCTTTGGCGCGGTAGCGCGCCAGGTTTTGCATGACAAACTCATGGCCATCGTCACGGCTTAGCAAGTCCCTTATTTCATCCAGGGCCGTCTGCATGTCCTGGCCCTCGACTTGGGCCTGCAATTGATGCATGTAGCCTTCAATTTCTGCCGCCGTCAAGGGTTTGCCCTTGCCGCCGTACCAAATCAGGAACAGCACGTAGAGTGCCAGCAGGGGGAGCGAAATAGCCAGTAGGGTATTCATTTTTTAAGCGGCTTGGCCCACGACCGTAAACTGGGACGTGTTCTCTAGCAACCATTGCTTTGAGATTGATGCGTCATGTTGGCTGGGGTGAAAGTCGGGTGCCAGGTAGTCGCGCCACAAACCATAGTTGCCCCTGAACATGCCGTCTTTGGCCATCAGCAATTTGAAGCCACTTTGCCAGGTGCTCCACTTGAACAGGCTGTCGTCGTGCCACAGGTTTTGGATGGTCTGGCGCAAAACATCGGTGAGGAAAATCACGGTGATGTAGCGAAATATGCGCAAGCGCCAAGCGTGGTTGCCGCTGATCGCCTGGTAGATGTCAAACGCGGTGTTGCGGTGTTCAGACTCTTCGGCGCTGTGCCAAAGCCACAAGGTTTTGAGCCGGGGCTCAGCACCATCCAACGCCTCGGGGTGGTGGAGCATCCAGTCAGCAAAAATGGCGGTGAAGTGCTCGGTGGCAGCGGTCGCAGCGACATGGATGCGCACGTCACGGTGGGCATTGGCTTTGAGTCGCTTAAGCGCGCGGCGTTCGATATCGTTTTTGAAACCGAGCTTCGCCAAATGCCCGTTAAAGAGTGAGTGAATGCGGCGGTGAGTGGCCTCTTGGCCGACAAAGCCTTGCACCTCTTGGGCAAACTTTTGGCGTTCAGGCTCAGGCAGGGTCTTAAGGCCGTTGCGAACGGAGTCCATGAAGTATTGCTCGCCCACCGGAAAGCTCATGGACAAGGCGCTGAAAAAAGCAGACCTGAACGCATCGCCGCCATTCCATCGGGCGGCAATGGGCGTATCCAGGTCAATTAACAGTCGTCGAACAACAAGGTCAGTCATAGGTTAAGTGTTTAAATTTTTGAAGTGATCAGGCGGCTTGAGTCTGCATTGCGGGACGGTCACGCAGTTCGCGGCGCAAGATTTTCCCCACATTACTTTTGGGTAATTCGTCCAAAAATTCAAGTTCATGCGGAATTTTGTAACCCGTGAGATTTTCGCGGCAATGCTTGAGTACGGCTTCTTTGGTCAAGTCGGGTGATTTCCTGACCACGTAGATTTTGACCATTTCCCCGCTGGTCGCACTGGGTCGGCCGACGGCGGCGACCTCAAACACATCGGGGTGCATCATCACCACTTCTTCGATCTCGTTTGGGTAGACATTGAAGCCGGACACCAGAATCATGTCTTTGAGTCGGTCTACGATTTTCAAAAACCCGCGCTCGTTCATCACCGCGACGTCACCCGTGCGTAAAAAACCGTCGGCGGTCATGACGGCTGCCGTCTCAGCGGGGCGGTTCCAGTAGCCTTTCATGACTTGCGGCCCGCGCACACACAACTCGCCTGCTTCGCCCAAGGGGAGTTCATGGCCTTCTTCGCTCCTGATCGAGACCTCGGTGGAGGGCATGGGCAAGCCAATGCTGCCACTGAACTCTTTTAAATCGAAGGGATTCACCGTGACGGTGGGTGAGCACTCGGTTAGGCCGTAGCCTTCGACCAAGGGGGCGTTGGTGATTTTTTGCCAGCGCTCCGCCACTGGCCGCTGAACGGCGGCACCGCCACCGACGGCCAGTCTTAATTGGCTGAAATCGAGTTTGGCAAAGTTGGGGTCACTCAGCAAACCGTTGAACAAGGTGTTGACCGCAGGCAGTGACACAAACTTGTACTGGCTGAGCACTTTTACAAAAGCGGCGATGTTGCGGGGGTCCGCCACCAGCACGTTGGTGCCGCCCAAGCCAATGAAGGTCAGGCAAGAGCCCAGCGCAAAGATGTGGTACAGCGGAATGGCGGTGATGCTGATCAAGTCCACGCTTTTGTCCAGGAAGGGGTCGCTCCAGACCTGGACTTGTTTCACGTTGGCCATGATGTTGAGGTGGGTGAGCATGGCCCCCTTGGAGACGCCGGTGGTGCCGCCGGTGTACTGTAAAAAAGCCAGGTCTTGCGGAACAATTTTGACTGGGGTGAAGGGGGCTTGGGCGCCTTGCGACAGCATGTCCAAAAAGCTGATATGACCCGGCAGACGGTAGGGCGGTACCAGTTTTTTAACTTTGCGAATAAGGAAGTTGCCCAAGGTCCGTTTGGCCCATGGCAGCAAGTCGGCCAAGCCGGTCACCACGACGTGCTTCACGCCGGTGTTGGCAATGACTTTTTCAAGGGTGTGCGCAAACACCTCAACCACCACCATCGCCTGTGCGCCCGAGTCCTTGAGTTGGTGTTCCAGTTCACGCGGGGTGTACATCGGGTTGACGTTCACGACCACATAGCCCGCGCGCAGCAAGCCAAACAAGCAGACCGGGTATTGCAACAAATTGGGCATCATGAGCGCCACGCGGGTGCCCTGGGGGAGTTTCAAAACCGACTGAAAGTAGGCGGCCACTTGCCCTGTCAGTCGATCCAACTCATGGTAGGTGAGCGCTACGCCTGTGGAGCCGCTGATGAAGGCACGGCGATCCGCATGCTGCTTTGCCGCTTCGGCAAAGAGGTCTGCAATCGTTCCCAGAGCCCCCACATCAATTTCCTCGGGGACGCCTTCAGAGTAGCTTTTAAGCCAGATTTTTTCCATGATGACCAAGGTGGGTGAAAGAAGGCAGTCGATATCGCCTGAACATACACCAATGTACGGTCGAAGTTGCGGCATGCCTACCCGGGCAAACCCTAGTGACTCAGCGCTGTCATTTCCATACACTCATGTATTGTTTTAGGGGCTGATTCATGCAAGAGCAAACCGTCCAAATTCTCGCCATCCTGGGTGTCCTGGTGAGTTTTGCGTTGGCTGAAATATTTCAGGGGCGTTTTTTTGCCGCCGAGGCTACCCGCGAAGACAACCGACTGGATGTGGCGGTCACTCTGCTTTTTCCCTTGATTTCCTTGGCCGTACTCACCGCATCAACCACCCTATGCTCGTGGTTGATGCCGGATCAGCGCAGCGCGCTCGCCCATTGGCCAGTTTGGAAAATGTTGCTGATCTTGTTGCTGGCCGACGATCTGACGCAGTATTTTTGGCACCGCCTGAGCCATACCTCCGTCATGTGGCCCTTGCACAGGGCGCACCATTCCGCCGCTTATATGAGTGTGCGCATTGTTTACCGCAACAACGCTTTTTATTACGCCCTGATGCCCGGCATCTGGTTGTCCGGCATGTTGGTTTATCTGGGCTTTGGCTGGGTCTACGTGGGCTACACCATTGTCAAGTTGACGGTCATCATCGGGGCGCATTCCTCGGTTCGCTGGGACCAGTGGCTCTACCGCTGGCCCGTGATGGCGCCGCTGGCTTGGGTGATTGAGCGCACGATCTCAACGCCTGCCACCCACTTTGCCCACCACGCGCTGGTGCAGGACGACGGGATTGGCCACTACACCGGCAACTATGGCAACTTGTTGTTTGTCTGGGATATCTTGTTTGGCACGGCTCGCATTACCCGGCGCTATCCGCCCGCTTATGGCCTGACGGATGACCGGCAACACGGGTCTGAGCCTTGGTTGGCCCAATTCACCTACCCGGTGTTCAAGTCACAGCGGGCCGACACCGTGCTGGGCACGGGGCCGCACACGCCCCCGCCTTAAGTGCCGGCTTAGAACTTCTTGGCTGACAAGCCCGAGACCAGAGGTCTGGCCAACTCTTCCCCGGCTTGTTGCCAAAAAGCAGGGTCGGCTTGTTCGATGCGCCCAATGGCGTTGTTCATGTGCTGGGTGGCGGCTTGTCTGGCCAGCGCGGCATCGCCGGCGGCAATGGCCCGGTAGATCTGGTCGTGCTCCGCGCGCACAGCCCGGGTAAAGTCTTCCCGGCGGGCTTCGTTGGCGCGGGTTACGCGGGTCGCGCCGTGCAGGAACTGACCCAGGTAGTCCAGCGTGCCCATCAAAAACGGGTTGTTGGCCAACTCGGCTATGGCGCTGTGAAAACGAACGTCCTCAGCAACACCGTCACCGCCAGCTTGCACGGCTGAGTCAAGCGAGGTCATCAGGCTCTGAATGTGCTTTGCGTCAGCCGGCGTGCAGTGCCGGGCCGCCATGGCGGCGACTTCGGCTTCGAGCGCGCGCCGAACCTCGACCATTTGAATGACGGCTTGTTTGGAAACTGCGTATTTGGCGTCAAAGTTCAGGGGTGAAAATCCGACCGCTTTGACATAAACCCCGCTGCCCTGACGCGAATCCACCAGCCCCAAGGACTTGAGGCGAGAGACCGCCTCACGTACCACCGTCCGGCTGACCTCAAACTGGGCCACCAAGGCGGCCTCGGTGGGCAACTTGCTGCCCACGGCCAAACGCCCAGCCCGAATTTCCAGGATCAACACGTCCGCCACCTGCTGGGAGAGAGGCACGCCTTGTGCGTTGGATAGGGGGGTGCTCAGCATGCGAGATCAGAATTCATCAGACAACTCTAATGCAAAACTCGAGGTTTAACTATCAGGCCCAACCCGCAAGGCGGCAGGCCAAGCCCACAAGGGCGCAGCCCACGATGACCGGCATGACCCCAAGTTTGAAGCGGATTAATGCCACAGCGGCCAGGCAGGCCAGGCTCAGTGCTGGGAGATCAATTGCTGACATAAAACCGCCTTCTGAGCCCTGTTTATGTGCTACGGCAGCTATAAAAAACAGAGCTAAATTGGCGATCACTCCCACCACAGCGGCTGTGACCGCCGTCAGCGGTGCAGTGAACTTCAGCTTTCCATGGGTCGATTCAATCAAGGGTCCGCCCGCCAGAATAAAGATGAACGAGGGCAAGAAGGTAAACCAGGTAACGACCGTGGCCGCCAGCGCCGCACCCAAAAATAAGGCATCCGGGCCAAGTACTTGTTGACTCCAGCCTCCCAAAAACCCCACAAAAGCCACCACCATGATCAGCGGGCCGGGGGTAGTTTCACCCAAGGCCAGGCCATCCATCATTTGTGGCCCCGTCAACCAGGCAAACTGCTCGACACCGCCTTGGTAAACATAGGGCAACACAGCGTAAGCACCGCCAAAGGTGAGCAGCGCCGCTTTGGTAAAAAACCAGCCCATTTGCGCCAGCGTTCCCTGCCAGCCTTGACAAGCCACGAGAGCTGCCATGGGCAGTAGCCACAAAGCAAGGCCCACAACCAGCACCGTGAGCAGGCGGGATTTTTTGAAGCGGGCGTGCAGTGGTGTGGGCGTGTTGTCACCGATGACAAACACAGGCGTTTCAAGGTGCTCAGTTTTTGCCCCGGCGCTTTTAGCCGAGCCGTGACCGGCGCCTTGAGTAAATTGGGCAGGCGCCCAGCGCTGCCCGACCCATCCAGTCAGGGCCGCGGCCAGTACGACCCAAGGGAATGGGACGTTAAAGACGGCGACAGCGGCAAAACTTGTTACGGCGATTGCCCATAAAAAAGGGGCTTGCCGGGGTTGTTTTAATGTTTTCGAGCCTATGCGGTGCACCGCCTGCAGCACCAGCGCGGCCACAGCAGGCTTGATGCCATAAAGCAAGCCTGCGACCCAGGGCACATTGCCAAACGCCACATACACCCAGCTCAGACCCACCAGAATAAACAGGGACGGCAAAACAAAAAGCGCACCCGCCATGACACCGCCCCAGGTGCGGTGCATCAGCCAGCCCATGTAAGTGGCGAGTTGCTGCGCCTCGGGGCCGGGCAACAGCATGCAGTAGTTCAAGGCGTGGAGAAAACGCCCTTCCGATATCCAGCGTTTTTCTTCCACCAGTTCGCGGTGCATGATGGCAATTTGACCCGCGGGGCCGCCAAAGCTGATGAAACCCAGACGCAGCCAGAATTTGAAGGCGTCAGCGAAAGAAACCTTTGCCTGCACGCGGTCTACCTCGACAAACGGTAAACCGAGGTTCCTGCCATCAGGTTGGGCCAAGTGCGAACAGTCACGCCTTCTTGCAGACCAAAACTGTCCAGCACCTTGAGGCCACTGCGCACGGCCAACTCGCCCAGATCGGCATGGGTGCCAACACGGATGTTGGGCGTGTCATACCACTGGTAGGGCAGGCGGCGCGTGACAGGCATGCGGCCTTTCATGATGCTCAGGCGGTTGGGCCAGTGCGCAAAATTGGGAAACGCCACGATGCCTTCGCGGCCGACCCGCACCGTCTCACGCAGCATCACCTCGGCATTGCGCAAATGTTGCAGCGTGTCGAGTTGGAGTACCACGTCAAACGAGGCATCCCCAAACAGGGCCAAGCCTTCGTCGAGGTTGAGCTGAATGACATTGACACCGCGCTTTACGCAGGCCAATACGTTGGCATCGTCAATTTCGACGCCATAGCCGGTGCACTGGCGTGTTTTTTGGAGATGGGCCAGCATGGCACCATCGCCGCATCCCAGGTCCAAAACGCGAGCGCCCACGGGGACCAGTTGGGCAATAGCCTCTTTCGTGGCCTGGTCGGTCATGCGGACACCTCTTGCGCTACGCTATCAAAATAAGAGCGCACCACGCCTGTGTAGCGTGCATCATCGAGCAAAAAGGCATCATGTCCGTGGGGCGCGTCAATTTCGGCATAGCTGACGTCACGGCGGTTATCGAGCAAGGCTTTGACAATTTCGCGGCTGCGTTTGGGGGCAAAGCGCCAGTCGGTGGTGAAGCTCACCAGCAAAAACTTGCAGGTGGCGCGGGCCAGCGCGTGGCTCAGGTCGCCCCCGTAGGTGCGCGCGGGATCGAAGTAGTCGAGCGCCCGGGTGATCAGCAAATAGGTGTTGGCATCAAAATACTCGGCAAACTTGTCGCCCTGGTAGCGCAGGTAGCTTTCAATTTGAAACTCTGCTTCGAGCGTGCTGTAAAAGTAGTCCCGCTGCGTGCCGTCTTTCGTGGCGGCAATTAACTGGCGGCCAAACTTTTCGTTCATCACGTCATCACTCAGGTAAGTGATGTGGCCAATCATGCGGGCAATGCGCAGGCCGCGCTTGGGCACGGTGCCATGCGCGTAAAAATGACCTTCGTGAAAATCAGGGTCAGTGGTGATCGCGCGGCGGGCCACTTCGTTAAAGGCGATGTTTTCAGCGGTCAGGTTCGGCGCGCTGGCCACCACCACGGCGTGACGCACTCGGTTGGGGTATTGGAGTGTCCAGCTCAAAGCCTGCATGCCGCCCAAAGAGCCGCCCATGACGGCCGCCAAAGTTTCAATACCCAGCGCATCGAGCAAGCGGGCTTGGGCGTTGACCCAGTCTTCGACCGTTACGACTGGGAAATCAGCGCCGTAAATCCGGCCGGTGTCGGGGTTGACGTGCATGGGTCCGGTGGAGCCAAAGCATGAACCGAGATTGTTCACGCCAATGACAAAAAATTGATCGGTGTCCAGTGGCTTGCCCGGGCCAATCATGTTGTCCCACCAGCCCTCTGACTTGGCTTGATCTTCATAAACACCCGCCACATGGTGCGAAGCATTGAGCGCGTGGCAGATCAAAACGGCGTTGGAATGGTCGGCATTAAGCGTGCCGTACGTCTCATACTTTAGTGAATAGTCGCGCAGTGAGGCCCCGCTTTGCAAAGGCAAGCGGTCAGCAAAATGCATGGACTGGGGCGTGACGTTCATCTGGAAAAAATAAACCCGGTGTCGCCAAAGGCAAGACCGGGTGGTTTGGCGTCTTTAGCGGTACTTATTAAGCGCCCGCAAGTTGTAGCAAATCGGCGCTCTTGAAGTATATCAACCCCAACCGAACAGGGCAAAGACCCCAAGGCCCAAAAATATCAAGGCTGAGACGAGGTGCACGATACGCAGGGGCACCAAGCGTGTCATGCGCTCACCGAGCCACACCACCGGCGCGTTGGCCAGCATCATGCCGAAAGTGGTGCCCGCCACGACCCAAAAAAACTGCGTGCTGTACTGGGCGGCGAGCATCACGGTGGCGATCTGGGTTTTATCACCCATCTCCGCCAGGAAAAAAGCAATCACCGTGGTGCCAAACACCCCAAAACGGGGCGCGCTACCGGTGTCTTCATCGTCCAGCTTGTCGGGAATCAGCATCCACACCGCCATGGCGATAAAAGAAGCACCCAGCACCCAGCGCAGCACATCAGGGCCGAGAACCGTGGTCACCCAGGCGCCCACAGCGCCGGCCATGGCGTGGTTGGCGAGGGTGGCGACCAAGATGCCGAGCACGATGGGCCAGGGTTTGCGAAAACGAACGGCCAATATAAGGGCGAGTAACTGGGTTTTGTCGCCCATTTCTGCCAGGGCCACGATACCAGTTGAGACTAAAAATGCATCCATCCTTAGATGGTAACCGTCAGGGATTACTCTTCCTAAGCCGCGACCCGTCTGCTTGCACAAGTTTGGGGTTGATTTGTGGAATTGGCCTGAATTTTGCTTAGATTTGGTGCGTTTATTGTTTTAAAGCCAAAAACGCACCAAACTAAATCAACATATATAAAGAGGTTCTCATGGAAGCACTAAAACAGGGCGCAGACACCCTGTTCATTCTTCTCGGCGCTGTCATGGTGCTCGCCATGCACGCAGGTTTTGCATTTTTGGAGTTGGGCACCGTTCGCCGCAAAAACCAGGTGAATGCGCTGGTCAAAATTTTGGTGGATTTTTCGGTTTCCACCGTGGTTTACTTTGCGGTGGGCTACGGCGTGGCGTACGGCACCAGTTTCTTTGTGGGTGCTGAAGTGCTGGCGGCCAAAAACGGCTACGAGCTGGTCAAGTTCTTCTTTTTATTGACCTTTGCCGCCGCCATTCCCGCCATCATTTCAGGCGGTATTGCCGAGCGCGCCAAGTTTTGGCCCCAGCTTATTGCGACCGCCGTGATTGTGGGATTTGTTTATCCCTTCTTTGAAGGCGTCATGTGGAACCAGCATTTTGGAGTGCAGGCCTGGATCAAAGGCCTGACGGGCGAGGAGTTTCATGACTTTGCCGGGAGTGTGGTGGTGCACGCGCTGGGGGGCTGGATTGCCTTGCCCGCCGTCATTTTGTTAGGTGCCCGCGCCAACCGCTACCGTAAGGACGGTGGCATTTCAGCCCACCCGCCTTCAAGCATCCCTTTTCTGGCGCTCGGTGCCTGGATTCTGACGGTCGGCTGGTTTGGCTTCAATGTCATGAGCGCTCAGACCTTGGACAAAATTTCAGGCCTGGTGGCGGTTAACTCCTTGATGGCGATGGTCGGCGGCACTTTAGCCGCCCTGCTGGTGGGCCGTAATGACCCAGGCTTTGTCCACAATGGCCCTTTGGCTGGTTTGGTCGCCGTGTGCGCCGGCTCTGACCTGATGCACCCCATGAGTGCGCTGGTGGTTGGCGCGGTCGCGGGTGGCATCTTCGTGTTCATGTTCACCCTGACGCAAAACAAGTGGAAGATTGACGACGTACTGGGCGTGTGGCCGCTGCACGGTTTGTGCGGCACTTGGGGTGGCATTGCAGCAGGTATTTTTGGAACCAAGGCCATGGGCGGTCTGGGCGGCGTTTCACTGGCGGCACAGTTCATTGGCACCCTGATGGGTGTCGCCTGGGCGGTCGTAGGCGGTTTGGTGGTTTACGGTCTCCTTAAATCAACCATGGGTTTACGCCTGAGCCAAGAGGAAGAATATGACGGGGCTGATTTGTCGATTCATAAAATCAGCGCCTCGCCTGACCGCGAAGCCAACTGGTAGTTTTATAGTAAAAGCCGGCCGTTAATTGAACAAAAGCTTGACTTTGTCGTCCAAGTGTGAAATTTAAACGAATTAATTTGTGAAAAATTTAAACTTGACGCATAATGCAGCGGTATTGTTGAAAATCGGCAGTATGAGTTTGCGGTGTTTAGTCAGTTTCGCGTCTGCTTTAAGTCTTTATTGGTTTGTTGTAGCGGTTTTGGACTCCATCGCGTTTTGAGTTATTTTGAGGAGTCCTTTCATGGGCAACAAACTTTACGTAGGCAACCTGCCTTACACCTTCCGTGACGAAGACCTGCAACAAGCATTTGCTGCGCACGGTACCGTTACTAGCGCAAAAGTCATGATGGAACGTGACACTGGCCGTTCAAAAGGCTTCGGCTTTGTTGAAATGGGCAATGACGCTGAAGCACAAGCTGCTATCAACGGCATGAATGGTCAACAATACGGTGGCCGTGGTCTCGTTGTTAACGAAGCACGTCCAATGGAGGCACGTCCTCCCCGCACTGGCGGCGGCGGCTTCGGCGGCGGCGCTGGCGGTGGCGGCGGTTACGGCGGTGGCGCTGGCGGCGGCGGCGGTCGTTCCGGTGGCGGCGGCTACGGCGGCGGCGGCGGCGGTGGCCGTAGCAGCTACTAAGCACTTGACTGGCTGAACAAGCCAATCAAAAAATAAAAGGGCCCTAGTGGCCCTTTTTGTTTATCTAACGATTAGATCATTTAACTTGAACGACTCGTCGCGGTCAAGGCCTCAAAGTGAGGTGCTTCGGTGCTTTCGGGGTTGGCCGGCAAATAGCTTGTCAAACAAAGCGTTGGGCAGCAAGCGAAGCAGCTTGGCGACCCAGCCCATCTGCCAAGGAATGACGCGGTAACTGGCACCACCTTCAATGGCGCTGAAGGCTTGATCCGCAAAGGCTTCAGGCTTCATCAGGAAGGGCATGGGGTATTTGTTTTTCTGGGTCAAGGGCGTGTCAATGTAGCCAGGGCATAGCGTCACGACCTTCACGCCCGTGGCACGCATTTCACCACGCAGACTTTCACAATAGCTGATGAGTGCGGCCTTGCTGGCGCAGTAGCCGCCATGACCGGGTAATCCACGAATGCCGGCCACGCTGGCCATGCCCACCAGTTTTCCGTACCCTCGCACTGCCATGGCGGCGATAAATGGCTGAAACGTGGCGGCGACGCCAATCGTATTGGTGGCAAAGATGCTAGCCATAGCGTCGATGTCTTCTCGGAAGGCTGTATCAACGCCAACGCTGATGCCTGCGTTGGCAATCACGATCTCAGGCACACCCTGCTGACTAAGGCAGGCTTGCCCTGCGGCCATGATGCTGTCTGCTATAGCGACATCGGCGCTATATATTTTATAGCTGGCTTCGCTTATTCCGTGGTCATTAGCCCAGGATTCGACCTCATTTACACGCCTGGCGACCAAGGCGAGTGAATAACCTGCCTGGTGGTAGCGCAAGGCCAGCGCTTGCCCAATGCCGCTAGAAGCGCCTGTGATGAAAACAAGTTTGGACATGTGGTGTGGAACGAGATTATTTGGAGGGTTCAGGAGTCAAAGTGCCCTTGACGCGGCCTTTGAGTTCCATCACCCGGTCAAGGTTGTCGAAATCCATGGTGTCTGCGGTGAACTGATCGCGTCCCCTGATGAGCGCCACTGGTTTGTGAGATTTAAGGCGTTCGGTGTCCATGAAGGCGTGCAGGAACTCGCTGCGGAACTCGACACGGGACAAGGTTTGCCCGGCTTTGTCTTGGGCGGCCTCGCGAACGACCAGTGCATTGCCTATCAGCTGAACTTCCGAGGCATCGCCGTTGGTCAGGGCGCGGGTGGCGGTGGCGGTGGTCAGGCGTCCGGCTTCGTTGAACGACTGTATGCGCACCTGATCAATTTCAAGGGTGTCGGTGTCCGGATAATGCCGTGCATCATTTCCGAACACTTCACTTTTTAAACGCCCACTGCCATCAAAGGTTTTGACAGTGAACTTGTGCATGAAATAGTCAGCTTCATGTTTTGGAGGCTGTTGTACCTCGGCCGGCGACAACTGAGGCGTGCTCCTCACCAGCCAATAAGTGCCCAAGGCCAGCAAGGCCATGAGCAAGACGGGCAAATAAAGCGCCAGTCGCTCCCAAACGCGGCGCAGGAGTTGGATCACAGGTAGCTCTCAGCCAACAAATTGGCGTACTGCCCGCTGGCGACCAGCAACACGTCACAAAACTCACGCGCTGCGCCATGCCCACCGCTGGCTGTGCTCACGTAATGCGCCACGGCGCGTGCTTCGATATGGGCATTGACGGGCGCGCACGCAAACTTGCAGCGGCGCATCACGGCGATATCCGGCCAGTCGTCGCCCATGGCGGCGGCCTGAGACCAGTCCAAACCCAAAGTTTGCAGAATTTTTTCTGCCGCTGGGCGCTTGTCTTCGGTGCCAAAAATTGCATGCTCAATCCCCAACGCAGCCAGACGAGCACGCAAGGGCTTGGAGTCTCGGCCAGTAATGACGGCAGGCGTAATACCGGCGCGCTGCAGCAGTTTGAGACCTTGGCCATCCAGCGTATTGAAGCGCTTGATGGTTTCGCCGGCTTCTGTAAAGAGCAGACCCCCGTCGGTCAAGACACCATCCACGTCAAAAAACGCGACGCGCACGCCTTGGGCTTTGAGCAGCAATTCGGGGGGGAAATTCAGGGCCGGCACCATCAGATCACCTTGGCGCGCATCAAATCATTGCTGCTGATGGCACCGCACAGCAGGCCTTGGGAATCGAGCACCAAGACACTGGTGATACGCAAGTGCTCCATCAGTTCAGCCGCCTCGACTGCCAAAGCGTCATGCGCGATGGTGCTTGGCTTGGGGTGCATTACCTCTTGGGCGGTGAGGGGGCGTAAATCAAGCCCTTTTTCAACCAATCGGCGCAGGTCGCCATCGGTAAAAATCCCCAACACATGGCCTGTCTCATCGGCAATGGCGGTAGCGCCCAAACCTTTGGTGCTCATTTCACGCATCAACTCACTGAACGTGGCCTGGGGGCCGACTTGGGGCACTTGCGCGCCTGAGCGCATCACATCACTGACGTGGGTGAGCAACTTGCGACCCAAGGCACCGCCGGGGTGCGAGCGGGCGAAGTCTTCGGCTTTAAAGCCACGGGCATCCAGCAAGGCCACCGCCAAAGCATCGCCCATGGCGAGCTGTGCGGTGGTGCTGGCGGTGGGGGCCAGGTTCAGGGGGCAAGCTTCTTTCTCGACGCCGCAGTCCAAAAACACATCGGCATGGCGCGCTAGCGCAGAGTCGGCGTTGCCGGTCATGGCCACCAGCGGTGCGCCCAGGCGCTTGAGCATGGGCAAAATCGCGGTTAATTCTTCCGACTCGCCGCTGTTGGAAATGGCCAGCACCAGGTCGACTAGTTGGATCATGCCAAGGTCACCATGGCTGGCTTCTGCCGGGTGAACAAACATGGCCGGGGTGCCGGTCGAGGCGAGCGTGGCGGCAATCTTGCGCCCAATGTGCCCACTTTTCCCCATGCCCATCACCACCACGCGCCCGCTCACCAATAGCATCATCTCCACGGCTTGGGCAAACGAAGGCCCCAAGTGGCGTTTCAAACCGAGTACCGCAGCGGCTTCGATGTCCAGCGTTTCGCCTGCCAGACGAATGGCCTGCTCTGCATTGAAGGCAGAGACTTGAAGTGGTTGACGTGTCATGCCCCCATTTTAGGGTTGACTGGGCGACTTGATAGGATGTCGCCATGAGCCCGCTTGAACTAACCCTCCTTTATCTCCTTGCGGCCGTGTTGGGGGTGGTGGTGTTTCGCTCCCTGAGGTTGCCCCCCATGCTGGGCTATTTAACCGTGGGCGTGGTGATCGGCCCCAATGCGCTGGCCTTGGCGAAAAATGCGGAAGGGGTGCGCCATCTGGGCGAATTCGGAGTTGTGTTCTTGATGTTTGTGATTGGCCTCGAGTTCAACCTGCCCAAACTCCGCTCCATGCGAAAACACGTCTTTGGCCTCGGCTTTTTTCAAGTCGTGCTGACCATGCTGCTGGCCACCGGGTTTTCTTTGTTGTTGGCCCACTGGGCTCCCGCCCTGTGGGGCATGGGCTGGCAAACGGCGCTGGCACTCTCTGCCGCGCTGGCCATGAGCAGCACAGCGATTGTGGTCAAGCTCATGGCCGAGCGGCTGGAGATGGAGTCCGCGCACGGCAAACGCGTCATGGGCGTGCTGCTGTTTCAGGATTTAGCGGTGGTGCCCTTGTTGGTGCTGATTCCCGCGCTGGGCGCGTCGGCCGATCAACTTTTTGAGACGCTGGCCATCGCCGGGCTCAAAGCGGTTGGCTTGATCGGCCTGTTGCTGGTGGGCGGACCGCGTGTGATGCGGATTTGGCTGACGCTGGTGGCACGTCGCAAAAGCGAAGAATTGTTTGTGCTCAACCTGCTGCTCATCACCTTGGGGCTGGCTTGGCTGACTGAGCTGGCCGGCCTCAGTTTGGCGCTGGGGGCCTTTATTGCCGGCATGCTGATCTCGGAGACCCAGTACAAACAACAGGTTGAAACCGATATTCGTCCGTTTCACGATGTGCTCCTGGGCCTCTTTTTTATCAGTATCGGGATGATGCTGGACTGGCGTCTGGTGCTGGAACGCTGGCCGATGGTGCTGCTGCTGGTGACCTTGCCAGTGCTGTTCAAGGCGGCGCTGGTCGCGGGCTTGACAAAAGGATTGGGTGGCACAGACGGGGTCTCGTTGCGCACCGGCCTGTATTTGGCGCAAGCCGGTGAGTTTGGCTTTGTCTTGCTGACCCTGGCCCAGGAAAATTCGCTGGTGCCGCCTGTGTTGCTCAACCCCATTTTGGCCAGCATGGTGATCTCGATGTTGGCCACGCCCTTCATCATTCTGTACAGCAACCGCATTGTTTTGCGCTTGGTGAGTAGCGAGTGGCTGCAGCAATCGCTGCAAATGACCACGATCGCCCGCAAAGCCATCAACGCCAACAAGCACGTCATCATTTGCGGTTATGGCCGCTGCGGGCAAAATCTGGCCCGGATCTTGGAGCGTGAAAACATTCCCTACATGGCGCTTGACCTGGACCCTGACCGGGTGCGCCAAGCCGCTGCAGCGGGTGACTCGGTGGTCTTTGGCGATGCGGCCCGGCTGCAGTCCCTGATGGCCGCAGGCCTGGCTCGCGCCAGTGCGGTGGTCATTACCTACCTGGAAGTTCAGGGCGCGATGAAGGTGCTGGCCCATGTGCGCGAACACGCCCCGCAAGTGCCCGCCATTGTGCGCACGCAAGACGACCATGACCTGGACGCCCTGCGCCAGGCGGGCGCCACCGAGGTGGTGCCCGAGGCGATTGAAGGCTCTTTGATGCTGGCCAGCCACGCGCTGGCGCTGGTGGGGGTGCCGATGCGACGGGTGATTCGCATCGTGCAAAACCAGCGGGATGCCCGTTACAACTTGCTCCGTGGCTACTTTCACGGGGCAGACGACGATTCGGTCGATGAACTCAACGAAGAACGACTGGTCTCCATTACCCTGCCTTTGGAGGCTCCGTCCATTGGCAAGCCGCTCAGCCATTTGTCGCTGGCTGCGCTGGATGTTCGCGTGGTGACCCTGCGGCGACACGGCGGCAAAGTGGTGTCGATTGACAAAGACCCACTGATTGAAATTGGCGACACCCTGGTGCTCTCTGGAAAGTCAGCGGCCCTGACTTTGGCAGAGCAAAAACTGATTAAAGTGTGATTTACCTTGGCCGCTTCGAGCGCGGCAGGGCGCACAATACCCCTCCAAGTTTCAACACTCGCTCTCATGCAAAACCTCAGCATTAACCAATACCTGAAAAACCATATCCGCACCGTGCCGGACTGGCCGGCGCCGGGCGTGCAGTTTCGGGACATTACCCCACTGCTGCAAGATGCCAAGGTTTTTCGGGTGCTGATCGACGCCTTTGTGCACCGCTACATGGCCGCGCCCATGCGCCCCGACGTGGTGGCGGGGCTGGATGCACGCGGATTTATTTTGGGCGCCGTGATTGCTTATGAGTTGAATGTGGGCTTTGTGCCCATCCGCAAAAAGGGCAAGTTGCCCTTCACCACGGTCGAAGAAACATACGAGCTGGAATACGGCAGCGCCACAGTCGAGCTGCACACCGATGCCGTCAAACCCGGCGATCGGGTGCTTCTCATTGACGACCTGATCGCCACTGGCGGCACCATGATGGCGGGCATGAAGTTGCTTGAAAAATTAGGTGCTCAGGTGATTGAGGGTGCTGCTATTGTTGACCTGCCCGAGTTGGGCGGCTCCGACAAACTGCGTGCCGCTGGCCTGCCCTTGTTCACCTTGCTGGACTTCGCCGGGCACTGAAACTATCGGCAGGGCGACGCCTATTTGCCGATACAAAAGCTGGAAAAGATCACCCCCAGCAAATCGTCTGACGTGAACTCACCCGTGATGTCACTTAAGGCGTTTTGCGCCAAGCGCAGCTCTTCGGCCAACAAATCAAGCGACTGTGCCTGGGCCGCCAAGTGGCGGGCCGCCTCGGTCAAATGCTCATCGACAGCGCGCAGTGCTTGCACATGGCGTTCGCGGGCAATGAAAACGCCTTCTGGGGCGTTTTGCCAGCCTGCGACCTCAAGGAGTTTGCGGCGCAAGGCATCCAGACCAGCGCCCGTTTTGGCGGACAGCGTCAGACCCTCACCCGGTTGCTGGGCCACGCTGGCATCGGCTTTGTTCCAGATATCGATGACCGGTACCCGTTTTATGAGTTTAGTAGCCAGAATGCCCGAAATAGTGGCTTCACCAGCTATGTAATCAGGAGCGTTCATGCGGGTCAAGTCGTGCAAAAACAAGACCGCGTCGGCGCTCTCAATCGCATCCCAGGCACGCTCAATGCCAATTTTCTCCACCTCGTCCAGGCTCTCACGCAATCCTGCGGTGTCAATCACATGCACCGGCACGCCTTCAATCTGAATGGTTTGCTGCACCTTGTCGCGGGTGGTGCCGGCAATCGGGGTGACGATGGCCAACTCGGCCCCTGCCAGGGCGTTGAGCAAGGACGACTTGCCCGCGTTGGGCTGCCCTGCAATCACCACCTTGATGCCTTCGCGCAAGAGGGCGCCTTGGCGCGCTCTTTGCTGAACATCACTTAAAGTTTGCTGCAGTTTTGATAGCTGGCCATGCGCATCCGCCTTTTTTAGAAAGTCAATTTCTTCCTCAGGAAAGTCCAGCGTGGCCTCCACCAGCATGCGCAGGTGAATCAGCGCATCGCGCAAGGTGTGAATTTCTTGCGAAAAGGCGCCTGACAGCGAACGCGTGGCGCTGCGGGCGGCCGCTTCGGTGCTGGCGTCAATCAGATCGGCTATCGCCTCGGCTTGCGCCAGGTCGATTTTGTCGTTGAGGAAAGCCCGCTCTGAAAACTCACCAGGCAAAGCCACTCGCAGGCCAGCCAGACAAGCGCGGTCAGTACCCAGACTGATTTGTGCCGCCGCTTCCAGGCAACGCGCCAGCAACAACTGGAGCACTACTGGCCCACCGTGGGCTTGCAATTCGAGCACATCTTCGCCCGTGAACGAGTGCGGGGCTGGGAAAAACAGGGCCAAGCCTTGGTCAATGGCCTGACCTTGGGCGTCCAGAAAAGGCGTGTAAGTGGCTTCTCTGGGTTTTAAGGGGCGTGAAAAAAGGGCCTCAATGAGCCCTTTGATGTTTTTCCCACTCACCCGGACAATGCCCACCGCACCCCGACCGGGGGCGGTGGCAATGGCCACGATAGGGTCGCTATGGCGCGGCAGTGACACGGCGCTTTAAAACTTGGGCAAGTTGAACTGCGGTGGCACACCCATGCGGGTGTTGATCACCCACTGCTGGGCAATGGACAACACGTTGTTGGTGATCCAGTACAGCACCAGACCGGCCGGGAAGAAGAAGAACATCACGCTGAAGGCCAGGGGCATAAACCACATCATCTTGGCTTGCAAGGGGTCCGGCGGTGCGGGGTTCAGGGCCGTCTGCAACACGGTCGTCATAGTCATGACCAGTGGCAAGATGTAGAAAGGATCAGGTGACGACAAGTCATGAATCCACATCACCCAGGGAGCGTTGCGCATCTCGACGCTGGACAACAGCACCCAATACAGGGCAATGAACACGGGGATTTGAATCATGATGGGGAAGCAGCCGCCCATCGGGTTGACCTTTTCCTCGCGGTAAATGCGCATCATCTCTTGCTGCATTTGCTGTGGGTTGTCTTTGAGGCGCTCACGCATTTCCGTGATCTTGGGGTTAACTGCCTTCATCTTGGCCATGCTGGCATACGCTTTGGCATTGAGCCAGTAAAAAGCCGCTTTCAACAGCAACACCAAGGCCATGATGGACCAACCCCAGTTGCCGATGAAGCTCTGGATTTTGTCCAGCAAGAAGTACAAAGGCTTGGCCAAAATGGTCAACCATCCGTAGTCTTTGACCAACTCCAGACCAGGCGTCAGCGCCGCCAGAACATTCTCTTCCTGTGGGCCAGCAAAGAAGCGGGCGTCCACAGTCTTGCTGGTGCCAGGGGCCAGGTTGTCCAGCGCGGTGATCATGCCGACAGCGTACAAGTTGGTGTCTACCTTGCGCATGAACAGGTCACGCTTGATGCCATCGCCCAAGAGCCAGGCGCTGGCAAAGTAATGCTGAACCATCGCTACGTAGCCGTTTTCAGCGGTTTTCTCAACATCGACCTTGTTTTTCTCGATGTCCGTGAACTCTACTTTTTGGTACTTTTTCAGGTCGGTGTAAATGGCCGGGCCGGTGAACGTGGAGTAAAACGATGACTCGCCTGGTGGCTTGTTGCCATCACGAACCAACTGCAGGTACAACTGAGGCGACACGGTGGCCGTGCCCACGTTCATCACTTCGTGCTTCACCGCAACGGCATAAGCGCCGCGTGTCAGCGTGAAGATTTTGACCAGTTTGACGCCACCCACTTCAGGGGACTCAAAGCG
>CANBUY010000008.1 GCA_947372745.1 Comamonadaceae bacterium | reverse complement strand
TCATGGGGCTTGTCTACAATCGCGCCCCATGGCAAGCAAACAACCCGAATATTCCGAAGGCTCGATCCGCGTTTTGAAAGGCTTGGAGCCCGTCAAGCAGCGACCGGGCATGTACACCCGCACCGACAATCCGCTGCACGTCATCCAGGAGGTGCTCGACAACGCCGCCGATGAAGCCCTGGCGGGGCACGGTAAAAAAATCAAGGTCGCGCTGCATGCAGACGGCTCGGTCAGCATCGAGGATGATGGCCGGGGCATTCCCTTTGGCCTGCACCCTGAAGAAAATGCGCCCGTGATCGAACTGGTGTTCACCCAGTTGCACGCAGGCGGCAAGTTTGACAAAGGCAAGGGCGGCGCTTACAGCTTTTCAGGCGGTTTGCATGGCGTGGGTGTGAGTGTCACCAACGCCTTGTCCACCCGGCTGGAGGCCACTACCTACCGCGAAGGCTCGGTGGCCCGCTTGGTATTTGCGGGTGGCGATGTGCTGGAGCCGCTCCTGGTGCGCAAGGCCGGTGAGGGCGATCGCAAATCAGGCACCACGGTGCGCGTCTGGCCAGACGCCAAATATTTTGAGGCAATGGCACTGCCGATGGCACAGCTGATGCACCTGCTGAGAAGTAAAGCGGTGTTGATGCCGGGTGTTAGCGTCACCCTGGCCAATGAGAAAACCAAAGAATCGCAAACCTGGGTGTTCAAGGGTGGCCTAAAAGACTACCTGTCGCAAACACTCACCGGCGAGTTGGTGATTCCTGTTTTTGAGGGTGAAGGATTTGCTGATGCGCAAAACGAGAGTTTTGCCGACGGCGAGGGCGCATCCTGGTGCGTCGCTTTCACCGAAGACGGCCAACCCGTGCGCGAAAGTTATGTCAACCTGATTCCCACCAGCGCGGGTGGCACCCACGAAAGTGGCTTGCGTGATGGCCTCTTTACCGCGGTCAAAAGCTTTATAGACCTGCACTCGCTCCTGCCCAAGGGGGTCAAGTTGATGCCCGAAGACGTGTTTGCCCGCGCCAGCTATGTGTTATCGGCCAAAGTGCTGGACCCGCAGTTTCAGGGGCAAATCAAGGAACGCCTGAATTCGCGTGATGCGGTGCGTCTGGTGTCTGGTTTTGTGCGCCCCAGCCTGGAGTTGTGGCTGAACCAGCATGTCGAGTATGGAAAGAAACTCGCTGAATTGGCCATCAAGGCCGCCCAAACCCGGCAAAAAGCCGGGCAGAAAGTAGAAAAACGCAAAGGTTCGGGCGTGGCGGTGTTGCCGGGTAAGCTGACCGATTGTGAAAGCCGAGATTTGGCGCACAACGAGGTGTTTTTGGTGGAGGGCGACTCCGCCGGGGGCAGCGCCAAGATGGGACGCGACAAAGAGACACAGGCCATATTGCCCTTGCGCGGCAAAGTGCTCAACACCTGGGAGGTGGACCGTGACCGCTTGTTTGCCAACACCGAAATTCACGATATTTCGGTGGCTATTGGCGTTGATCCGCATGGCCCCAACGACACGCCTGATTTGAGTGGCCTGCGCTATGGCAAGGTTTGCATCTTGTCCGACGCGGACGTGGACGGTTCGCATATTCAGGTGCTGTTGCTCACCTTGTTTTTCAGGCATTTCCCCAAGCTCATCGAGACGGGTCATGTCTATGTGGCGCGTCCACCGCTGTTTCGCGTCGATGCGCCTGCGCGCGGTAAAAAGCCCGCCTCCAAAGCCTACGCGCTGGACGAGGGCGAGTTAAACGCCATTTTGGACAAGCTGCGCAAAGAAGGCGTGCGTGACACGGCCTGGAGCATCAGCCGTTTCAAAGGCTTGGGCGAGATGAACGCTGTGCAGTTGTGGGACACCACGCTCAACCCCGACACCCGGCGCTTGCTGCCGGTGCAACTCGGCAATGTCGACTTTGCCCAAACAGAGGCGCTCATCACCAAGCTGATGGGTAAAGGCGAAGCAGCGGCACGCCGCGAGTTGATGGAATTACACGGCGACACGGTCGATATCGACATTTGATTTTTTATGAACGACCAAACAACACTCGATTTACCCCCAGGCGCTGAACCCGAGGACAGCGGCGACGCCCCCAATCTGGCCGCTTACGCCCAACGCGCCTACCTTGAATACGCCTTGAGCGTGGTCAAGGGGCGGGCCTTGCCAGATGTGTGCGATGGCCAAAAACCGGTGCAGCGGCGCATTCTTTATTCCATGTCCCGCATGGGGCTGGGCTTTGGTGGGGCCAATGGCAACACCGGTGCCAAACCCGTTAAATGCGCCCGCGTGGTGGGCGATGTATTGGGCCGGTTTCACCCTCACGGCGACCAGGCTGCCTACGATGCGCTGGTGCGCATGGCGCAAGATTTCAGCCAGCGCTACCCTCTGATTGACGGCCAGGGTAACTTTGGCAGCCGCGATGGCGACGGTGCAGCCGCCATGCGTTACACCGAAGCGCGTTTGGCCAAAATTACCAGCTTGTTGCTCGATGAGATCGATGAAGGCACGGTAGATTTTTCACCGAATTACGACGGATCCACCGAAGAACCGCGCCAACTACCCGCCCGCCTGCCCTTTGCGCTACTGAACGGCGCCAGCGGCATTGCAGTGGGCCTGGCCACAGAAATCCCCAGCCACAACCTGCGCGAAGTGGCCGATGCCTGCGTGGCGCTGATCAAAAACCCCAAGCTCACGCACGAGGAATTGTTTGAGTTGATTCCCGGCCCGGACTATCCCGGCGGTGGTCAAATTACCAGTACCTCGGGTGAAATCGCCGAAGCTTACCGCACCGGCCGTGGCTCGCTCAAAGTGCGTGCCCGCTGGAAGATTGAGGAGCTCGCCCGTGGCCAGTGGCAACTGGTGGTGACTGAGTTGCCGCCCGGTGTCAGTACCCAGCGCGTGCTGGAAGAAATTGACGAGCTGACCAATCCCAAAATCAAGACTGGCAAAAAAGCGCTGTCCCTGGAGCAAACCCAGCTCAAAGCCACGGTACTATCGGTGCTCGATGTGGTGCGCGATGAGTCCAGCAAAGACGCCGCCGTGCGCCTGGTGTGTGAGCCCAAAACCAGCCGCATTGCGCAACTTGAACTCATCACCACCTTGCTGGCCCATACCAGCCTGGAGACCACCTCCCCCATCAACCTAACGATGGTGGGGCTGGACGGCCGGCCCACGCAAAAGTCACTGCGGCAAATGGTGTCTGAGTGGATTGAATTCCGCCAAATCACCATCGAGCGCCGCTCTACGCACCGGCTCAACAAGGTGCTGGCTCGCATTCATATATTGGAGGGGCGCCAGTTGGTGCTGCTCAATATTGATGAAGTGATTGCCATCATTCGCCAGTCGGACGACCCCAAAGTGGCGCTCATGTCGCGCTTTAATTTGTCTGACCGCCAAGCTGAAGACATTCTTGAGATTCGTCTGCGCCAATTGGCTCGGCTGGAAGCCATCAAGATTGAGCAAGAGTTGGCCGCGCTGCGCACTGAGCAAAAAGCATTGGAAGAAATTCTGGGCAACCCGACCGCCCTGCGCCGCCTGATGATCAAGGAAATTGAGGCGGATGCCAAAACTTTCGCTGACCCGCGCCGCACCCTGATTCAAGCCGAGAAAAAAGCCGTGCTTGAGATCAAGGTAGTGGACGAACCCGTGACGGTGGTGGTCAGTGAAAAAGGCTGGGTGCGTGCGCAAAAAGGGCACGGGCTGGAGGCCGGCAGCTTCGCGTTCAAAGCGGGTGACGCGCTGTATGACACCTTTGAGTGCCGCACCGTCGACATGCTGCTGGCCTTTGGCAGCAACGGGCGTGTGTATTCGGTGGCGGTGTCCTTGTTGCCGGGCGGTCGTGGTGATGGCCAACCGATCACCTCTTTGCTGGAGCTGGAAGCGGGCACGCAGTTGTCGTCTTACTTTGCCGGTCCGGCCAGCGCCACCTTGCTACTGAGCAGCTCGGGCGGCTATGGGTTCATCGCCTCGGTGGAGAACATGACCTCCAAGTTCAAGGCCGGTAAAGCCTTTGTGACCTGCAACGAGGGCGAGGTTTTATGCCAACCTTCTCCAGTGGCAGGGGGCTCGGGCACCACGCCTTGGCCTGCTGCGACCCATGTGGCCTGTGCCTCGGTAGGCGGGCGTATTCTGACCTTTGAGATCAAAGACCTGAAAGTTATGCCCAATGGCGGGCGGGGTTTGATGCTGATTGATCTGGAAGACAAAGACAGTCTGGCCGGGGCAGCCGCTTACACCCGCAGCATCAAAATAGAAGGCATCGGCCGGGGCGCCAAACCCAGAGACGAAACCCTGGAGATTCGCAGCCTGAACAACGCCCGTGCGGTGCGCGGCCGCAAAGGCAAGGCCGCCGACTTGGGCTTCAAGCCCTCGTCAGTCACTCGGGTCGAATAGCGCCTCAAGCCCACATGGATTGCCGCGCTACGCTCGCAATGACGGAGCTTATTCGTCATTGCGAGGAGCGAAGCGACGTGGCAATCCATGTTGCCATACAAGCCTCTGACCATTTGGGATCATGCTTAACCAGCTCCTGAATTCATAGCGTAGCAGGGCGAGATGGATTGCCGCGCTGTCTTCGTCACTGCGAGCGCAGCGCGGCAGTCGCAATGACTAAGTCCCCTAATCAGGCTTGATGATGCGGGCTACGGTCTCTTTGATGAGGGCGAGGGTGGCTTGTTGGGTGAGTGTGGTGGGGCGCTGCGAACTGGTGGCCAGTGACACTTTGGTGCGCAGCGCCGGGGTGGCAATGGCCCGCACGGTGTAGGCCGAGGGCCGCACCGAGCTGTCCACCGCGTTGCGCGACAAGACGGCGCTGCCTGCGCCATCGGCCACCAAATCGAGAATGGCCGAGACGCCATCAATCTCCAGCGCAATCTTCAAGCGACAGCCAATATTGGCCATTTCCGACTCCACATGCATGCGAATGGCGTTGGGTCGGCTGGGAATCACCAAGGGCAGTTCGGACACTTCTTTCAATGAAACAGGGCCCGCTGCCGGGTCTTCGGGCAGGCCAGGGGGACGGGCCTGCACCAACAGCAAGTTTTCTTCCAGCAGCGGCGTTATTTCGGTCTCAAATCCGTGTTGTGCGTTGTAAAGCACGGCAATGTCGAGCCGGCCATTCACCAGAGATTCCTGCATCGCTACCGACAAACCCTCGCTGATAGAAATGGTCGCGTCGGGCATTTTTTGGCGAAAAGCGCGGGTGAGGGGCACGGTGAGCACGCGCGCCAAACTGGTGGGCAGGCCCACCGCCACACGGCCCGCGAGCGATCCACGCACCCGGCCCAACTCTTCGCGCGCACGTTCCACTTGGTGCAAAATGCCGCGCCCATGCGCCAGCAGCAGTTGGCCGGCCTCAGTGGGCACGGCGCCTCGGCCGTTGCGGGTCAACAAGTTTTGGTGCAATTCAACCTCCAACAAGCGCACTTGTCGGCTCAACGCCGGTTGCGCAATGTCCAGCGCCAAGGCGGCCCGGGTGAAGCTGCCCATTTCGGCCACGCGTACAAAATATTCGAGTTGTTTGAGGTCCATGCTGCTGTATTTGTAATAGCTGTGAATTCATTATGCCTAAATGCAATAGCTGCTAGTCGCGCCCATGCCTTAACTCATCGGGTCATTGACGCCAAAATACACCCCATGAAACCTGCCGTTCTTACGTCCTCTGCCCAAGTTTTGGCCGCCTCGCCTGTGGGCCGCCTTCGGGGTATCTCGTCCATGGCGACGCGCCAATTGCTGGGGCAATTGACCACTATGTTTACGCAGCAAACTGGCTGGGTGCTTGCGCTTGAGTCTGTGGGCGGGGTGGATGCCGCGCGGCGGGTGCAATCGGGTGAACCGTTTGACGTCGTGTTCTTGGCCTCTGAGGCGATCGACAAGCTGGTGGCAAGTGGTCAACTCATTGCGAATACTAAGCGTGATTTGGCACATTCTGGCGTGGCGGTCGCCGTGCGCTCGGGTGCGCCTCGGCTAGACATCAGCACGGAAGCGGCTGTGCGTCAGGCGGTGCTGGAGGCGCCCAGTTTGAGCTACTCCACCGGCCCCAGTGGCGTGGCTTTGCAACAATTGTTTGAGCGCTGGGGCATTTTCGACGCCATCAAAGAGCGCATTGTGGTGCCGCCACCCGGCGTTCCCGTGGGGTCCCTGATTGCCCAAGGCTTGGTGGCCCTGGGTTTTCAGCAACACAGCGAACTCATGGATGTGGAGGGCATCACCGTTCTGGGGCCTTTGCCGCCTGCGATTCAAATCACCACCACTTTTTCAGCGGCTTGCTGCACTACCTCAACCCAAGCCCCTGCGGTGCAGGCTTTGCTCGACTTCATGGCCGGGCCAGAGGCGGCGACTACCAAGCAACAACTCGGCATGGCGCCCACTTGAGCGCATCCACTTAAAAAAACCTGACACGAAACACTGAGAAGACTATGAAAAAACCAATGATCATCGACTGCCACGGGCACTACACCACTGCGCCCAAAGCGCTGGAAAACTGGCGCAACCAACAAATTGCCGGCATCAAAGACGCCGCCATGATGCCCAAAGTGTCCGACCTCAAAATCAGCGACGACGAGCTGATTGAGACCATCGAACAAAACCAGCTGCGCCTGATGAAAGAGCGTGGCAGTGACCTGACTATTTTCTCGCCCCGCGCCAGCTTCATGGCCCACCACATTGGCGACTTCAATGTGTCCGCCACTTGGGCGGCCATTTGCAACGAGCTCTGCTTTCGCGTGGCGCAACTGTTTCCCGACCACTTTGTGCCTGCGGCCATGCTGCCGCAAAGTCCGGGCGTGGACCCCGCGAGTTGCATCCCCGAGCTGGAAAAGTGTGTCAAGGAATTTGGCAACGTAGGCATCAACCTCAACCCGGACCCAAGCGGTGGCCACTGGACCTCGCCGCCATTGAGCGACAAAGCCTGGTTCCCGATTTACGAGAAGATGGTGGAGTACGACATCCCGGCCATGATTCACGTCTCCACCAGCTGCAACAGCTGCTTTCACACCACCGGTGCGCATTATTTGAACGCAGACACCACCGCCTTCATGCAGTGCCTGACCAGTGATTTGTTCAAAGAATTCCCAACGCTCAAGTTTTTGATTCCCCATGGCGGCGGCGCGGTGCCTTACCACTGGGGACGTTTCCGGGGCTTGGCGCAAGAGCTTAAAAAACCCTTGCTGCAAGACCATTTGCTGAACAATATATTCTTTGACACTTGCGTCTATCACCAACCGGGCATTGACTTGCTCAACACCGTTATTCCGGTGAAAAACGTCTTGTTTGCCAGCGAGATGATTGGCGCCGTGCGCGGTATTGACCCGGAGACTGGGCATTATTTCGACGATACCAAGCGCTATATCGAAGCCTCAAAAATTCTGAGCAACGACGACCGTTTCCAGATTTATGAGGGCAACGCCCGCCGCGTCTTTCCGCGTCTGGACGCCCAACTCACCGCCAAAGGCCTGTAAACCATGAGCACCCCCATGAACCAACTCGGCATCGTCAAACGCAACATCGTGCGCGCCGACAAAGCTGCCGTCGAACGCCTGTCCAAACTCGGCGTGGCCACCATCCACGAGGCCATGGGGCGCGTCGGTTTGATGAAGCCCTATATGCGCCCGGTTTATAACGGCGCCAAAATTTGTGGCACCGCCGTCACCATTCTTCTGCAACCCGGCGACAACTGGATGATGCATGTGGCCGCCGAGCAGTTGCAAGCGGGTGATGTGGCCGTGGCCGCCTGCACCACCGACAACGAAGACGGCTTTTTTGGTGATCTCTTGGCCACCAGTTTCCAGGCGCGCGGCGCCAAAGGCTTGATCATCGACGGTGGCGTGCGTGATGTCGCGGACTTGGAAAAAATGGGTTTCCCGGTGTTCAGCAAAGCCATTAACTCCAAAGGCACGATCAAAGCCACCCTCGGTTCGGTCAATATTCAGATCGTCTGCGCCGGCGCCATCGTCAACCCCGGTGATGTCGTTGTTGCCGATGTTGACGGCGTGGTCGTCGTGCCCGCCGCCATTGCCGCCCAAGTGGCCGATGCAGCGGAACACCGCGAAAGTTTCGAAGGCGAAAAGCGCGCCAAACTGGCCGCCGGTGTGTTGGGTCTGGATATGTACAAAATGCGCGAGCCGCTGGAAAAAGCGGGCTTGAAGTACATCGACTGATTCAACGTGTAAAACGTGGCACTCAATATGAACACCAAACCCGTTACGGCGAGTCTCTTGTCTCGTCACTGCGACTGCCGCGCTACGCTCGCAGTGACGAAGACAGCGTGGCAGTCCATCTTCGTGTTGCTAGAGTTTTCTTTTCTGGCGCGGGTTTGGCTCGGCACGATGGATTGCCGCGCTTCGCTCGCAATGACGGAGCTTCCTCGTCATTGCGAGGAGCAAGGCGACGTGGCAATCCATCGTCGCTTCCCACTTCATCTATTAGTACCCTAAGGAACTCCATGGAATTTACCAAAACCCCCGGCTGGCTCGACTGGTTCACAGGCCCCAGCCAACCCCGCTTCAAGCTGCCCGCAGGCGCCGTGGACGCGCATTGCCATGTCTTTGGCCCCGGCGATCAATTCCCCTATGCGCCTGAGCGCAAGTACACGCCCTGTGATGCGTCCAAAGAGCAGCTTTTTGCCCTGCGGGACCACTTGGGGTTCGATAAAAACGTGATCGTGCAGGCCACCTGCCATGGCTCGGACAACCGTGCTTTGGTCGATGCGCTCAACGCGTCCAACAACAAAGCACGCGGCGTGGCCACCGTCAACCGCAACGTGACCGATGCCGAGTTGCAAGCCATGCACGCCGCCGGGGTGCGTGGCACGCGGTTTAACTTTGTGAAGCGACTGGCCGACTTCACCCCGCGTGACGTCTTGCTGGAGATTGCCCACCGCATCGCGCCTTTGGGCTGGCATGTGGTCATTTATTTCGAGGCGGTTGACCTGCCCGAGCTGTACGACTTCTTCACTGCACTGCCGACCACCGTCGTCGTGGACCACATGGGCCGCCCCGATGTGAGCAAGCCCGTGGATGGCCCCGAGTTTGAGTTGTTTGTGAAGATGATGCGTGAGCACACCAACATCTGGAGCAAGGTGAGCTGCCCCGAGCGCCTGAGCGTGAGCGGCCCCAAAGCCCTGAATGGCGAGCAAAACGCCTACGCCGATGTGGTGCCTTTTGCCAAGCGCTTGGTACAAGAGTTCCCTGACCGCGTGCTGTGGGGCACCGACTGGCCGCACCCCAATTTGAAAGACCACATGCCCGATGACGGTCTGCTGGTGGACTTCATTCCGCACATTGCCCCTACGCCCGAGTTGCAGCACAAGCTGCTGGTCGACAACCCAACCCGCCTTTACTGGAGCTGACTATGCCACTCGATAAACCTTACCTTGACGTGCCCGGCACCACTATTTTTGATGCCGAGCAAAGCCGCAAGGGCTACCACCTGAACCAGTTTTGCATGTCGCTCATGAAGGCCGCCAACCGCGAGCGCTTCAAGGCCGACGAGCGAGCCTATCTTGACGAATGGGCCATGACCGAAGAGCAGAAACTCGGCGTGCTGGCCCGCGACCTGAACCGCTGCATTGCACTGGGCGGCAACATTTATTTTCTCGCCAAAATTGGCGCCACCGACGGCAAGAGCTTCCAGCAAATGGCAGGCAGCATGACCGGCATGACCGAAGACGAGTACCGCAACATGATGATCGCCGGGGGCCGCTCCGTTGAAGGCAACCGCTATGTCGGTGAAGACGGCAACGCCCAAGCCCACCGTCAACCCCAAGGCCAGGCTGGCAAAAAAGAAAGCAATTAATATGGCAAAAATTACCGCCTCCGTTTTTACCTCCCATGTGCCCGCCATCGGCGCCGCCATTGATTTAGGCAAAACCACCGAGCCTTACTGGCAACCCGTGTTCAAGGGCTATGAAGTTTCCAAGCAGTGGATGACGGACAACCAGCCTGATGTGATCATTCTGGTCTTCAACGACCACGCGACCGCCTTCAGTCTGGACATGATTCCCACCTTTGCCATTGGCACCGCCGAGTCTTACCAGCCCGCAGACGAAGGCTGGGGCCCGCGCCCCGTGCCCGTGGTGCAAGGCCATCCCGAGTTGGCCGCGCACATTGCGCAGTCGGTCATCCAGCAGGATTTTGACCTCACCATCGTCAACAAAATGGATGTGGACCATGGCCTGACCGTGCCGCTGTCCTTGATGTGCGGTCAACCCCAGGCCTGGCCTTGCCCGGTGATTCCGTTTGCCGTCAACGTGGTGCAGTATCCCGTGCCCAGCGGCCAGCGCTGCTTTAATTTGGGCAAAGCCATTCGCAAAGCGGTGGAGAGTTTTGACAAAGACCTCAAGGTGCAAATCTGGGGCACGGGCGGCATGAGCCACCAACTGCAAGGCCCGCGCGCTGGCCTCATCAACCAAGCGTTTGACAACGCGTTTTTGGACCAGTTAATTGCCGACCCGGCTGCAGCTGCCGCCATTCCCCACATTGACTTTGTGCGCGAGGCCGGCTCCGAAGGTATTGAGCTGGTGATGTGGCTGATTGCCCGTGGCGCCATGGACGATGTGCCCGCCGATGCTTCACAAAACATAGCTGCCCAAGAACACCCAGTAAGCCTGAAACACCGTTTTTATCATGTTCCGGCATCCAACACAGCCGTGGGCCATTTGATTTTGGAGAATACTTAAATGAGCAAGCCCATCAAAGTCGCCCTCGCGGGCGCGGGTGCCTTTGGCATCAAACACCTGGACGGCATCAAAAACATTGACGGCGTCGAAGTCGTCTCGCTGATCAGCCGTGATTTGGAAAAAACCCGCGAGGTGGCTGCCAAGTACGGTATCGGCCACGTCACCACCAATCTGGAGGACAGCCTGGCTTTGCCTGAGGTGGACGCCGTGATTTTGTGCACGCCCACCCAAATGCACGCCGCGCAAAGCATTGCCTGCATGAAAGCCGGCAAGCATGTGCAAGTGGAAATCCCGCTGGCTGACACCTTGCGCGGCGCCATGGATGTGGCGGCTATGCAAGAGCAAACCGGGCTGGTGGCGATGTGCGGTCACACCCGCCGCTTCAACCCCAGCCACCAGTTTGTAAGGAAGGAAATTGCCGCCGGGCGCTTCAACATTCAGCAGATGGATGTGCAAACCTACTTTTTCCGCCGCACCAACATGAACGCGCTGGGCCAAGCGCGCAGCTGGACCGACCATTTGCTGTGGCATCACGCGGCGCACACGGTCGATTTGTTTGCCTACCAAGCGGGTAGTCCCATCGTCAAAGCCAACGCCATTCAAGGGCCGATTCACCCGGTGCTGGGTATTGCGATGGACATGAGCATTCAGCTCAAAGCCGCCAACGGCGCTATTTGCACTCTGAGCCTGAGCTTCAACAACGAAGGCCCGCTGGGTGCGTTCTTCCGTTATATCGGCGACACGCAAACCTATCTGGCGCGCTACGACGACCTCTACAACGGCAAAGACGAAAAAATCGACGTCAGCCAGGTGGATGTGTCCATGAACGGCATTGAGCTACAAGACCGCGAATTCTTCGCCGCCATCCGCGAAGGCCACCAGCCCAACAGCAGCGTGGCCAGTGTGCTGCCTTGCTACCAGGTGCTGCACGACCTGGAGCAGCAGCTCAACGCGGGCTAAGCGCAAAAGCCTGGGTAGACAGTGTGGCTTGTTTCGCTCGAAGCGATCAAGCCAGCGCCGCTTTGAAGGACACGGCATGGGCTCTGACCTCTGAAGGCGTCATGCCGGGCTTGAACAGTGAAGAGCCAATGCCAAAACCACTGGCTCCGGCCGCCAGGTAATTGCCCATATTTTCCAGGGTTATGCCGCCGACCGGAAACAGGCGTGTTGATGCGGGCATCACCGCCCGCAAGGCCCGAACCACCGCAGGGCTGATCATTTCTGAGGGGAAGAGTTTGAGCCCGGTGGCGCCGACGGCCAATGCGGCAAAAGCCTCGGTGGCCGTCATTACTCCGGGCAGGCAGATCATGCCAAGCCGCACAGCTTCCAAAACAACGACTGGATTGAAGTTGGGTGAAACAATGAGCTCACCACCGGCCTGGTGCACGCGGCGGACATCTTCGACGGTCAGCACCGTGCCGGCACCCACCAAAGCGCTTGGGAATTTTTCAGCCAGCCAGCCGATGCTGACCAAGGCATCTGGTGAATTAAGGGGAACTTCGATGATCGCCCAACCACTCTCGGTGAGCGCGGTACCGACCGCGAGGGCCTCATGCGGCTGAAGGCCTCGCAGAATGGCAATCAAGGGGTTCTGCTTTAGGGTAGTTTCAAATTTGGTGTTCAAGTTCATAGTTTTTACAGTTCAGATATTTTGGGCAATCGCCCACAAGCCAGCCCAGGTCGCTTCAGAACCCAGCGTTTGGGCGGGTTGATCAAACTGCCCGAGTGCGAGGCGATAGCGTGCGGTCAAGGCGGTTGATCCAATCACCAGAACGGTGCTGGAGGTCGGTAATTGTTGGGTGCGCAGTTCCTCGCCAATCAACAGGCCAGACAAATAACTTGGCAGCGCAGCTGCAGGCAGACGATCAAACAAAGATAGCGTACGGACACTGAAAATGGTTGAGAGCAGGCTGCTGCCCTGTTGTGAAACTGCCACCCCCTGGATGAAGGCGGCTTCAATGAAATCACCATCGTGCGCGGGGAGTGTTTTTGCCAGGATGGAGTGCGTGCGCAGCAAGGCATACAGTTCGCCGGTCATGAAGGTGGTGAATGACTGAATGAGCCCACCACGCACCTGAACCCATTTGCTGTGCGTGCCGGGCAACACCAAAACAGCATCCTTCAAGCCCAGCAGTTGCAAGGCGCCATAGATTTGGGTTTCTTCGCCCCGCATGACATCGGGCAAGCCTGGCTCGGCAGGCGCCATGCCGTGGTCAATGGATTGGTGTTCGGTATTGAGCCCCGCAACGATGGCGATCCGACCCGGGTCTACCCAGACCAAACGCTTCACGATGTCGCCAAAACCTGCGGGGCATGGGCAGTAGGGCGCCTCCAGCCAGCCTTGCTTGCTGCCAACCATGCCGGACATCAGGCAGAGCGCGTCATCGCTTTGCATCCAGTCGCCAAAACACTCGTCAAAGACAGCATTGAATCCACCGGGGTTAACGCTCAGGATGCCTCGCTGAAAGGCACGCTCTTCAAGCACTTTCCCGCTGGCGTCCAGCCTGGCGCCGCGCAGGGACGTGGTGCCCCAATCAATCGCTATTAATGGTTTCATTAAATAGGTGTAAAAAAATTGGTCTGATTAAGCGAGGAGAGAACAGTCGGTCCATTGGCCGTTGGCTTGGCTCGATTGGATGACGCTGTCTGCAAAACGATACCCTATCAACCCGTCCCACGAATTGGGAATGTGCAGACAGCGCGGGTCAGGCGCTTGCCCTGATCTTCTTGCCGCAATCGCCTCGACGGTGATAAGGTTCAGTCCGCAGGCGTAAGCACGCTCTCGGCTCAGGCCGATCTCAAGCCCTGCGGTCACGGCCCGTAATGGGTCCGACGACAGCGCTTCTGCCTCCAGTTCATAACGGTCATCAAGGCGTGCTGCCTGACGGTGTATGGCGCCGATGAAAGAGCCGGGACCGCCGCCCATCACCGCCAACCGAAGCCGACGCCCCAGCATCGAAATAACAGGGTTCAGAGGCATTCTTTTTTCAACTCTCAAGTGTTCCAGCGCAAGACCAGCGGGTCCAGGCGTTGCGCAGTTTCAATCAGTCCGGTACGCACGGCATCGGGCATAGACGGCCAGGGATGCCTGGGGGCATCGCAGGCAATAATGCCGCCCGCTTTCATCAGGGCCTTGGCGGTCAAAATGCCGCCTTGCCGGTTCTCATAATTGATCAGGGGCAGCCACTGTTGGTACAGATCAAGCGCCAGATTGCGGTGACCTGCGGCAAAGGCATCCATAATTTTTCGAATGCCATCCGGGTACGCTCCCCCTGTCATAGCGCCGGTGGCGCCCGCATCGAGATCGGGCAAAAGGGTAATAGCCTCCTCTCCATCCCACGGGCCTTCAATCGCATCACCTCCCAGTTGGATGAGTTCGCGCAATTTGGAGGCAGCGCCCGGCGTTTCAATTTTGAAATAGGCCACTTGTTCGATCTCCTGGGCCATGCGGGCCAGAAATTTAGCCGACAAAGCCGTCCCGCTGACCGGCGCATCCTGGATCATTATGGGGATGTCAATCGCATCAGACAGGTGCGCGTAGAACTCGTAAATTCTGTCTTCTGACACCCGAATCGTGGCGCCGTGGTAGGGCGGCATCACCATCACCATGTCAGCGCCCAGCTGCTGGGCCTGTAGGCTGCGTGCCGTGCACACTTGCGTGCTGAAGTGGGTGGTGGTGACGATCACTGGAACCCGCCCTTTAACGTGCGCCAGGATCGCGCGGGTCAAGATCTCACGCTCCGCATCGGATAGCACAAATTGTTCAGAGAAATTGGCCAAAATGCACAAGCCATTGGCGCCTGCATCAATCATGAAGTCCACGCAACGGTTTTGGCTAACGAGGTCTATTTCACCAGTGGCTGTGAAAATGCTCGGCACCACTGGGAAGACGCCTTTGAAGCGTGCATTTTTTGCAGAGTACATGTCAGTCAATCATTTCTTTTTGTTGTAAACGTCCACGCAAACGGCGGCCAACAGCACCAAGCCTTTGATGACCTGCTGCCAATCAATGCCAATGCCCATGATGGACATGCCGTTGTTCATCACGCCCATGATGAAGGCGCCAATCACCGCCCCCAGCACCTTGCCCACACCGCCAGACGCCGATGCACCGCCAATGAAGCAGGCGGCAATCACGTCCAGCTCAAAACCCAAGCCGGCTTTTGGGGTTGCGGTGTTGAGCCGGGCAGCAAAAATAAGCCCTGCCAATGCTGCCAGTACCCCCATGTTGATGAAGGTGTAAAAAGTCAGTCGCTCCGTGTTGATGCCCGACAAACGTGCGGCCTTCTCATTGCCGCCCAACGCATAAATGCGCCGCCCCACCGTGGTTTGACTGGTCACAAAGTCGTAAACAAACATCAGCAGCAACATGACGATCAGAACATTGGGCAAGCCTTTGTACGAAGACAGCATGAAGCTGAAAGCGGCAATCATTCCGGCAAAAATGAGATTAATCAGAACGAAAAAAAACATCGGCTCATTGCCCATGCCATGCTTCACCCGATCAGCTCGCTCACGCACCCTGCTGATGAGCAAGACCAGCGCCATCAGGAGTCCCAGTGCCAAAGAAGCAATCCGAATGGTTTCACCTTGAAAGGGATCAGGAATAAAGCCGGTGCTCAACAACTGGAAATCCGAGGGGAATGGGCCCACCGAGGAGCCGCCCAAAACGGCCAAAGCCAAGCCTTTGAAGACCAACATGCCCGCCAGCGTCACAATGAAAGAAGGAATTTTGTAAAAGGCCACCCAGTAGCCTTGCGCTGCGCCAATCACACCACCCAAAATCAAGCAAATGATAGTGGCAGGCACAAAGTGCATGTTGTACTCCACCATCAAAACGGCCGCCACCGCACCAATAAACCCGCTCACAGAGCCCACGGACAGGTCAATGTGTCCCGCCACGATCACCAGCAGCATGCCAAGTGCCATGACAATGATGTAACTGTTTTGCAGAATTAGGTTGGTCAGGTTGAGCGGCTGAAACAGCGTGCCATTCGTCATGATCTGGAAAAACACCATGATGACGACCAGCGAGATCAGCAGGCCGTATTCCCGCAAGGCTTTGCCGATGAAGCCGGTGGTGTTGCCCGATTTTTGCGGGGCCAGTGTTGTTTTTTGAGTAGTCATATCAGTTCAATCCAGAGGTAACAATAGCGCGCATAATTTTTTCCTGGGAAGCTTCCTCAGCTGTAAATTCAGCGACAAAAGTACCTTCGTTCAAGACGCATATCCGGTCACACATGCCCAGCAACTCAGGCATTTCCGAGGAAATCATGATGACGCATTTCCCCTCGCTGGCCAGTTGGGCAATGATGTTGTAAATCTCATACTTGGCGCCCACATCAATGCCCCGGGTGGGTTCGTCAAGGATCAGGACTTCCGGGTTTGAAAACAGCCATTTGCTGAGGACAACTTTCTGCTGGTTGCCGCCCGATAAATTCACAGTTTTGGAAAATACATCAGGGCTCCTGATGTTGAGTTTTTGGCGGTATTCTTCGGCCACCTGAAATTCACGGCCTTCGTCGATCACCCCGCGTCTTGAAACGCCGTCCAGGTTAGCCAGGGTGGTATTCCAGGCAATGGTTTCATCCAGAACCAGACCATAGCCCTTGCGGTCTTCCGTCACGTAGGCAATGCCATGCGCAATGGCTTTTTTGACGGTGCTGGTGTCAATCACCTGCCCGTGCAAATACACCTCGCCGCTAATATTTTGGCCATAGGTGCTGCCAAAAATGCTCATGGCCAGTTCGGTGCGCCCAGCGCCCATCAAACCGGCAATGCCGACAATTTCGCCACGTTTGACATGAAGGTCAATGCCTTTGATGACCTGGCGCTCGGGGTGTAGTTCGTGATGAACCTTCCAGTTTTTGACCTCAAAAACGGTTTCACCCAGTTTTGGGGTGCGCTTGGGGTAGCGGTCAGCCATTTCGCGGCCCACCATGTGTTTGATGACCCGGTCTTCGCTGACGGGTTCGGTGCTGCAGTCCAATGACGCGACGGTCGCACCGTCGCGCAAAATAGTGATGGCGTCCGCCACCTTCGAGATTTCGTTGAGCTTGTGAGAAATCAAAATGCACGATATGCCTTGGCGCTTGAGCCCCAATAGCAACTCCAGCAAGGCGTCGCTGTCAGTTTCATTCAGGCTGGCCGTGGGTTCATCCAGGATCAATAGTTTGACTTCTTTGGACAGGGCCTTTGCAATCTCTATAAGTTGTTGTTTGCCCACCCCCAGATTTGTAATCAGGGTGCTGGGGGACTCATTCAAACCCACTTTTTTCAAAAGCGCCTGGGTTTTTAAAAATGAGCTTGACCAGTCAATCACACCAAAGCGGGATTGCTCATTGCCGAGAAAGATGTTTTCGGTGATAGACAGCAGGGGCACCAGGGCTAATTCCTGGTGAATGATGATGATGCCTTTTTCTTCGCTGTCAGCGATGCCCTTGAATTGGCAAACTTCACCCAGGTATTTGATCTCGCCTTCATATTCCCCATGAGGGTAGACGCCGCTGAGCACCTTCATCAAAGTGGATTTTCCGGCCCCGTTTTCGCCCACAATGGCATGAATTTGCCCGGGGTAGACGGTCAGGTTTACATCGCTTAACGCCGTGACGCCGTTGAACGACTTTTTCATTCCACGCATTTCAAGAATGGGGTTGGTCATGGGTTCTCGTGCCTTTTATGTCGTCATATTCATGATCAAACCATGAAAAAAGGCTCTGTGCTTTTCGTCACAGAGCCTCTTGCATGACGTGAGTGATTATTTCAACTGTTCTTCTTTGATGTAGCCGCTACCGACCAGGACCGCTTTGTAGTTGCTCAGGTCAACGCTGACGGGCTTGAGCAAGTACGAAGGGACCACTTTAACCTTGTTGTTGTAGGTTTTGGTGTCGTTGATTTCGACGGTTTTACCTGCCATCATCGAATCCACCATTTTGGCGGTGACTTTAGCCAGTTCGCGGGTGTCTTTGAAAATGGTGGAGTACTGCTCTTTGCGAATGATCGATTTGACGGAAGGAACTTCAGCATCCTGACCACTAACATAAGGGTAAGGCTGGCCAGCGCTGCCGTAGCCAACACCTTTGAGTGAAGACAAAATACCGATGCTCAGACCATCATAGGGTGACAGTACGGCGTTGACTTTGGCTTTGCCGTAGAAGGCGCTCAGCAGGTTGTCCATACGGGCTTGGGCCACAGCGCCATCCCAGCGCAAGGTGGAAACCTTGTTCATGCCAATTTGCTTGCTCATGACAACCAATTTGCCTTTGTCGATGTAGGGCTGCAAAACGGACATGGCGCCGTCATAGAAGAAAAAGGCATTATTGTCATCAGCCGAACCGCCGAAGAGTTCGATGTTGAATGGGCCTTTGCCCTCTTTCAAGCCCAGTGCTTTTTCAAGCGACTGCGCTTGCAAGACGCCTACTTGGAAGTTGTCAAAGGTGGCGTAGTAATCAACGTTTTTGCTGCCCACAATCAGGCGGTCATAGGCGACAACCTTGATGCCTTTGTCGGCCGCTTTTTGCAGCGCGTTGGAAAGGGTTGAGCCATCAATAGCGGCAATCACGAGAACCTTGACCCCTTTGGTGATCATGTTTTCGATTTGGGCCAACTGATTCGGGATGTCGTCATCGGCGTATTGCAAATCGGCTTTGTAGCCCAAAGCAGCGAGGGAGCTCACCATGCTGTTGCCATCACTGACCCAGCGCGTGGATGTTTTTGTGGGCATGGAGACGCCGACCAAACCTTTGTCTTGCGCGTTGGCAACTGGAGATCCCAAGGCGAAGCCCAGTGTGATGCCTGCGGCAAGCGCCTTGAGTGTGGTTCTACGTGAATTCATGTGTTGTCTCCATTAAGGATTGTTAGGGGTCATCTGAGTTCTTTGCCCTTGGGCGCCGAGTTGCCATCATACGTAGTTGATTGATAATCTTCTAATAGAATTTATCCACTCTGTCATATCTAAACTGGAATTAGGGAAAACCCGAAATGGCAAATTACATGCACTGGTTTTTGCGGGCAAGACTTAAAACACGGCAACTATTGCTTTTAGTGGCTGTGGCGGAAGAGGGCAATATTCACAGGGCAGCGCAGGTCTTGAATATGACGCAGCCTGCAGCCTCCAAGCTCTTGAAAGACCTGGAGGATGCGCTTGAAGTTTCCCTCTTTGAGCGCCTACCCCGAGGCATGCGCCCCACTTGGTATGGCGAAACCATGATTCGTCATGCCCGTGTCGCCCTGAGCAGTCTGAATCAGGCGCATGAGGAGTTGGTCGCTGCTAAAAACGGGCAATTTGGAAAAGTTAATGTGGGCGCAATTACAGCCCCCGGACTCGCCTTGCTGCCGCCTACGGTGGCCTTGGTCAAGCGGGAGCACCCCAACTTGCAAATTGTGTTGGAGGTAGAAACCAGCGATGTGCTGATTGAACGACTCAACCAGGGAAAGCTTGATATTTTGATTGCGCGCCTGTTTGCACGGCATGATAAATCGGAGTTGCGCTACGAAATGATCACGGATGAACCCGTGTGTGTGATTGCCCGGCCCGGTCACCCCTTGTTTGGTGAGAAGGCGTTAAGCCTGAGCGACTTTGTGGACTCAGGCTGGATACTTTCGCCCAGTGGCAGTGTGCTCAGGCACCGATTTGACTTGATGTTTCAAGAAGCCGGCTTGCCGGCGCCAGCCAATATCACCGAGACATCTTCGCTGATGTTTATAACCAAAATGCTTCAGCAAAGCGACATGCTGAGCGTGGTGGCCACTGACGTGGCACGTTACTACGCCGACCACGGCATGATGTCCATTCTGCCCATTGTGCTGCCCTGTCAGATGGATGCGTTTGGCCTCATCACCCGCCGCGATCGGCTGCTCTCGCCAGCGGCACAAGTGATGGTCCGCGCGCTCAAGGCTTCGATCATGACGGTTTACGGCAAGCAAATGAGCGTAGATTTAGACGACGCACCTGTCTAGTTTGGGGGGTTAGTCCCAGCCGGCGTCTACCTTGAATTCCTGGGCTGTGCACATCGCCCCATCGGCTGAGGACAAAAAAAGCACCATGCGGGCCACATCGGAGGGTTGCAGTTTGTCGGGCAGGCATTGGTTGCGTTTGATGGCTTCTTCACCGGCATCATCCAGCCAAAGTTTGATCTGTCGCTCGGTCATGACCCAGCCGGGAGATACCGTGTTGACCCTGATTCTGTCGGCCCCCAAACTATCGGCCATGCCGCGTGTCAAGCCGTTAACAGACGATTTGGCGATGGCGTAGCAGGGGTACTCGCTGGCTTTGCGTTGCCAGCCTGTGGAGCCGAAATTAATGACCGAGCCGCCACCCAAGCGGCGCATACCGGGGACGATGGCCTGTATGGCGAAAAAAGCGGGCCGAAGGTTGACCGCCATGCGCTCATCCCAGTACTCGGGGGTGACGGACTCCAACGTATGCCGGTCATCGCGGGCGACGTTGTTCACCAGTGTGGAGAAATCACCTAACTCACTCTCGGCCTGGGCGATGGTGGCTTGCAGCGCGGCGACGTCACGCACATCACAGGGATGCCACCAAGGGGCTTGCAGGCCGCGTTCTGTCAGCAGCTTCACCAGCGCGGCACTTTCTTCTGCCGCAATGTCAATAAAGGCGACTTGCGCGCCCTGTTCGGCAAAGGCGGTCACGATGGCGGCACCAATGCCGGTACCCCCTCCGGTGACGAAAACACGCTGGCCCTGAAGGCTTGGAAAGGTGGCTAAAGTGGATTTCATTGATTTCTCTTTCTGGTATTGCAATTTGTATATATCAATTGGCTAATTAAGTACTTTCTATTATCACTGTGCCTTGATACGATATATTCTGTCAAGCCCTTTTGAAAAACAACAGAGACTGAGAACTGACCGATGGATTCAAAAAAACACCCCTTTCGCCGCAGTCAAGCCTGGTTTGGCAGAGATGACCGCGACGGCTTTGTGCACCGCAGTTGGATCAAAAATCAGGGTTACCCGCACGATGAGCTGGACGGCCGTCCCGTCATCGGGATTTGTAACACCTGGAGCGAATTAACGCCCTGCAACGGGCATTTCCGTGAAATTGCGGAATTCGTGAAGCGTGGGGTTTACGAGGCGGGCGGCTTTCCTTTGGAGTTTCCCGTGATGTCCTTGGGCGAAACGCAGTTGCGTCCTACCGCCATGCTGTTCAGAAATCTGGCGAGCATGGACGTGGAAGAGTCGATTCGTGGCAACCCGATCGATGGGGTGGTGCTGCTGATGGGGTGCGACAAAACAACCCCCTCCCTGATGATGGGTGCTGCGAGTTGTGACTTGCCCACAATTGGCGTGTCAGGCGGCCCTATGTTGAATGGCAAATTCCGTGGCAAAGACATTGGCTCCGGCACCGGCGTCTGGCAAATGAGTGAAATGGTGCGCGCTGGTGAAATGACCCAGGAGGATTTCACCGAAGCCGAGTCGTGCATGCATCGCTCAAAAGGTAGTTGCATGACGATGGGCACGGCCAGCACGATGGCCAGCATGGTAGAAGCCTTGGGGATGTCATTGCCCGAGAACGCGGCCATCCCTGCCGCCGATACCCGACGCAACCGTCTGGCGCAGATGAGTGGGCGGCGCATTGTGGAAATGGTCAAAGAGGACCTGCGCATGTCGCAAATCCTGACCCGCGAAGCATTCGAGAACGCTATTCGTACCAACGCGGCCATTGGCGGTTCGACCAATGCGGTCATCCATTTGATCGCCATTGCCGGACGCATGGGGATCAAACTCAACTTGGATGATTGGGATCGTTTGGGCGCTGAGGTGCCTTGCCTGCTTAACTTGCAGCCATCAGGCAAATATTTAATGGAGGATTTCTACTACGCTGGCGGCCTGCCTGCCGTGCTGCGGGAAATCAAGCCGATCTTGCACCTCAATGCGCTCACGGCCAACGGTAAAACCTTGGGTGAAAACATTGAAAAAGCCCCTTGCTACAACCGCGACGTCATCATGACGCCCGAGGCGCCCTTCATGAAGGACGCCGGTATTGCGGTTCTGCGTGGAAATCTGGCACCAGATGGCGCCGTGATCAAGCCTTCGGCGGCTTCGGCGCACTTGTTGCAGCATCGGGGGCGGGCCGTTGTGTTTGAAGATATTGAAGATTTTCACGCCCGCATCGACACGGATGATCTCGACATTGATGAGCACTGCATCATGGTGTTGAAAAACTGCGGTCCCAAAGGTTACCCCGGCATGGCCGAGGTGGGTAATATGCCGCTTCCCCCCAAAATTCTGCAAAAAGGGATCACCGATATGGTCCGAATCTCGGATGGTCGCATGAGCGGTACAGCGTATGGCACGGTGGTGCTTCACACCTCGCCCGAGGCCGCCGCAGGCGGACCGCTGGCTTTGGTGCAAAACGGGGACATGATCGAGTTAGATGTGGCCGGGCGTCGTATTCACCTGGAAGTCACCGATGAAGAGTTGGCCCGCCGTCGCCTGAACTGGAAACCACCGGTGCACCCAACACGGGGCTATCAAAAAATCTATGTCGACCATGTGCAGCAAGCGCACCTTGGCGCTGACCTTGACTTTTTGGTCGGCGGCAGCGGCGCTTTGGTGCCACGCGACTCGCATTGAACCCATGAATCCATCCATCCCAGCGCCCACTCAGATCGGGAGTCCTCGTTGCGTTTGGCCAGCGGGCGCCGAGCTGGGTGAGGGCACTTTGTGGTCGGTTCGCCACCAGGCGCTGTTTTGGGTGGATATTTTGGGCCGGCAACTTCACCGTTACTACCCGGCGACACAAGCTCAAAAAAGCTGGGCCTTTGAGGAGGAAATAACGGCGGTGGCTGAAGTTGCTGGCGCCGACGAGTTGCTGGTCACGTTGCGGAAAAGCTGGGCTTTATTCAACACGCAAACCGGTGCCCTGAAGCGCTTGCTCAACCCTGAGCCTGAGCGCCCAGGCAACCGCTTTAACGATGGTAAATGTGACGCTCAGGGGCGTTTTTGGGCCGGTACGATGGATTTTGATTGCAAGGAAGCCACGGGCGCCCTGTACCGTTACACGTCTGACGGCGAGTGCACGCGTATGTTTGATGGCTTTGTGGTGACCAATGGGCCCACTTGGTCGCGGGATGGCCGCACCATGTACTTCAATGACACGGTGCAGGCGAACATTCATGCTTTTGATTTCGATCCGGTGGATGGCTCGCTGAGTCGGCAGCGCATTTGGTTGGTGCTGGGTGCTGATGATGGATTTCCCGATGGGATGACTACTGACGCTGCGGGTCGCCTCTGGGTGGCTCATTGGGGTGGCGCCTGCGTGACCTGCCACGATCCTGAGACTGGCCTTGAGTTGGCCCGGATCAAATTGCCCGCGTCGCAAATCACGAACTGTGCCTTTGGCGGGGCAGACCTGAAAACCCTGTTCATCAGCAGTGCCCGTGTCGGCTTGGATGCCGTACAACTGGCCCGTTCACCCTTGGCTGGAGGACTTTTTTGTGTCGAGCTGGACGGCCCCGGTCTGCCCTCGACCGCGTTTGCTTGACAGACGCTTGCTGCCTCGGGGTAAGTGCTTGGGCTCGCCCCGTCGGCGACAAGGCACCTTGGCACTTGTAGGGGTTTCAAGTAGCGTCGAATTCAATTGAAATTTCAATTGTTTAAGATAGCTCTCCATGACCACACCCTTTAAAGACCTTTTTGCCCACAACCGCGCATGGGCTGCGCAAATGGAACTGGAGCGCCCTGGTTTTTTTACCAATTTAAAAAGCCAGCAGTCGCCCAAATACATGTGGATTGGCTGCTCCGACAGCCGTGTGCCAGCCAACCAGATCACCGGCTTGGAGCCGGGTGAAGTGTTTGTGCACCGCAACGTGGCCAATGTGGTGGTGCACTCGGATTTGAATGCCTTGTCCACCATCCAGTTTGCCGTGGAGCGCCTCAAAGTAGCGCACGTCATGGTGGTGGGGCACTACGGCTGCTCCGGCGTACAAGCTGCGCTGGAAGGTGCCCGTATCGGTTTGGCCGATAACTGGCTGCGCCATATTCAAGACGTGCGGGATCGCCACCGCACTTTGCTGGACGCCATTCCCGAACATGCCCGCCACGATGCGCTGGTGGAGCTGAATGTGATTGAGCAGGTGGTCAATGTTTCGCAAAGCACCGTGCTGCAAGACGCCTGGAGCCGGGGCCAAACCGTGACGCTGCATGGCTGGGTGTACGGCGTTCATGACGGCTTGCTGCAAGACCTGGCCATGAATGTGAACAATGCTGAAGGTCTGGATGTGCTTTACCGGGATGCGATTTCACGGGTGGCTCAAGCAAAACGTGCCTGATATTCAGGCATCTTGAGGCCAGGTCGAAACTGAGTCCATCCTGATGAGCGTCAATTCTTCGTAAGCGATAAGCCCTAAAGTAGGGGTTGGTTTAATGCAAACGGGCGTGTTCTTTGTTGAGGCCCCAGTCCGTTGCCGCGAGCCCCTATCCCCGCATCGCGTGCACCTATTTCCGTCATCGCGAGCGAAGCGCGGCGATCCATGTCTTGTTGCTGGGCATGATGGACTGCCGCGCTGCGCTCGCAGTGACGGGAATGGCGCCATCTTGCACAATAGTGGTTTTAATTTTTAACAACTAATCAGGAACTATTTCCATGACAGCATCTATCCAAGACCCCATCGTTATCGTCGGTGCTGCGCGCACGCCTATGGGCAGTTTTCAGGGCGACTTCTCCAGTTTGGCCGCGCATGACTTGGGCGGTGCCGCTATCAAAGCGGCGGTAGAGCGCGCTGGAATTTCTGGCGATGCGGTCAACGAGGTGTTGTTTGGCAACTGCCTGATGGCCGGTCAAGGCCAGGCACCTGCGCGTCAAGCCGGTTTTAAAGGCGGCTTGCCCATCAGCGCAGGCGCGGTGACTTTGTCCAAAATGTGCGGCTCCGGCATGCGCGCGGCCATGTTTGGCCACGACATGCTGCTGGCCGGTAGCGCCGATGTGGTGGTGGCCGGTGGCATGGAAAGCATGACCAACGCGCCGTATTTGCTGCAAAAAGCGCGCGGTGGCTACCGCATTGGGCACGACCGCATGTTTGACCACATGATGCTCGATGGCTTGGAAGACGCTTATGAAGCGGGTCGCTCGATGGGCACCTTTGGCGAAGATTGCGCTGCCAAATACAGCTTCACCCGCGAGCAACAAGACAACTTCGCCATCACCAGCGTCAAGCGCGCTCAGGCGGCCACCCAGTCGGGCGCGTTTGCGGCCGAGATCACCCCGGTCACGGTCAAAGGCCGCGCTGGCGATACCGTCATCGCCACCGATGAAGCCCCCGGCAAAGTGAAGCTGGAAAAAATCCCATCGCTCAAGCCTGCGTTCAAAAAAGACGGCACCATCACTGCCGCCAGCAGCTCCAGCATCAGCGACGGCGCTGCCGCGTTGGTGATGATGCGCGCCTCCACCGCCGCCAAGATGGGCCTCAAACCCCTGGCCAAAATCGTCAGCCACGCCGTGCACGCGCAAGAACCCAACTGGTTCGCCACTGCCCCCGTTGGCGCGGTGAACAAGGCGCTGGCCAAAGCCGGTTGGGCCGTGAAAGACGTGGATTTGTGGGAAGTCAATGAAGCCTTTGCGGTGGTGCCGATGGCGCTGATGCACGACCTGAGCCTGAGCCACGACATCGTCAACGTGAATGGCGGCGCCTGTGCTTTAGGCCACCCCATCGGCGCGTCCGGTGCCCGTATCATGGTCACCCTCATGTACGCGCTGCAAGCCCGTGGTCTGAAAAAAGGGGTGGCTACGCTCTGTATTGGTGGTGGCGAAGGTACCGCTGTGGCGCTTGAAATGCTATAAATAAAATAGCTAGTCTAGCTATCTCTACGGGCCTTGTAGCCCGTTTTTTCATAAATTCGGCCAAGTGGCCGCAGGAACGCCAAAATGCTCTTAACCCCAGACCAGGAAATGATCCGTGACGCCGTGCGCGACTTTGCCCAAACCGAGTTGTGGCCGCACGCCGCCGAGTGGGACAAGGCACACACCTTCCCCAAGGCCGCCCACCAAGGGCTCGCTGCGCTGGGCGCTTATGGTATTTGTGTGCCCGAAGAGTTTGGCGGCGCCAATTTTGACTACCTGACGGTGGCGCTGGTGTTGGAAGAAATCGCCGCCGGTGACGGTGGCACCAGCACGGCAATCAGCGTGACCAACTGCCCTGTGAACGCCATTTTGATGGCCTACGGCAATGCCGCCCAAAAGAAACAATGGCTCACGCCGCTGGCCCAAGGCCAGATGCTGGGGGCGTTTTGCCTGACCGAGCCGCATGTGGGCTCTGATGCCTCCAGTCTGCGCACGACCGCGGTGAAAGAGGGCGATGAGTACGTCATCAATGGCGTCAAGCAGTTCATCACCAGCGGTAAAAACGGCGACGTGGCGGTGGTCATTGCGGTGACCGACAAAGGGGCCGGCAAAAAAGGCATGAGCGCCTTTTTGGTGCCCACCAACGCGCCCGGCTACGTGGTGGCGCGTCTGGAAGACAAGCTCGGCCAGCACAGCAGCGACACTGCGCAGATCAATTTTGACGATTGCCGCATCCCCGCAGAGAACCTGATTGGCCATGAGGGCGAGGGTTACAAAATTGCTTTGGGCGCTTTAGAGGGCGGACGCATTGGCATCGCAGCCCAAAGTGTGGGCATGGCCCGCAGCGCGTTTGAAGTGGCCTTGGCGTACTCCAAAGACCGCCAGAGCTTTGGACAGCCTATCTTCAACCACCAAGCCGTGGGCTTCCGGTTGGCTGACTGCGCCACTCAGTTAGAAGCAGCACGTCAGCTCATCTGGCACGCTGCCGCCCTGCGCGATGCCGGGCGCCCTTGCCTGAAAGAAGCCGCCATGGCCAAGCTCTTTGCCAGTGAAATGGCCGAGCAAGTGTGCAGCGCCGCCCTCCAGACGCTGGGCGGCTACGGCTACGTGAGCGACTTCCCCGTAGAGCGCATTTACCGCGACGTGCGGGTGTGCCAAATCTACGAAGGCACCTCCGACGTCCAGAAAATCATCATCCAGCGGGCGCTGGCGTAAGCAAACGCTGTGCCTCAGACTTAAGGAGGTGCAGCACTTCAGCCTTAAAGAAACGCAGCACTTCAGCCCCGTCACTGCGAGCGAAGCGCGGCAGTCCATGTTGCCGCGCCAAGCCCGCTCCTGAAAAAACCATTGAATCGCAAAGATGGACTGCCGCGCTTCGCTCGCAGTGACGAGGTAAAAGCGCTCGCAGTGACGAGGCAAAAGCACTCGCAGTGACGAGGCAAAAGCACTCGCAGTGGCCTAGTTCTGTTTACTGCGCCGGGTAAGCGCCGCTGACCACTTCGCTGATCATCTCGGCGGTGATGGCGGAGAGCGTCCAGCCCAAGTGGCCGTGGCCGGTGTTATAGAACACATTGGACTTGTTGCCCTTGCCCACGCGGGGTAGCATCGTGGGCATCATGGGGCGCAGGCCGGCCCAAGGCACCACGCTGTCGGTCTTGACGCCGGGGAAGCATTGCTGCACCCATTCCACCAGAGGGCGGATGCGGTCGGCGCGAATGTCGCGGTTAAAGCCATTGAATTCAGCGGTGCCTGCCACCCGAAAGCGGTCGTCACCCAAACGGCTGCTGACCAGTTTGGTCGCGTCGTCCAGCAAGCTCACAATAGGCGCGCTGGCCCGGCTTTGGGCGTCGCGCAGGTTGACGGTGATGGAGTAGCCCTTGACCGGGTACACATTCACGCGGTCGCCCAGTTGGGCAGCCAGCTGGCGGCTGGCGGTGCCAGCGCAGATCACCACGCCGTCAAACTGATGCGTGTTCTCAATGCCTGATTCTGTGGCGGTGATGTGCACGCCTTGTGCACCGCTGGCCACCTTGCTGATGTCTTGCCCGTACAAAGTCACCACACCCAAGCGCTCAGCCGCAGCGGCCAGTCCGGTGGTGAACTTATGGATGTCGCCGGTGGAGTCGCTGGGTGTGAAGTAGCCACCGTAATAGTCGCCCGCCAGCGTGGGTTCAATGGCGCGCATCTCTGTGGGCGTGACCGCCTGACGGCTTAAGCCGCCCAGCGCCAACAGGCGCGAGACTTTGCCTGCATGGTCAAAGTCGGCCTTGTCCCGGTAGATGTGGAGGATGCCTTTGGGTTTGTGGTCAAAGTCGATGCCTTCTTGCGCCGCCCAACCCAGCAGGTGCTCACGAGCGGCAATGCTGAGGCGCGCGGTCTCAATCGTATTTTTTTCGTAGTTCACCATGGCTGCCATGAACTCGGCAAACCACGAAATCTTGTGCCAGCTGGGCTTGGGGTTCACCAGCAGGGGGGCGTCGCTCTTGAGCATCCACTTGATGCCCTTGTAGATGGTTGAGCTGTGGTTCCAGACCTCGGCATTTGAGGCAGAGAGTTGCCCGCCGTTGGCAAACGAGGTTTCCATGGCGGCGTAGCGGTGTTTTTCAAACAAGGTGACGGCAAAACCGCGTTTGGCCAGCGCATAGGCCGTGGTGACGCCCGTGATACCACCACCGATAACAGCTATATTTTTCATGAGAGAAGTCCAAATGAGTCAGGGTTGTGGACGGTTTTGAGCATTCAAAACCATCGCCCCCTCTGTTTTGGACCTGAGAGATTCACGACGCAGCCGGGTTAAACCGGAAGGTCGCTTGCTCCTGCGGTGGACCGGGTGACGAAACCCAATCACTCTTCAGAGTGTGTTGCTTGGTACCGGTCCTTTTGCCTGAGAGATTCCGGGGCGGTTGCTCCTTCGGCGCTTTTTACAAGGAGATTGTTCAAAGTCTCTCCCGGTTCCAAGCCGCTATTATGGCATTCAAAATTCGCCTTTTTAGAAAAGGTGCTTCGTCGGTATTTTGAATAAATCAACCTATTAACCATGCGCATTGTGCGTAACCAGCTATGAAATTTGAAGCAATATTGTTTGACTGTGATGGGGTCTTGGTCGACAGCGAGCCGATTGTGAACGGCGTTTTGCGCGATATGCTGGAAGAACGGGGTTGGGTCATGAGCGCCCAAGACTGCATGGACTACTTTGTCGGCAAGGCGGTGCGCGATGAACGCGTGGCGATTGAAGCCCACACAGGGCAGGCATTGACCGAGGACTGGATGGCGCTTTTTTACGAGCGCCGCAACGCCGAACTGAGCGTGCGCCTGGAGATCATCACCGGTGCACACGCGGCCGTGGATGCTGCGCACACGCACACGCTGTCGCGCATTGCCTGCGCCTCAGGCGCCGACCGGTTCAAGGTAGAAATGCAACTCACCCAAGTGGGCTTGTTCGGGTTTTTTGAAGGCCGCATTTTCAGTGGCCATGAAATGCCTCGCTCCAAACCCGCACCTGATGTTTATTTGGCTGCCGCGCATCACCTGAACGCAGCCCCCACGCAGTGTTTGGTCATTGAAGACACCACCATCGGGATCACGGCGGGTGTGGCTGCGGGCGCCACGGTGTGGGCTTATTGCCCCACGCCAGACCGAGGCCCGGCTTTGCTCCGGGCGGGGGCCAGTCGCTTGTTTGGCAGCATGGCCGACTTGCCGGGCTTGTTGGCCTGAGCCAGACTGCCTGTTTTTTGAGCATCTTGTTACAAGCCGCACCAGTCAACGGTTTGGCGGCTTGTTAAGGGCTGGGTCCACAAAGTTATCCACATTTTTTGTGAATGAAAATTAGATGATTTTGCAAGTCACCTTGCCAGCACAAAAACAGCGTTAATTTCCGCTGAGAAATTTATATATAAATATATTCAAAGCCGATTTTTGTGAGCTTTCTGGTATGCAATCTGGACTTTATTTAAGCTGATTAATGACTTATACCCTGTGCTTATTTTTTAGGCAGCGTGTTGGAACCCTTGCTGGTATTGGATTCAAGTTGTTTTCGTGGGGCTACTCCACAATGTTATCCACAGAACTTGTGGGTTGAATGCTCTGGATTATTTTTTAGCCCTGAAAAGGGCTGTGCCCGAAATTTGTGCACCCGCTTGAAAACCGCATGAACACTCACTTTCAAGGGCTTGTACCGGGTTGGGTACACAAAGTTATCCACAAAATTTGTGCAGTGTCGATGCTTTAATTTGTGCTAGATCAAATCAGGGCTTAATTAAACCGGTGGTGCGCCCAAGCGCCTGAATTCAGCGGGTGACGTGCCGGTCCAATTCCGAAACGCCCGCATAAAGCTTTTCTCATTAGAGAAGCCTGCGGCCTCTGCCACTTGCTTGATAGGGCGGGCGGTGCGAAGCAACAGTTCAAGTGCCCGGTTTTTGCGCACCTCGTCTTTTAGGGCTTGCAATGAGGCGCCTTCGTCTTTGAGCTGTCGGTGCAAGGTGCGGGGTGAAACATTGAGCAAAGCGCTCAAGGCTTCGGCATTGTGGGTTTGCGCCGGGTGTGCGCTTAGCGCCAGCCGCACGCGCTGCACCAGCAGGCGGTCGCGCCGGTACTGCAGCACGGTCAGGGGGAGGGCGCGTTGCAGCATGTGTTGCAGCGCGGGCTCATCCCGGCGCAAGGGCAGTGCGAGGTAGCGGGCGTCAAAGTGCAGAGCGGCAGACGGCGCCTCGAACGTGGTGGGGCCGGAGAACAGCACGCCATACACATCGGCGTGCGCGGGGGCGGTGAAGGGGAATTGGGCACTTTGCAGGCTCAGACGCGAATCAATCAGCCAGCAGGCCAGCCCGTGGATGTTGCGCAGCACCGAGACCAGACAAAACTCGCGCAGCACGCCCAGGTCGCTCGACTCGGTCAGTCGCAATGTGGCCGTGTCACCGCTGGTGGTGAGTGTGAGCGAGATGTCGGCGGTGATGAGCCCATGGTGGCGGCACCAGCGTTTTAGCGCCACTCCCAAAGTTGGCGCGCTAATGGAGGCGCGCGCCAGCATGCCGTAGCTCCCCCAAGGCAAGCGGCGACTGAACCACCCCAGCCCCTCGTCGTCAAGCTCCTGCATGGCCGCACCCGAGAGTCGCTCAAACTGTTCGGCGGTAATGCGCGCGGTGGTATTTTCCAATAACTCTGGCGCAATTTGTGCCAGTGCCAGGGCTTGGAACGGACTTTTTCCTTGGGCACTGTAGGCCTGAACAATAGCGTTGACATAGGCGATAGGGGTAATCGCGGTGCTCATAACGGCAGCCCGTCACTGCGAGCGTAGCGCGGCAGTCCATCGTGCCGTGCGAAAAATGAAGCCATGGACTGCCGCGCTGCGCTCGCAGTGACGGGGGCGTAGCGAGGTGGTGTGCTAAAGCTGAAGATTTGCATTTGTTAATTTTGGCACGATTTGCAACCTTCGTGGCCCACGTAAATCCTGATGCGCTTTTATGCTTTGGGCGTGACAATGGCGGCTCGAACCGTCTGCTCAAGAACTTTAGAAAGAAGCCCATGCCCGTTCTGGATACCAAACTCAATGCCCGATCTGCCGATTTTCTGGCTAACGCGGCCGTTATGCGGGGGCTGGTGGATGATCTGAATGCCCAAATCGCCAAGGCCAATCTGGGTGGTGGTGCGGCTGCTCGCGCCAAGCACACCGGGCGTGGCAAACTGCTGCCGCGTGACCGCGTGCAGATGTTGCTGGACCCCGGCACGCCGTTTTTGGAGTTGTCGCCGCTGGCTGCTTTGGGCTTGTACCCCGACCGCGACGGCACCGACAGCGCGCCCGGCGCCGGGCTGATTGCCGGCATTGGCCGCGTGAGCGGGGTGGATTGCATGATTGTTTGCAATGACGCCACCGTGAAGGGCGGCACCTACTACCCCATGACGGTCAAAAAGCACTTGCGGGCGCAAGAAGTGGCCCAGCAAAACCGCTTGCCCTGCATCTATTTGGTGGACTCGGGCGGTGCCAATTTGCCCAACCAAGACGAGGTGTTTCCGGACCGCGACCATTTCGGGCGCATCTTCTTTAACCAAGCCAATATGAGTGCCCAGGGCATTTCACAAATTGCTGTGGTCATGGGCAGTTGCACTGCAGGCGGTGCCTATGTGCCGGCCATGAGCGACGAGGCCATCATTGTGCAAAACCAGGGCACCATCTTTTTGGGTGGCCCCCCGCTGGTGAAAGCCGCCACGGGCGAGGTGGTCACGGCTGAAGATTTGGGCGGTGGCGACGTGCACACCCGGCTCTCGGGTGTAGCCGACCACTTGGCGCAAAACGATTTGCATGCGCTGGCGCTGGCACGCTTGGCGGTGTCGCATTTGAATAAAAAGAAGGCTGTAGAGCACGCTGTGCGTGCTATGGTAGCTCCTAAATTTGAAGCAAAAGAGTTGTACGGCGTGATCCCCACCGACACCCGCAAGCCCTTTGATGTGCGCGAAATCATTGCCCGCATCGTGGATGGCTCCGAGTTTCACGAGTTCAAGCCCCGCTTTGGCACTACGCTGGTGACCGGCTTTGCGCATATTGAAGGCATGCCGGTGGGCATCATTGCCAACAACGGCATTTTGTTCAGCGAGTCGGCCTTGAAGGGTGCGCACTTTATTGAGCTGTGCTGCCAGCGCAAAATTCCGCTGATCTTCTTGCAAAACATCACCGGCTTCATGGTTGGGCGCAAGTACGAAAACGAGGGCATTGCGCGCAACGGCGCCAAGATGGTCACGGCTGTGGCCACGGCCTCGGTCCCCAAATTCACCATCATCATTGGCGGCAGCTTTGGTGCGGGCAACTACGGCATGTGCGGGCGCGCTTTCAGCCCGCGCTTTTTGTGGATGTGGCCCAACGCCCGCATCTCCTCATGGGCGGCGAACAAGCGGCCAGCGTGCTGGCCACGGTCAAGCGCGACGGCATTGAGGCCAAAGGCGGCGCCTGGAGTGCAGACGAAGAAAACGCCTTCAAAGCCCCCATTCGTGACCAATACGAAGTGCAAGGCCACCCTTATTTCGCCACCGCCCGCCTGTGGGACGACGGCATTATTGACCCCGTGGACACCCGCCGCGTCCTGGCCCTCGGCCTCAGCTCCTCCATGAACAGCCCCATCGCCGACACGCAGTTTGGCGTGTTTCGGATGTAACGGAAAGACACCCTCATGTTTAACAAAATTCTCATTGCCAACCGGGGCGAAATTGCTTGCCGCGTGGCGGCGACGGCCAAACGCATGGCCATCAAAACCGTGGCGGTTTACTCTGATGCGGATGCCAACGCCAAACACGTCAGTGTGTGTGACGAGTCGGTTTACATTGGCGGCAGTGCGCCTAAAGACAGTTACTTGCGCTGGGAAAACATCATTGCCGCCGCCCTGGCTACGGGGGCACAAGCGGTACACCCTGGCTACGGTTTTCTGAGCGAAAACGTCGAGTTTGCCCAAGCCTGTGCCAACGCGGGGCTGGTGTTTATCGGCCCGCTGCCGTCGAGCATTCAGGCCATGGGGCTCAAGGCCGAGTCCAAACGCCTGATGAACCTGGCCGGTGTGCCCTTGGTGCCCGGCTACCACGGCGAAGACCAAGACCCCGCCTTGTTGCAACGCGAGGCCGACAGCATCGGCTCCCCCGTGCTCATCAAAGCCAGCGCGGGCGGCGGCGGCAAGGGCATGCGGGTGGTGGACGCTTCAGCCGACTTCGCGGCAGCGCTGGCCTCCTGCAAGCGTGAGGCCATCAACAGCTTTGCCAACGACTCGGTGCTGATTGAGAAATATGTGCAGCGCCCGCGCCACATCGAGATTCAGGTGTTTGGCGACACACAGGGCAACTACGTTTACCTGTTTGAGCGCGATTGCTCGGTGCAGCGCCGCCACCAAAAAGTGCTGGAAGAAGCGCCTGCACCTGGCATGACCGAGGCGTTTCGCCAGCAAATGGGCGAGGCTGCTGTGGCCGCCGCCCGTGCCGTTGCTTATGTGGGCGCGGGCACAGTGGAGTTCATCGTGGAGCAAAAGCCCGATGGCTCCATGATTTTCTTTTTCATGGAAATGAACACCCGCCTGCAAGTAGAGCACCCGGTTACCGAAGCCATCACCGGGCAAGACCTGGTGGAATGGCAGCTGCGCGTGGCCTCGGGCGAGGCTTTGCCGCTGCGCCAAGACCAACTCAAAATTAGCGGCCACGCCATTGAAGCGCGTATTTGCGCGGAAAGCCCGGACAACAACTTTTTGCCCGCCACCGGTGCCCTGCACGTTTACGGCTTGCCCGATTGCGTGACTTTTGAGCGCTGCAACGGCGGCGTGCGCGTGGACTCGGGTGTGCGTGAGGGCGATGTGATTTCGCCGTTTTACGACTCGATGGTGGCCAAGCTGATCGTGCACGGCGACACGCGCGAACAGGCGCTCTCGCGTCTGGACGCGGCGCTGGCGCAAACCCACATCGTGGGCCTCAACACCAACGTGCAGTTTTTGCGCAACGTGGTGCAAAGCCGCTCGTTTGCCAGCGCCGACCTGGACACCGGTTTGATCCCCCGCGAAGAAGCGGTGCTGTTTAACCAGGAAAAAGTCGGTTTGAATCTGGCCGTGGCCGGTGCGATTGCGCATACCTTGCAGCAAGAGAAAACAGCTGAAGCCACTTTGGCCAGCCAAGCGGTTTGGCAAGACCCGTGGTCACGGCAGGATGGCTGGCGTTCGCACGGGCCTAGCGCTCGTCGGTTTGACTTTGAGTTTGCCGGTGTCGTGCAAGTGGTGCAAATGACCACCTTGCACGATGGCGCCTTGCAGCTGGATGTGGCGGGCGAGCGTGAGGTGTTCTCATTTGCGCCGGTCATCAAAGGTCTGGATGTGCGCTTGGGCGCACAGCGCCAAATTGTTAGCGTGTACAGAAACGGGGCTGTCGCCCATGTATTTACGGCCCAAGGCGCGACGCAAATCATTGCTATCGACGCCCTGGCCCACGCCGGAGATGCCCAAGTGGAGGGCGGGCGCCTGACCGCGCCGATGCCGGGCAAGGTCGTGTCGTTCTCGGTCAAGGCCGGTGACAAAGTCACCAAAGGCCAAACCCTGGCCGTGATGGACGCCATGAAAATGGAGCACACCATTGCCGCCCCGATGGACGGCGTGGTGGCCGAATTGCTCTACGCCCCCGGCGACCAGGTGACTGAAGGCGCGGAGTTGCTCAAACTGGTGACACAAGCCTTGGCGTAAAGGTGACGAACAGGGGGGAAGGCAAAAATGCTAACCTCGCCCTCCATGAAAATCACTTTTTGCTGCACCGACACCAAACCCGATCTTTGGTTATCTGGCCTCCAGGCCGCTTTGCCTCAGGCCGAGGTTTCTTTATGGCAACCCGGCACGCCGCCCGCTGACCACGCGGTGGTCTGGGCGCCGCCCCAGCAATTTTTTGACGAGCAAACTCAACTCAAAGGCGTCTTCAACATAGGTGCGGGCGTGGATGCGCTGCTTAAGCTTCGCCTGCCCCCAGGTGCGCTGGTGGTGCGCTTGGATGATGCGGGCATGTCGGTGCAAATGGCCGAGTACGTGTGCCATGCCGTGATTCGGTATTTTCGGGAATTTGAAGGCTACGCTCTTGACGCCAAAAACGGCAAATGGGCGTATCGAAAATCGCCCCAGCGGGATGATTTTTCTGTAGGCGTTATGGGCCTGGGCGTGTTGGGCGAGCGGGTAGCCAAGTCCTTGCGGGCTTTTGAGTTTCCGGTGAACGGCTGGAGCCGCAGTGCCAAAACTATCGAGGGCGTGCAGAGCTTTTGCGGCGAGGCGCAATTCAACGAGTTTTTGTCAAAAAGCCAGGTGCTGGTCAACCTGTTGCCGCTCACACCCGACACTCAGGATCTGCTGAACCGGACCACACTCTCGCAGCTCAAGCCCGGTGCCTTTGTCATCAACGTGGCCCGTGGCGCGCACTTGGTAGAAGACGACCTTTTGGCGCTGCTGAACGAGGGTCACCTGGCCGGTGCCACGCTGGACGTGTTCAGAGTCGAGCCCCTGCCGCCTGAGCACCCCTTCTGGCGCCACCCAAAAATAACCGTCACCCCCCACACCTCAGCCCGCACCTTGCGCGAAACCAGCATTGCGCAAATTGTGGGGAAAATACTCGCGCTTGAGCAAGGAGCGCCCATCGCCGGAATCGTTGACGCCGTTCGCGGGTATTGAACCGACTGCTTGCACTTGAATAGGAACTAAAAATGAATCTCCCCTCCCGTGTCAAACTGGTTGAAGTCGGCCCCCGTGACGGCTTGCAAAACGAAAAACAGCCGGTTCCGGCCGCCGTCAAGATCGAGTTGGTACACCGCCTGCAAAACGCGGGTTTGACCGAGATTGAAGTCACCAGCTATGTATCCCCCAAATGGGTGCCGCAAATGGCGGACAACGCCGAGGTGATGGCGGGCATTGCGCGCAAAGCCGGTGTGCGCTACTCGGTGCTGACGCCCAATGCGCAGGGTTTTGAGGCGGCGCTCAAGTCGCGGCCTGACGAGATTGTGGTGTTTGCCGCTGCTAGTGAAGCCTTTAGCCAAAGAAATATCAACTGCTCCATTGCCGAGAGCATTGAGCGCTTTGCGCCGGTGGTGGCTGCGGCCCGCGCGGCGGGCGTTTATGTGCGCGGCGCCATGTCGTGCACGGTGGGGTGTCCGTATGAGGGCGAGATTGCGCCCGAACGCGTGGGCTATCTGGCCGGGCTCATGCGCGGCATTGGCGTGCAGCACATTGGCGTGGCCGACACCATTGGCGTGGGCACGCCCTTGAAGGTGCAGCGCGCCATTGAGGCCACGCTCAAGCACTATGACCTGGCCGATGTGTCGGGGCATTTTCATGACACGTATGGCCAAGCGGTGGCCAACACGCTGGCCAGTTTGCAAATGGGCGTCTGGCAGTTTGACACCTCGGTGGCCGGTTTGGGCGGTTGCCCTTACGCCAAAGGCGCCACCGGCAATGTCGCCACTGAAGACGTGGTGTACCTGCTGCACGGCATGGGGATTGAGACCGGCATTGACCTGGACAAGCTGATTGATGCCGGGCAATTCATCAGCGACTTTTTGAACCGAAAATCAGGCTCACGCGCGGCAACGGCCTTGCTCAATAAGCGAACAAGCTGATATGAGTGAAGTTAAGTCTGCGGTGAATGCTCCTGAGTTGATAGCTGCTTTAGCCCGTCAGGTAAGGGCTGGAGGCGATAAAGTGCCTTCGCCCTGCTTGTCAGTGTGCCGCATGAGCAAAAGCACGAGCTCGAGCTTGTGCGAAGGCTGCTTTCGCACCATTGACGAAATTCGGCTGTGGAGCCAGTCGGATGATGCTGCCAAGCGGGCCATGTGGGAACTTATTGAGCAGCGCGCAGCGCAAAGTACGACATGAAACACCTGACCTTTTACCTCGATTTCATCTCGCCCTACGCCTACCTGGCGTTTGAGAAACTGCCCCAAGCCCTGATGGGCCACAGTGTCAGCGTCAGCTACAAACCCATCCTCTTTGCCGCGCTGCTCAAGCACCACGGCCAACTCGGACCGGCCGAAATGCCGGGCAAGCGCGACTGGACTTACCGCCAGGTGCTGTGGCAGGCGCACACCCAGGCGGTGGATTTGCAAATGCCAGCCAGTCACCCGTTCAATCCTCTCTCGCTCTTGCGCTTGGCGCTGGCCTGCAGCGCGCAGGGTGCGCCCAACCGCTATGTGTGCGAGACCGTGTTCAAGCACGTCTGGCAAGGCGGTGCCCCGGCGGATGACCCCGAGCGCCTGCAGCAACTGACCCAGCTCTTGGCCCCGCAGCGCGCGGTAGCCAGTGATGAAGTCAAGGCCCAGCTCAAAGCCAACACCGAAGAAGCCCTGGCTCTGGGTGTCTTTGGTGTACCCACTATTGCCGTGGACGACAAGCTGTTTTGGGGCTTTGATGCGCTGCCCATGCTCACTGCCTACTTGAACAAGGACCCCTGGTTTGACGCCAATTGGGACGCGCCTGCAAGCGTGGCGCAAGGCGTCAAGCGCTAAATAAAAGGGCAACAAGAGCCCACACTATGCCCAATGCGTTTAATTTTTCAGCCTCGCCTTTTGACTGCCTGACCCCCGACGAGCAAAGCCTGGTGCGCCACAGCGTGGACGTGGCTTACTTCCCGCAAGGCGAAACCATTCTCGATGTGGGCATTGCCCCCACGCATCTGTTTGTCATCATCAAGGGTTTTGTGACCCAGTCCGAGGGTGACGAGGTCATCACCACGTTTGGGCCAGAGGATTGTTTTGATGGCCGGGGACTGGTCGCGGGCAAGGTCAGCAGCCGCTTTGTGGCGGCTGAAGAGGTGGTGGCTTACCAGCTGGCGCACCAAGCCGTGAGCGACCTGATCGCCTCCAACGCCACCTTTGGCGCGCTCTTGTTTTCAGATTTGAGCAACAAACTCAGCGCCTTGTCACAGCGGCGCACGCAGCATGAGTTGCAGTCGCTCACGCTCTCGCGGGTCGATGAGGCATTTTTACGCCCCGCCCATTTTGTGGATGCCGGACTTGATATTTTGTCGGTGGTGAAGGTGTTTCAAACACAACGCACCTCCAGCGTGCTGGTGCGCGATGCGCAAACCGAGCCGCCCCGACTGGGTATTTTTACCGCCACCGCCTTGCAGCGCGCCATTCTGGATGGCCGCCCGCTGGACCAACTGGCGGTGGGTGAGTTGTCCAACTTTTCCCTGATTTCCGTGCGCCCGTCTGACCAGTTGGGCGATGCCATGGCGGTGATGCTCAAACGCCGGGTGCACCGCGTGGTGGTGGCTGAGGGTGAGCAGGTGCTGGGTATTTTGGAGGCGCTGGATTTGTTCAGTTTCCTGTCCAACCAGTCGCACCTGATCACGGTGGAAATTGAAGAAGCCAAAGACCTGGCGGGTCTGAGCCAGGCCGCCGCCCGCATCACCCGCATGATGGCGCTGCTGTACCGCAGCGGCTCGCGGGTGAATTTGATTGCCAAGCTGGTGCAGCAGCTCAACGCCCGCTTGTTTGAACGCGCCTGGCAGCTGATCGCCCCCGCCGATCTGGTCGCCAACAGTTGCCTGTTTGTGATGGGCAGCGAGGGGCGCGGCGAGCAGTTGCTTAAAACCGACCAGGACAACGGCCTGATTTTGCGTGATGGCTTTGTACCACCCGACAACCTGGGCGAACTATGCCAAAACTTCTCCAACGCTTTGGCTAGTTTTGGCTACCCCGAATGCCCCGGCCGCATCATGCTCAGCAACCCGCAGTGGTGCAAACCGTCACAAGAGTTTGGGCAAATGACGCGGCAATGGCTCCTGCTGCCGGATGCCGACAGTCTGATGAATCTGGCCATTTTTATGGACGCGCACACCGTGTGTGGCGACACCCATTTGTTGGAAGACGTGCAGCTTCGGTTGATGAAAATAGCCACTGACAACGATGTTTTGCTCAACCGTTTTGCCGCCGCCATTGACGCCTTCACCACCAGCTTTGGCTGGTGGAACCGCTTGCTCGGTTTGGGGGAGGGCGACCAGTTTCTCAACCTCAAAAAAGAAGGCATCTTCCCGCTGGTGCACGGTGTGCGCAGCTTGGCTTTGGCGCACCGTATTCAGGTGGTCAGCACAGCCGACAGGATTGCCGCTCTGGTGCGCGAGGGTTGGTTGGAATCTGACATGGGCACTGATCTGACCGACAGCTTGTATTTCTTTATGGGGCTCAAACTCAAAGCGGGCCTGGCGGAGTTGGACACCGGCAAAGCCGTGACCGGCACCGTGAGCGTGGCGCGCCTGAGTAGCCTGGACCGCGACTTGCTCAAAGATACGCTGGGCGTGGTGAAACGCTTTAAAGTTTTGCTGCGCCACCGCTTTCATCTGGACGCCATCGCTTGAGCGCGTGGTGGTCACCGTCCCGCTTGTGGGCACGACTCAAGCGGGCGTGGTTGATCTACCATTTGGGCGACCCCGCTTTTCGTTTCATGTTCGAGGCCCCGCCTGAGAACGAATGGGTGTCGCTGGACTGCGAAACCACAGGGCTCAATGTGCGCAGCGACGAGATCATTTCTATTGGCGCCGTGCGCATCGTGGGCAACCGACTGATGACCAGCGAGCGCCTGGAGTTGCTGGTGCGCCCAGAGCGCGGCATCTCCCCGGACAGCGTGCGCATTCACCGTTTGCGCGAAACCGATGTGGCCCAAGGCTTGCCGATCGACGAGGCCATGAAGCGCCTGATGCAGTTCATTGGCAGCCGCCCACTGGTGGGCTACTACCTGGAGTTTGATGTGGCAATGCTCAACCGCGCCATTTGGCCGATTCTGGGGCAAGGTCTGCCCCAAGAAAAGTTGGAAGTCTCCGCGCTGTATTACGACTACAAATTAAAGCAGTTGCCGCCCTACCAGCAACAGGCCAACCCCGACATTGATTTGCGCTTTGCCACCTTGATGCGCGACCTGAACCTGCCCCAGCGCGACGCCCACGACGCCTTGAACGATGCGGTGATGGCCGGGTTGGCATTCATCAAGCTGCGCCAATTGCGCGGCGCTTGATTGGGCTAGCGAAAGGCTTTGTCGATGAGGGCACGCGCCTCAGGGGTGTCCCACTCCTTGGCGCCGTAAAACCTGGCCAGCACGCGCCCCTTGGAATCCACCAGCAGCGTCAAGGGGAGTCGGTCGGCACCCAGCATGTTTTCCAGCAATAGGCGCTGATCGATGAAGTGGCTAAAAGTAGTTTTTGTTTTTTTCAAAAATCCCTTGGCGGCATCGGGATAGTCGTCTGTGGAGATGCCGATCATCTCAAAGGGCAGAGCGCCCTTGCGTTGGTTGAGTCGTTCCAGCGAAGGCATCTCCTCCCGGCAGGGTCCACACCAACTCGCCCATACATTGATGATCAGGGGGGAGCCTCTGAAATTCGATAGTTTTCGACTGGGGCCAGTCAGGCTCTGCAGGGTCGCTTCGCGCAGCGTGCTTCCAATGGCAAGCTCACCGGGTGTGGTTGCAGAAGCCAGGTTGGCTATGCTGGCCAAGGCAAGAAGAAGGACCAGGAGAAAGGCATGCATGGGGCCGAAGTCTAGCAGTGCATGGTTGGCGATGCCGGGTAACTTGGCAAGGCTTGATGTACATCAAGAATTTGTAGCCGTATAAAAAATATAGTCACCCCATCAGGGAATGGCCGTCTATGGCAAAAAAATCGTATGCGACTTCAGATTCGACAAACACACTCAGTAGGCCTACTTGCCGCACTGACTATTGCGGCGATCGTACTGAGTGTGACTTTCCTTGTTTGGCAATTGAAGCAACGAGAGTTGGCGCAAGCGCAAACAGAAACTGCAACCATCTCGAATGTGGTGCTGGAGCAAATGCTCCAGAATTTCGAGGGGGCAGACACCTTGCTGATCGGTGTTCAAGAGCGCTTGTCGAATGTTTACGGAAGTCAGTTCTCACTCGATAGTCCGCAAACACACTTGTTGCTCAGTGCCCGTGCGTCTGGAATGCGGCAACTAAGTGCACTCTTTTTGGTGGATGCACAGGGCAGGGTGGTTAACTCGTCTCGTGAGTTTCCTGTCGCAATGATATCCGTGGCTGATCGCGAATACTACAAGGCAATATCACAAGACCCAACGAAAACTTTCGTCCTTGATAAACCGGTTCGCAATCGCCTTGATAATTCTTGGACGCTGCATATGGCGCGTCCGCTGTTCGACGTCAATATGAGGTTTAGAGGTGTAGTGGTTGCCGCCATGAGCATTGCGAAATTTGAGTTGATGTACACAGTCGTGAAGCTTCACTATGAGCGTCAGATATCGCTCTACATGGCTGACGGCACACTGATCGCCAGTCTGCCTCACCGCGATGACGATATCGGTAAATTTGCCGGTGAGCTTGCAGGCGTAAATTTATCGCAACAGAAAAGCGGTGTTTACCCAAAAGTTTACTCAGAAAAAGACGGCAATAAAAAAACACTGTCATTGCACAGTTTGCCAAAATACGCAGTCATGGTTGGTGTCACGGATGACCTCTACCAAAGTCTGGCCACTTGGCGGGAGACGATAGTGCCCATCCTGATTGGGGCTTTCATGGTGATCGTATTCACCGCTTCTGTTTCTGTATTTTTGATTCGAAAACTCATTAGAAAAGAAGAACTTTCACAAGAGTTACGTGCCGCCAATGATCTCTACCAGCATACGGTAAATTCCGTGATGGATGCCATTGTGGCTATTGACGACTCGCAAAAAATTGTCCTCTTTAATCCTGCGGCAGAGCACATGTTTGGACTGAAGGAGTGTGATGTCGTTGGTCAATCCTTTAATAGGTTAATCCCTGAGCGTGCACGCGCCAGACATCAAGGCCATGTAGAGACATTTTCAAATACGCCATCTATTTCTAGAACCATGGCTCCGCAGCTTGAAATAACAGGCAGGCGAGCGGATGGGGCAGAGTTCCCAATTGAATCAACAATCTCAAAATCGATGATTGGCGGCAAACTGCAAATGACTGCCGTTTTGCGCGATGTCACGGAGCATCGCCGTGTTGTTGTTGAATTACGTGAAGTTAATCAGCAGTTACGAAACTTGTCGACCTCATTGCAGTCTGTACGTGAGCAAGAGCGAGCACGGCTTTCGCGTGAATTACATGACGAACTGGGCCAGCAGTTGACCGGTTTGAAGTTGAGCCTTTCCTGGCTTGGAAATCGCTTGAAAGACGGTCGATCCGCAACGCCCGATACAGTGGATGAAATGCGTCACCTTCTGGATGCTGCCATCGCCTCTGTCAGGCGCATTTCCACCGAACTCAGGCCACCCATACTCGATGATCTTGGCTTTGGTGACGCCGTCTCCTGGATGGCGTCTGAGTTTTATAAACGCAGCGGTTTGACGGTTGTCCTGGATCTTCAGTTTGCTGAACAAATTAAAGGAGAGGCGTTGACAACCGCTCTCTATCGGATCGTGCAGGAGTCATTAACCAATGTTGTACGGCACGCGGGCGCAACGCAAGTGCAGATTGACCTTGTCGCTAGTGGGAAAAAGATGATCTTGACGGTGCGCGACAATGGCAAAGGCATGAGTGATTCGGCAAAATTGGGTGGCATCGGCTTGGTGAGCATGCGAGAGCGTGCGCATTCGATAGATGCACAATTCAGTATCAGCAGTGTCTTTGGCAAGGGTACGACAGTTGAGGTCAATTTTCCTAAAACTGAGATTAACTTGAGTGAGGAGGTCGCATGAAGCTAGAAGTTTTAGTGGCCGATGACCACGCTATTATTCGCGATGGACTCAAGAAAATATTGGCAGATACGGATGATCTGGTGGTTTCGGGTGAGGCAGGTAATGGCAATGTAATTTTGGAAAAGGTGCGAGAGCGTGATTGGGATCTTGTGGTTCTTGACCTCTCCATGCCGGGGCGCAATGGGCTTGAGCTCATCAAACTCATCAAGCTCGAAAGACCCAAACTTCCGATTCTTATTTTTAGCATGCATCAGGAAGAGCAGTATGCAGTCCGCGCCATACGCGCTGGCGCCTCAGGTTATCTCTCCAAGGAAGGTGATACAGAGTTACTTTTGCCAGCCATACGCAGGGTAGCTGCCGGAGGCGTTTTCATTAGCCCAAAACTGGCAGAGCTATTGGCCGCAGACGTTTCACCCAATACCAATAACCAACCGCACACGCTGCTCACCAATCGGGAATTCGAGGTGTTCAGCAGAATCGTTCGCGGTACGAGCCTGACGGCTATTGCCGAAGAGTTCTCACTCAGCATCAAAACCGTCAGTACACACAAATCACACATCCTCGTGAAAATGAATATGGCGACCCATGTTGACTTGGTGCGTTATGCCATAGACCGAAACTTGCTTGATTTGACAAGCAACTAGGCAACATCCTTGGTTTGATTAGGATAATTCTTATCCTTATTTTCAGCAAACGCTGATAGCTATTTCCTCATTCATTGCTCACACTGAAAAAAAGTCATTGAGAACGGACGCGAACTTCCCTCTGGCAGGGTAAGCAGGTCGGTATCTGTGGCTTCTTTGTCCGTGGGCCGCCTTGAAGTGCCCCTTTCTTCTCGAGATAAGGGGGATCCATGAAACTTGAGGTTTTGGTTGTCGACGACTTCCCGTTTATCAGGGATGGATTGAGGAGAATCCTGGCTGATACGCATGACCTGATCGTCGCGGGTGAAGCTTTTGATGATAAGTCGGCTATGCAGAAAATCAATGAGCGGACGTGGAGTCTCGTCATTCTTGATCTGTCCATGCCCGGGCAAGCCGGTATTGAGCTAATTCGCCGAATCAAAACTGTACGCCCACAAATTCCCATACTTATTTTCAGTATGCACCATGAAGCGTATCAAGTCATTCGTGCCATTCGTGCTGGCGCTACGGGATATTTATTAAAAGATGACGACAGTGATTTATTTCTGAGCGCTATCCGGTTGGTCGCAAATGGAGGCTCATTTTTCAGCCACGATTTGCTTCCATTTTTTACGCCGACGGCGTTGAGTGGATATCCATTAGACGGATGATAGGGTGATTCTGATCTGATGTAGGAATAGTCCTATGCCTAATTTCATCGGCATCCTATATCTATAAATGACCAAAGCCTTGAAAATCTGAGTAAGTCCATAGCTTATGTGCGTCACTAAGTTTCGCTTTAAGTGCCATGGATAAAGAAATTGTTATTAGTGACCAAACTCACACCTAAAGGACTTTTGATATGAAGCTCACCTCCATCGCCAGCACAGCACTCTCCAAAATAGCGTTCGCTATTGGCATGACCGCCTTGTTCAGCCTGTCCGCAAACGTCATGGCAGCCGACATCAATGCCGATGCGGCGAATGCTCTGGCCAAAAAGAACGACTGTTTTAAATGCCATGCCATAGACAAGACAAAAAAGGGACCTTCTTACAAGAAGGTGGCAGCCAAATACAAAGGCAAAGCAGACGGCGAAGAAAAACTCATCAAAAATTTCACCACGGGCCCTAAAGTCAAACTGGAAGACGGCACCGAAGAAGAGCACAAGATCATTGATACCAAAGACGCGAAAGAGTTGAAAAATTTGGCGCAATGGATTCTTTCCCAGTAATCACGCACCTGATTGCCCTGGTTAATTAACACACCGCTCTTAGGTTTTTAAAAAATATGCGTACCAGTCAACTCTCCAAGTGGATCGTGGCCGCCGCAGTCTGCCTGTCAAGTGCCCTCACGGCATTGCCTGCTGCAGCGGCAAATAAAACAAAAATAGAGCCACCTGCTGAGAAGCTGGATAACGCGACGTGTCAGACCTGCCATGACGGTAAAAAAGGCAAGCTTGAAATGCCGGGTGTCGCGGGCGAAAAGCATGCTGTGCATTCTGTAAGCCCAGATAAATATGCAAAGAGCGTTCACGGCAAGATGGAATGCGTGGCCTGTCATACCGACATCGTGGACAGCACAAGCCAGCACAAGCGCAGCACTGCCAAAGCCCCAGACTGCGCAAGCTGCCATCAAGCGCTTTGGGATAAAGCCAAGGCCGCAGGCGCTGGGGCACAAAAGCCAAGGCTTGAAACGGTTGTAAAAAATATAGAGGCCTATGGCAAGTCGTTTCACGCTCAGGCTGATAAAGATCACCCAACGCAGCCTAAAGCTACCTGTACGCAGTGCCACGACACACATGCGTTTAATGTGCCGGCCGATAAAAAGAGCCCTGAATACGCGGCATGGCGCAAAGATATCCCCAATCAATGTGGCACTTGCCACGACGAACAACTCGAAACATTCACAGCTTCAGTGCATGGCAAAGAGCTGCTTGATAAGGGCAATACCAAGGCACCTGCCTGTGTGAATTGCCATACAACCCACGACATCACCAACACATCCTTGTCCTCCTTCAAGCTCCTGGTAACTGATGCTTGTGGTAGTTGCCATAAAGAAAAACTAAGCTCCTACCGTGATACCTACCACGGCCAAGTCACCCGTCTGGGTGGGACTGATACAGCCAAGTGTTTCAACTGTCACGGCAGCCATGGCATCTTGCCTGCGAATGATCCCAAGTCAAAAGTGAATGTGGCCAACCGGCTGAAAACTTGCCAGACTTGCCATGACGGCAAAAAGCGCGAACTGGCCACTGATGGTTTCATCACCTTTGGCCCGCACGCCAATAGCCATGATTTCGCCAAGTACCCACAAATGTGGATCGCCACCAAATTCATGCAGGCCTTGCTGGTTGGTGTGTTTGCCTTCTTCTGGTTGCATTCTGGCTTGTGGTATTTCCGCGAGTGGAAAGACCGCAAAGAGCGCAAAGCGATACCCCATATCCGTACAGAAGGCTTGCCAGCTGAGCCTGAAAAAGTCTTTAAGCGGTTCCCCATCGGTTGGCGCGTGGCTCACTTGGCCTTCGCCTTGATCACCATGACGCTGGTGCTGACCGGAACCTCCGCGCTGTTCTCACAAACAGCCTGGGCACCAGTAGTTGCAGGTTTATTGGGTGGCGCGAAGGGCCTCGCCTATATTCACCGCATCGCTGCGACGATGTTTGTCGGCATCTTCTTCATCCACTTCGTGTATGTGATGCAAAGCCTGCTGCGTGACAAGAACTTCCGCTGGTTTGGTCCCGACTCTTTGATTCCCAACTGGAAAGACCTGGCTGATTGCATTGGTATGTTCAAGTGGTTCCTGGGTAAAGGTCCAAAACCCCGCTTCGAGCGTTGGGCTTACTACGAGAAGTTTGATTACTGGGCCGTGTTCTGGGGCGTGAGCATCATCGGCTGCAGCGGCTTGATGTTGGCCTTCCCAACCGTGACAGCCAAGTACCTACCAGGTTGGGTGTTCAACATAGCCACGGTGGTTCATGGTGAAGAAGCCTTCCTGGCTGCAGTGTTCCTCTTTACGGTGCACTTCTTCAACAACCATTTCCGGCCTGACAAGTTGCCACCACCGGACATCGTGATGTTCACCGGCACGCAGTCACTGGAAGAGTTCCGTGCTGATCATCCCGCGCAATACCAGCGCTTGATGGAGTCTGGTGAGTTAGAGAAGTTTTTGGTAGATGCGCCTTCGCAGCCCATGCGCAGGGGTTCCAAGATTCTGGGTCTGACACTGATTGCAGTCGGACTCACGCTACTGGTTTTGGTGATTAATGGGTTCTTGACGGGTGGCTGATGGCACTTTGCCCAAACGCTACTCAACTATAAAGAAAGTCTGGATATGAAAAAATATATTGAAGTCAAACGACTCGTCTTGGTTGCGCTGCATGCAGCGGCCTTGGGGGCGGCCCTCTTGGGAGGCGCTGCGTATGCAGCTGATGTGGTGAAGACGCCGGTGCTGGCGTCCGCCAGCGCAAAAGACCTGGTGCTGAATGGCGATGCCAAATGCACGGCGTGTCATGACGAAGCAGATTCCCCGAATTTATTGGCCATTGGTAAAACCAAGCATGGTGTGAAAGCCGATGGCCGCACGCCGACCTGCACCAGTTGCCACGGCGATAGCGAAAAACATCTGGGCTACAAAGGCAAGGACAAACCGCCAAAACCAGATCGTACATTTGACAAGAATTCAAAAACGCCTGCACTTGCCAAAAATGAGGCTTGCCTTTCTTGCCATCAGAAGGATGCCAAGCGCCATCTGTGGGCTGGCAGCGCGCATGAGACCAATGACGTTGCTTGTTCCTCATGCCACTCTGTGCATGCGCCGCATGACAAAGTCCGCGACAAACGCACTCAGCCTGAAGTTTGCTACACCTGCCACAAAGAGCAGCGCACCCAGTTTAATAAACAGTCACACCACCCTACGCCAGAAGGCAAAGTGTCGTGCTCTGATTGCCACAATGCGCACGGCTCTGCGGGTCCTAAACTGATGAAGCGCGACAGTGTGGTTGAAACTTGCTACACCTGCCACATGGAAAAACGTGGTCCATTCGTTCACAACCACCGTCCGGTGAGTGACGACTGCTCCAATTGCCACATGCCTCACGGTACTACCGCTGACAACTTGCTCAAAGCACGTCCACCGATGGTTTGTTACCAGTGCCACAGTGGTCACGGTACACCTGGTATTGCTGGAATAGTTGCTGGTTCGACTTCCGTAGGGAAAGCCAATACCAACATCGAGCAAGCTCGTGGTTGTCTCAATTGCCATACAGAGATCCACGGAAGCAACAACCCCAACGGCGGTAAAAATTTGTTGCCACCAGCCTTCTTCTTGCGTTAAACGGAGCAGATCATGAGTAATAAAACATATAGTGAATTTAAGTTGGCGCCTGTTGCTGCAGCTCTGCTGCTGGCCTTTGGTTCCGCACAGGCGCAGCAAAGTGCCGAGGTTCAAGCTTTGGTCAGTCCTGAAAGCACCGTAAGTGTTGGTGTTGGCGTTGTTAACACAGCCCGGGATGCGAAACGTTTTGGTCAATACACTGGATTGAACAAAGATGCTTCAGCCTTGGTTGATTTTGAGTGGATCAAACGCGATGAGGCCACGGGAACCTGGACCACCTTGACCGGTCGAAACCTCGGTCTGGATACCCGTGAGTTAGGCTTTGGCCAGCAAAAGCAAGGAGATTGGAAATACAACCTCGATTACAACGAGATTGTTCGAAACGACCCCTACGTCATCAATACGGGTATGACAGGTATAGGCTCCACGTCACCACAAATAAATTTGATCGCTACGCCGGCCGGTGTGGGCACTTCAAATTCAACGGGATCAAATGCCGGGGTTTACCTTGGTACAAACCCAAATGGGCTTGTTACGCCAATTAGCCCGGCTCAGGCAAACGAGGTCGAGCTTAAGTTAAAACGCACGGCATTTGGTGCCAGTGGTGAAAAATGGATTTCACCAGAGCTTCAGCTTGAATTGAATTTCAAAAATGAAGAAAAGAAGGGCGCCCGTTTGTTTGGTCGCGTTGGGCTGACTTCCGGTGACATTAAATACAGTCCAGTTAAAACAACTGGCGTGGTGGGTGAAGTTGGTGGTGGTGGCGCGTTGCTGTTAACGCCAGAGCCAATTGACTCAGTGATACGGACAATTGACGCAAAGCTCAATTTCAATCGTGGCAATCTGGCTCTTACAGGCGGCTACTATGGTTCGTTTTACATCAATAACAATGGAAGCTTGACGCCCATTGTTCCCGGTACATTAAATCGTGGGGCTTTGTGGACAAGTGGTGCCAGTTCGTCAGGCTGTCTTGATGGTACTGCTGCCTGTACGATCCAGCAAAACGCATCTTCAGCCGTGGCTTTACCACCTGACAACCAGGCGCATCAGTTGTACGCCAGTGGCACCTATGCCTACTCAGATACGACACGCACAAACTTTAAGTTGTCATATACACATGCTACACAAAACGAAAATTTTGCTGGCATGGGGTTAAATCCTGGTACAGCACCTGTCGACTTAGGCGGCGTCGTGGATAGCACCTTGGCTCAAGTTGGTTTAACTATGCGTCCAATAAAGGATTTGTCGGTTAATGCCAGTTTGCGTTATGAGGATCGGAATGACAAAACACCAATCGCCGTTTACAACACCAACGGAATTTCGACTGTCAATCCAACTACCGGTGCTGTAAATGCACTTTACAACACCACTAACTGGGGTTCTGGTTCTCAGACGCGGACAACAGGGAAGGTCGATGGTATTTATCGCTTTTCAGCCGGCTACACAGCAAACGTGGGCATGGACTGGGAACGAAAAGTAACGCCACTCCCTATCGTCAATACGGGATTGTTCAGTGGACAAGTCTACTTCCGACCTTCGCTTGATGAGTATGGCGTACATGCCGGACTTCGCAAGGCAATGTCTGAGACGCTTAATGGCGCGATAAGTTTAGAGTTGAAGCAACGTCGTGGTGATGACAACGCTTGGGTGACTGCAAGCGGTTTGGCTAACAATCCGTTGAAGGCATTTGATCCAGCGTTGACGAATAACGTGTTGCCGAACCTCTATATGGACAGGGACCGTTCAAAGGTTCGAGGCTCTCTTGACTGGACGGCCACTGACAAGCTAACGTTGGAAGTAACTGTTGAACATGGTCAGGATGACTTTAAACGCATTTACCCTGCAACACTCGCCTCAACCGCATTTGAAGGTGGTGCGCGCGTTATCAGCAATGACTCAGTGACCTTGGATGGAAGTTATTTCCTCTCGGATGATTGGCGCCTTAATGGATACTTCACTCGCAGTGAAAACCGCTGGAATGCGAATAAAGCAGCTGTTGGCGATGACACTAAAAATGCGACCAATACGGTTGGTTTTAGCATCAAAGGAAAACTTGCACCAAAGTTGAATGTCGGCATGGATCTCTTGGCGGCAGATGACGTGACTAGTTTTACCAACAACACGACAAATGGACTTCCAACGTTGGCGGCGAACATCCTCCCCAACATCAACTACAACACAAGAAAGCTGAATTTGTTCGGAATCTATGATGTAGATAAAAAATCAGCGATCAAAGTGAACTTGGTTTACCAAGAGTTCAAAACCGACGACTGGCAATGGGGTTACAACGGTGTGCCATTCTTGTATTCTGACAACACCACTGTCAGCAATCCGAATCAGACTTTGACATTCCTTGGGGTTGCTTACCTTTACAAGTTTTAATTTCTGTCAAGTCAACTAACTGGCCCGGTGCTCTTCAAAGGCACCGGGCCTTTTTTCTGACCTCAGTCAGTTCATCTGCCTGAGGTTTATTGACTTAAGTCATGCCCAGTTAAGAATTGGCAGTCACAATACTGAGGGTTATCCCTTCACTCTTGTCTCAAAAATGCTCGAAGTCTCTCAGTTGAAATGCGTACGCGGCGAGCGGCCTTTGTTCGATGGCGTTGGATTTCGGCTGGAAAGTGGCAAGTTGCTGTTCCTGCGGGGCGCGAATGGGGCGGGCAAAACCAGTCTGCTTCGCATTTTGTGCGGTTTGTCGCCCGCTGAGTCAGGGCAGATTCTCTGGAACGGGCAACCCATCGCTGAGTTGGGTGAGGCCTACCGCCAAGACCTGTTCTATCTGGGTCATCACAATGCCCTGCAAGAAGCCCTCACCGTGAATGAAAATCTTTCGTTCTATGCAACACTTGCTGGTGCTGTGCCCAGTTTGGCAGAAACCAGCCACGCCTTGAGTCAGTTGGGTCTGCGGGCTTGCCAAAATCGATTGGTGCGCCACTTGTCACAAGGGCAAAAACGCCGCGTGGCTTTGTCGCGTCTCCTGCTGACGCGCGCTAAATTGTGGGTGCTTGACGAGCCGTTTGTGGCGCTAGACCACGCGGCGATCGAACTGCTGGCCAATTTGATCGCAGGGCATTTAAGCCAAGGCGGTCTGGCCGTTATCACCAGTCATCAGTCGGTCACCATTGGCACCCAGACGCCGCAAGTATTGGAACTTCGCGCATGAGTGCTTTGAGTTGGTCGTCTGTTTTTTTTGCGGTGGTTCGGCGCGAGGTTTCGCTGAGCATGAAGCAAAAAGGCGAGGTGCTCACACCCTTGTTTTTCTTTGTTGTAGTGACCAGTTTGTTTCCCTTGGGCATTGGGCCTGAGTCGGCGCTGTTGCTGCGCATGGCGCCGGGCGTGCTGTGGGTCAGCGCCTTGCTTGCGGCCATGTTGTCATTGCAGCGATTGTTTGCTGTGGATTACGCCGATGGGTCTTTGGAGCAAATGGCCTTGTCGCCAGCGCCCTTGGTTTTACTCGTCCTGGCCAAGGCTTTGTCGCATTTCATGCTCTCAGGCTTGCCCTTGGTGTTGATGGCGCCCATTTTGGGACTCCAGTTTGGATTGGAAGGCCGGGCCTTGGGTATGTTGATGTTGTCCTTGCTGCTGGGTACGCCCACCCTGAGCCTCATTGGCGGCATAGGTGCGGCCCTGACATTGGGTGTGCGGGGTGCTGGCGTCTTGCTGTCGCTTTTAATTCTGCCCCTCTACATCCCGGTGCTGATATTTGGGGCCGGCGCGGTGGAAGCGGACGCCGCAGGGCTGGGCGCCGGCGGTCACCTCTCTTTGTTGGCGGCACTGCTGGTGTTGTCTGTATTTTTTGCGCCTCTGGCCACCACGGCCGCTCTAAAGATTTCACTTGAATGAAAACACGCTTGATTCACTGGTTTAAATTTTCTTCGCCACAAAACTTCTATGTTTTGGCCGGCCGTTTGCAGCCCTTGTTTACCGCGTTGGCGATCTTGCTGCTGTCGGTGGGTTTGTGGATTTCATTTTTTGTGGCGCCCACCGATGCCCAACAAGGCGAGGGCTACCGCATTATTTTTGTGCATGTGCCGGCCTCGCAGATGTCGATGTTCATTTACCTCATCATGGCAGCTTGGGCCGGGGTGGGCTTGGTGTTCAATACCCGCCTTTCCAGCATGATGGCCTCGGCGTTGGCGCCTACGGGCGCGCTGTTTGCCTTGTTGTCTTTGGTCACTGGCGCCCTGTGGGGCAAGCCGATGTGGGGCGCTTGGTGGGTGTGGGACGCCCGCCTGACTTCCGAGTTGATCTTGTTGTTTTTATACCTGGGCTTTTTAGCCTTGCAGTCCAGCATTGACGACCCACGCCGCGCTGACAAGGCCTGTGCGGTGCTGGCGCTGGTGGGTGTGGTGAATGTTCCTATCATCTATTTTTCGGTCAAGTGGTGGAACACGCTGCACCAAGGCGCCTCGGTCTCCATGACGAAGTCGCCCTCCATGGCGGCGCCCATGTTGTGGGGCATGCTCATCATGGTCGCTGCCTTCTGGATGTACACCGTTGCGGTGGCGCTGGCTCGGGTGCGCAACATTATTCTTGAACGCGAACGTCATACAGAGTGGGTGCAACATGCAGTGGAATAGTATTTCTGATTTTTTCGCCATGGGGGGCTATGCCTTCTATGTGTGGGGCAGCTTTGGGCTGACGGCGGTCGTGATGTTGGGCGAGGCTTTGGTGATTCGCAAGCAACGTGCTGAACTCATTCGCCATCTTCGTACCGAACTTCTTTTGGAAAGCGCATCGTCATGAAACCTCGTCACAAACGTGCCGCCATCATCGTGGCGGGCTTGGCGGCCTTGGGCTTGGCAGCGTATCTGGTGCTGAACGCTTTTCAAAGCAACCTGGTTTTTTTCTTCACCCCCACGCAGGTAACCGCCGGTGAAGCGCCCAAGAACCGCACGTTTCGCATTGGCGGCATGGTCAAGGCCGGCTCTGTCCAGCGCAAAGACCTCACCGTTCATTTTGTGGTGACCGATACGGTCAAGGAAGTCAACGTGTCCTACACCGGCATCCTCCCTGATCTGTTTCGTGAAGGAAAAGGCGTGGTAGCCCAAGGGAAACTTGGCGCTGATGGCCAGATGGTGGCCAGCGAAGTGCTGGCCAAGCACGATGAAAACTACATGCCCCCCGAGGCCCAGAGCGCCATGGACCAGGCCAAAGCCCAGCAAACCATCAAGACACTCAAGTAATAAAAATATGATTCCTGAAATTGGCCATTTTTCTTTGATCCTGGCGCTCTTTGTGGCGCTGGCGATGGGGGCGGTAAGTGTCGTCGGCGGACAACAAGGGCGCGCTGAGTGGATGGCGATCGCCCGTCCCGGCGCGCAGGCGATGTGGTTGTTGACCGCGCTGTCTTTCGCCTGCCTCACTTACGCTTCTTATTCCAACGATTTTTCGGTGGTGTACGTGGCGGCTCACTCCAACTCCAAGTTGCCTGATATTTACCGCATCGCAGCAGTCTGGGGTGGGCATGAAGGCTCGCTCTTGCTGTGGCTTTTGATGTTGACCTCCTGGATGATGGCCGTGTCCATTTTTTCGCGTCAGTTGCCCGATGTGATGGTGTCAAGGGTGCTGGGCATCTTGGGCTTGGTGGCGGTGGGCTTTTTGCTGTTTATGCTGATCACCTCCAATCCGTTTCTGCGCCTGAGTGAAATTCCGGCGGATGGCCGCGATTTGAATCCGATGCTGCAAGACCCCGGTCTGGTGTTTCACCCGCCCATGCTCTACATGGGTTATGTCGGCATGGCTGTTCCCTTTGCCTTCTCGATTGCCGCCTTGCTGAATGGCCGTCTGGATGCCGCTTGGGCGCGCTGGTCGCGCCCTTGGGCCACTGCGGCCTGGATCTGCCTGACCATTGGTATTGCGATGGGCTCTGAGTGGGCTTATTACGTGTTGGGTTGGGGCGGCTGGTGGTTTTGGGACCCGGTGGAAAACGCCTCCTTCCTGCCTTGGCTGGTCGGCACGGCTTTGATTCACTCGCTGGCAGTTACCGAGAAGCGTGGCTTGTTTCGCAACTGGTCGATTGTGCTGGCCATTACTGCATTTTCTTTGAGCTTGCTGGGAACCTTCCTGGTTCGCTCAGGCGTGCTGACTTCGGTCCATGCTTTTGCTACGGACCCCAAGCGGGGCGTGTTCATCTTGCTGTTTCTGTCGGTGGTGGTGGGTGGCTCTTTGGCCTTGTTTGCCGTGCGTGCCAGCAAGGTGAAGTCGGGGGGCTCGTTTGCTTTGGTGTCGCGTGAAACGTTTTTGCTAGTCAACAACGTCTTGCTGGCCACAGCTGCAGCAGCCGTGTTGCTGGGCACCTTGTACCCCTTGATTGTGGATGCCCTCAATCTGGGCAAGCTCTCGGTCGGTCCCCCTTATTTCAATGCGGTGTTTACGCCCATCATGATGCCTGTGCTGGCCTTTATGGTGATTGGTTCCTACGCTCGGTGGAAGAGTGACAGTGTGGCCGAGTTGACGAAGAAGTTGCGCTCGGTGGCGGTCATCTCCGTGCTATTGGGCTGCATGGCACCATTTTTGGCGGGTGAGTGGTCCTGGCTGGTGGCGCTCTCGCTGTCTTTGGCCTTTTGGATTGTGTTGGGTTCTGCGGTTCAAATTGTTCGTCAAATCAAAGACACGGCCCACTGGAAATCGACCCCTGCGGCGTTCTGGGGTATGCATGTGGCGCACATCGGCATTGCAGTGTTTGTGGTGGGCGTCACCCTGGTCAAAGGCTATGAGACTGAAAAAGACGTGCGCATGGCGGTGGGTGACACAGTCTCGGTGGGCGGCTATACCTTCAAGCTGACCGGTATTCGCGCTGAGCCCGGCCCCAATTACAAGGCCGATGTGGGCGATGTTGAGTTGAGCCGCAATGGCCAGTTGCTCAGAACCCTGAACCCCGAGAAGCGAACCTATTTCTCCTCCACCATGCCCATGACGCAAGCCGCCATTGACACTGGTTGGACCCGCGACGTTTACGTGTCGCTGGGCGAGCGGCTTGAAGGCGGCGACGGTCAGGCTTGGGCCATGCGGGTGTACCACAAACCCTTCGTGAGCTGGATTTGGGGTGGCTGCCTGCTGATGGCGTTGGGTGGCGGCATTGCGGCACTGGACCGTCGCTACCGCAAAAAGCGGACTTCAAGCAAGCCTCACGCAGGCAAGGGTGTGCCTGCATGAAAAAGGCACTGATTCCCTTGGTGATTTTTGCCGTGCTGGTGGTTTTTCTTGCCATCGGCCTGACGCGGGATCCGCACGAAATCCCCTCGCCGCTGATCAACAAACCGGCGCCCCTGTTCATCGCCCCCATTTTGCAAACACCTGCTGAGAAGTTCTCTGCGAAAGACATGTTGGGCAAGGTTTGGCTGCTCAACACCTGGGCCTCGTGGTGCGTGGCTTGTCGGCAAGAGCACCCCATACTGATGGAGTTTGCCAAAACCAAAACCCTGCCCATCATCGGGCTGGATTACAAAGACCAAAACACCGAGGGCATGAAGTGGCTGGCCCGTTATGGCAACCCCTACGACCAAACCATCACGGACCAGGACGGCCGCATTGGTATTGACTTCGGCGTCTATGGCGTGCCCGAGTCGTTTTTGATCGACAAGGCAGGCGTCATTCGTTACAAGCAAATTGGCCCGGTGACCGATGAGGCGCTGCGCGACAAAATTTTGCCCTTGATACGGGAGTTGCAAAAATGAAGTTTTTGATCGCTTTATGGATGGCGCTGCACCTCGTGACGGCCAGTTATGCAGGCGAAGCCCCGCCCCTGGCCGAAGACCCGGTGGTGGAGCAGCGCCTGATTGTGATTTCGGAAGAGCTGCGCTGTCTGGTCTGCCAAAACGAATCATTGGCCGGTTCGCGGGCCGATTTGGCGCAGGATCTTCGTCGTGAAATCCGAACGCTTATCCGGGCGGGTAAAACCGATGCTGAAATCATGGACTTCATGGTCAGCCGCTATGGCGATTTTGTGCGCTATCGCCCGCCGGTCAACCCGGTGACCTGGCTGCTCTGGTTTGGCCCCTTTTTATTGCTGATGGGCGGCTTGTTCGTCTTGTTCCGCATGGTGCGCAGCCACCAGCGCGGTGCACAAGCGCCGGTCTTGAACCCTGAGCAACGCGCCAAAGCAAAGTCCTTACTCCAAGAACCGAAAAGTCCCACATGACCGTTTTTTACTCCCTTGCAACGCTGCTCACTTTTTTGGTGGTGGTTTGGTTGGTGCGCCCCCTGCTTCGCTCAGTGCCGCCGGCCAGTGTGTCCAGCCAGCGCCTGAATGCCGATATTTACCGTGACCAACTCGAAGCCCTGGAGCGTGACCTGGCGCGTGGCGGCATCAGCCCTGCTGACTACGAATCGACCCGTGACGAATTGCAATTGCGCCTGCTGGACGATACCGATGAGTCTGCCTCTGCAACCGTGAGCCCGCATACTGAGTTTTTGACCGCCAAGCGTGTTGCTTTGATGATTGCCGTGCTCATTCCTTTGGGGGGCGTTGGTTTTTACTATGCGCTGGGGGCCCCTCAGGCGATTGATCCTGTGAGCGCCCAAAAGCAGGATGAAGACAAGATCTCCAGTATGGTGGCCGGGCTGGCGGCCAAGTTGAAAGCCAACCCGGATAACCCCAAAGGCTGGGCCATGTTGGCGCGCTCTTACAAGGTGCTGGGCCGCATGCAGGAGGCCGAGGAGGCCTACCTCAAGGCGGGTAAAGTCATCGACACCGACCCTGATTTGCTGGCCGACTATGCCGACTTGCTGGCAGTACGTGCCGGTGGCAATCTGGATGGCAAGCCGCTGGAATTGGTCAAGCAGGCGCTGGCTTTGAATCCCCTTCACCCGATGTCCTTGATGCTGGCGGCCACTGGGGCTTACCGGCAAGGCAACTATGCCGCCGCTGTGAATTATTGGGAAAAACTGCTGCCCATGATGGACCCCGAATCGCCAGACATGGCGCAGTTGCAATCGGATATTGAGGATGCGCGTGCCAAGGCAGGGATGAAAGCTTCATCTTCATCGCCATTGACATCGGCAGCACCTCAAAAGCCCAGCACTGAGGAAATAGCCAAGATGGTTGAAGGCCTGGCGGCTCGCCTGAAAGCCAACCCCGGAGACTTGGACGGCTGGGCGCGTTTAGGGCGTTCTTACAAGGTGATGGGTCGTGTGGATGAGGCCGAAGCGGCGTATGCCAAGACCGGCAAGCTGCTGGAAACCAACCCCGATGTCATGGCCGATTTTGCTGACCTGCTGGCCACCCGCGCCAGTGGCAACCTAGAAGGCAAGCCACTGGCCTTGGTGAACAAGGCGCTGGTGCTTAACCCGCGCCATCCCATGGCCTTGATGCTGTCCGGATCAGCGGCCCTCAAGCGTGGTGATTACGCCGGCGCCGTGCAGACTTGGGAAAAACTGCTGCCCGTGCTTGAACCGGGTTCCCGTGATGCGCAGTGGTTGGCCTCCAGCATTGCCGATGCCCGGGCCAAAGGGGGCTTGTCGCCACTGGGCGCGGTCAAAAAATAAGGTTTCAGGCCCTTTAGCGGCTGCGCCCGGCTTTGTACTTGCCGCTGCCCGCACCGAGGGCGCCGTCGGCCTGAGCCAAGCGGGCCATCGCTTTGGCGGCGTGGGCGTGGGTAATGGCCAGGCCCAGCGCATCGGCGGCGTCGCTGCCGGGCAAGCCGGGCAGGGTGAGCAGGCGGCGCACCATTTCTTGCACCTGGGTTTTGTCGGCGCGGCCATAGCCCACCACGGCTTGCTTCATTTGCAGCGCGGTGTATTCGGCCACCGGCAAGTCGTTGGACACCAGCGCGGTGATGCAGGCACCCCGCGCTTGGCCCAAGAGCAGGGTGGACTGCGGGTTGACATTGACAAACACAATTTCTACCGACGCGCAATCGGGCTCGTACCGGGCCACCACTTCGCGGATGCCGTCAAACAGCACCTTGAGGCGGGCAGGCAGCAGACCAATGTCCAGGTGCTGCGTGCTGATGGTGCCGCTGGCGACATAGCTCAGGTTGGAGCCGTCGACGTCAATCACGCCAAAACCAGTGGTGCGCAGGCCAGGGTCAATGCCAAGAATTCTCATGCGCGGTTCAAGGTAATTCTGCGTTTGGCAGGCGGCCCACAATCACCCCAGCCCGGTGGGCGAGGTACTCTGAGTTGGGCAGTTTCTCGAAATACTTGGGGCGTGGCAGCATCACGGCCAAACGCGCGGCTTCAAAAGGCGTGAGCTTGGAAGCGGGTTTGCGGAAGTAGTGCTGGGCGGCGGCCTCGGCTCCAAAAACGCCTTCGCCCCATTCCACGCTGTTGAGGTAGATTTCCAAAATACGCTCTTTGCTGAGCAAGGCCTCCAACAGCAGGGTGAGGACAAACTCCTGACCTTTGCGAAGCAGCGTGCGTTCACCCGATAAAAACAGGTTTTTGGCCAACTGCTGCGTGATAGTGGAGCCGCCTACCACTTTGGGGGGCTTGGGTGTTTTGCCTTTGGCAGGCGCTGCGCCCGGCTTTTTGCTGCCCTGTGCCTTGGCGGCCTGCGCGTCGGCTTTATCTTGCGCTTGTGAATTTTTTTGCCAGGCTTTTTCCAGCGCATCCCAGTCCACGCCGTCGTGGTTGCTGAAGCCATCGTCTTCACTGGCGATCACGGCGCGTTTGAGGTTGTCAGAAATTTGTGGGTAGGCGACCCATTGCTGGCGCCAGGGCAAGTGGCCTTTGTCGGCAAATATGCGCCAAGCCTCTGATCGCTCAAACGCGGTGGACTGAGGTGCCACCACCGCCATCACGGCAATACGCGCCACAAAGAAAAGTTGCAAAGCCAATATGGCGGTCGCCACCAGCATGAGCCAGCGAAATACGGCCTTCATCCCATCAATGCCCGCAACTCGGCCAGCACTTCATTGGCGGGCGGACGCACACCGCGCCAGATTAAAAAGGACTCAGCGGCTTGCTCGACCAGCATGCCCAGGCCGTCACGGGGCTGTGCGCCATGCTCAGCAGCCCAGCTTAAAAAGCCTTGGGCGGCAGGGCCGTACATCATGTCGTAGGCCAAAGCGCCCGGCTTCAAGGTGCTGGCAGACACCGGCACCCCGGCGCCGCTCAGGCTGCTGGCGGTGGCGTTGATAATCACATCAAAATCGCCTTCAAAAGCTTCTAGGCCTTTCTTAAGCAGCTCTGTTTTATGTAGCGTCGCCAAAGCCGCATGGCGCGTGACCAAGGTGGTGGCTTTGTCCAAGGTGCGGTGGGCCACGGTGATGCTTGTCGGGTGCGCCAAAATCAGCGGCCCCAGCACGCCTGCCGCTGCGCCGCCTGCGCCCAGCAGGAGCACGCGTTTGCCCGAGAGGTCAAAACCGGCGTTGCGCTGAATGTCGTTCACCAGGCCTGCGCCATCGGTGTTGTCGGCGGTAATCTCAAGGCCTGAGAAGCTCAGGGTGTTGGAGGCTTGGGCCAACAGGGCGCGCTCGCTGGTGTGGGTGGCCAGCGCGGCGGCTTCAAACTTAAAGGGCACGGTAATGTTGCAACCGCGCCCACCCTGGGCGATGAAGTCGCGCACGGCGCTGGCAAATTGGTCCAGCGCAATCTGGCGCTTGCCATACTGAAGGTGCTGGCCGGTGAGTTCGGCAAAGCGGGCATGAATCCACGGCGATCTGCTGTGTTCTACCGGGTTGCCCATGACGCAATATTGATCCATAAAACGAGTTTAGTTGACCTTGGATGGGCTATTTGCCCGTGAGTTTGGTTTCCAGCGTGTCGTCGCGGGTAAATTTGAAACGCGACACAACTTTGATTTGTTCGGCCGAGCGGCGCATGGCCTCGTTGAAGTTGCCAAAAGGCCCAGCACTTCTCACGATGGCCTCGGCGCGTCGGTCAAGTTGGCGGTTGCCAGAGCTTTTGACAATGTCAGTGGCCAAAATCTGGCCATCAAAATTAACCGTGACCACCATCGTCAACTCGCCGTAGAGCTTGGAGCCATTGACTTGGGGGAAGTTGGTGGTGCCCTTGTCTTCAATGGCGTGGCGCAAATTGTCGTAATAGACTGCGTACGCGACTTCGCTGGTGGCGGGGCTGATGTAGCGCTTTTTGGGTCGGGCGTTTTCCTGGTTGATGCGCAGTTCAATTTCTGCCAGCAGGTCGATCAACTGACGTCGTTTTTGTTCGCGCTCGGCCTCCTCAGGGGTGGCGTGGGCTACGCGCGGGTCAGGGGGGGGCATGGCAGCCAGCAGCTTTTTGATCTCGCTGAGCAGCAGGTTTTGCTGGGCCTCCATCGTTTTTAATTGACGCTGGGCGGCTTCTTCATCCGTTTCGCCGGGTGCCGAGACGATGGCCGGGGGCAGGGGACTGGTTGCCCGCCCCGCCGCTGCTTCGCCACCACCGGCCATGGCCGCTTGGGCCAGTGCAGTGACTTTTTCAGGTTTTTCCTGCGTGCGTGCATTGACCAAAATAACTTCGAGCGGCGTGTCCTGGAACACGCGGTTGAATGACTCCGGGTCTATAAAGCGAACTGAGAGCAGCACCGCGTGCACGGCCAAAGAGCCCGCAAGTGCCCACTGAAGAACGCTGAAAGACCGCAGATTCACGAGGAAGTGGGTTCGACAGGCGCCTCAACTGCAGGCGCTTCGCCCTCGCTCATGTCCACGGCAATGGCGATAGGGCCGGCGCCAGCGTCTTCGTCGTCTTCACCGCTGTCGCCCTCGGCGTCTGTCATCTCAGGCGTGTCCAGGCGCTCGATCACGGTGCCGTGAATGTCCAAAGTCACCTCGTCAATATCACCCAGTTTGATCAACACCCGGGCGCCGCGTGGCAAGCCGTTGGCGCCTGTGACGGGCAGTACCAGCGGCAGGTCATCCGCGCGCACCATGTTTTCTTTGAACACCGTGGCGGTGATCTCGGAGATATTGTTTTGCTGCACAAACTTGAGTGTCCAAAAGCGCTCAATGGCGCGCTGGTAGTCGTTGTAGGCAAAGTAAGCGCCATCAAAACTGGAGATGATGGAGAACAAATCAGCGTCTTTGGGCTTGAACGGGGCCACCAAAGCGGCCGTTTTACCGTGGCGCGCGCAGGCAATGATCTGCCATTGGTTGACCAGGTCGGTGTAGCGGCGCAGCGGAGAGCTGCTCCAGGCATAGCTTTTGACGCCCAAGCCCGCGTGCGGCAGGGCGCGGGTGCCCATGCGCACCTTGACGCCGGGCAGCATCGAGGCCTGGCTGCGGTAAATACCGGGCACGCCCAGCTCAGCCATCCAGTTGCCCCAAGTGCTGTTGGCCAAAATCATGGCCTCGGACACGATCAAGTCCAGCGGCGCCCCGCGCTCGCGCACACTGATCTGCACTTGCTCGTGGCCCTGTGGCTCAGCGCCGTCATTGCCGACCAGCTTGAAGTTGTAGTCGGGGCGGTTAAAGTTCTCGGGCTTGCCGCGCACCACTTCGCGCTTGGCCTTGAGGTCTTTGGCTAAGCGGTGCAAAAATGAGAGCTGGTCTCGCTTGTCCAGCAAGGGCTGGGGGTCGATATCGTGTGAAAACTCTGGGTTTTCCAACCAGTCCAGGGTGACGATGGCGTCGAGCTGGTCGTGGCGTAAATTGGCGGCAATGTGCACGCGCTCCAGCTTTGTTTCTGTACTCTGGATTTCCAGCGTGGCCTCATCCAGCGTCACGTACAAAGACACCGCCGGGCAGTCTCGCCCCTCCATCAAGGTGTAGTTTTGCACCACCTCATCGGGCAGCATGGTCACCTTGTAGCCGGGCATGTACACGGTGGACAAGCGGTTGCGCCCCACCAGATCGACCGGGCTACCGGGCTGAATCGCCAGACCCGGTGCAGCAATGTGAATGCCCAGCAGAACGGTGCCGGTGCCCAAGCCCTGCACCGAGAGCGCGTCGTCAATTTCGGTGGTGGCCGAGTCGTCAATGGAAAACGCCCGGGCGCTGGACAAGGGCAACTCATCTTTAATAAGCGGCGCATCCAGCTTGGGAAATCCCGTGCCTTTGGGGAAGTTCTCCAGCAAAAACCGGCGCCAGTGGAACTGGTAAGGCGAGTCAATGGCCCCGGCCTTGATCAGCAACTCCAGCGGCCCCAGGCGGGTGGCGCGCGAGGCCTCGACCACGGCTTTGTATTCAGCCGCATTTTTGTCGGGCTTGAACAGAATTTTGTACAACTGCTCACGAATGGCCTGCGGGCACTCGCCCCGGCTCAATTCTTCAACCCATGCTTGGGTTTGCAGCGCGATTTGCTTTTTCTTTTCTATGGCGGCCAAAGCCAGCGCAATGATCTCGGCGGGTGCCTTTTTAAAGCGCCCCTTGCCTGCCCGGCGAAAGTAATGTGGTGACTCAAACAGGCGGACCAGCATGCCCGCTTGCTGTTCCAGCGTAGCTTTGTCGCTGAAGTAGTCGCGCGCCAGGTCGGCAAAGCCGAACTCGTCCTCAGGCGAAAACTCCCATGCCAACTCCAGCTCTATCGACTGGCTGACAACTTGCGCCGCCGCCAAGAGCGCGGCTGGCGCTGGTTTTTCAAACTTCAGCAGGATATTGGCCGACTTGACCTTGACCCGCTTACCGCTGTCTAACTCCACCTGCGCAGAGGCGTCCGCCTCCGACAGCACCCGACCGGCCATGAATTTTCCGGCTTCTTCAAACAATAAAAACATGAGGCGCATTGTCCCAGCAAATTGGTCTCGGCTCAGTTCAGGCCCAGAAACGATAAAACCGAGGGTAAATGGGCCTCAAAGTCGCTGATGGCGTGGTCGCCGCCTTCCAGTAGTTCAATAGGAGCGCCCGCGTAGCGTCCAGTCATCTCGCGCCAGTCCAGCACCTCGTCACCTTTGGCGATGAGGGCGAAATAACGATCGGGCTGGCTTAGGCCCGTCAGGGTCAGGTCGCGCAGTTCTTGTATAAATTCGGGTTTGAAGAAAAAGCGCTCATCGGCGTCGTGCCAACTGCTTTGCTCACCAATGTACTTGGCCAGATCACGGGCCGGGTCCACCGCTGGGTTCAGCAATGCCGCCCTGCAGCCCATCTGCTCGGCCACATAAGTGGCATAAAACCCGCCCAGCGACGAGCCGACTACCGCCATGCTGGCCCGAGGCCAGTCTTTAACCCCCGCCAACAACATGTCCATCGCCTCGCGCGGCGAGGGCGGTAGCTGCGGGCACCACCAATGGATGTCTGGGTGCTGGGCCGCCATGTGCTGCGCCATCAGGCGTGCTTTGACGGACTGCGGCGATGAGCGGAAACCGTGGAGGTAGAGGAGGTGGGTGGGCATCATGCGATCATCATAAATTGATGGCCATCGTCAGGCCAACGTCACTCGCGGGATAATCCCCCTATGGCGCAAAAATTTGGAAAAATCAAGATGGGGCAGCGCATCGCGCCCTGGTTTGTCGGCTTTGACGGGCCGCTGGCGTTTGCCGTGTTTTTGCTCGCCTGCGCGGGTTTGCTGACCATGTATTCGTCTGGCTTTGACCACGGCACGCGGTTTGAGGACCACGGGCGCAACATGCTGATTGCGGGCGCCATCATGTTTGTCGTGGCGCAGATTCCCCCGCAGCGTTTGATGGCGCTGGCCGTGCCGCTTTACGTGTTGGGGGTTAGCTTGCTGATTGCCGTTGCGCTTTTTGGGCTGACCAAAAAGGGTGCCCGGCGTTGGCTGAATCTGGGGGTGACCATTCAGCCTAGCGAAATTCTCAAAATCGCCATGCCCTTGATGCTGGCCTGGTGGTTTCAAAAGCGGGAAGGGCAGTTGCGTCCGCTGGACTTTACAGTGGCCGCGGTGCTGTTGGCCGTGCCGATTGGGCTGATCGTCAGACAACCCGACTTGGGCACCGCTATATTGGTGTTGGTGGCTGGGTTGTCAGTGATATTTTTCGCGGGTCTGTCTTGGAAATGGATTGTGCCGCCGGTCTTGATTGGCGTGGTCGGGGTGGGACTACTGGTGGGGTTTGAGCCGATGTTGTGCGCTGACGGCATGCGCTGGCCGGTGCTGCACGATTACCAGCAGCAGCGCATTTGCACGCTGCTTGACCCCTCGCGTGACCCGCTGGGCAAGGGCTTTCACATCATTCAGGGCATGATTGCCATTGGTTCGGGCGGGTTTTGGGGCAAGGGTTTCATGCAAGGCACGCAAACCCACCTTGAATTTATCCCCGAGCGCACCACGGACTTTATTTTTGCCGCGTTTTCAGAGGAATTCGGACTCATCGGCAACTTGCTGCTGATTGCCGGCTTTGTATTTCTGGTGCTGCGTGCCCTCACGATCGCGATGGAGGCGCCCACTTTGTTTTCGCGCTTGCTGGCTGGTGCTGTGGGCATGATTTTCTTCTCTTATGCCTTCGTCAACATGGGCATGGTGAGCGGCATTTTGCCGGTGGTGGGCGTGCCGCTGCCCTTCATTAGCTACGGCGGCACCGCGATGGTCACTTTGGGGATGGGCTTGGGGATATTGATGTCAATTGCGAAGTCCAAACGCTTGGTTCAGTCCTGACCCTAAAATCCACTCATGATTTCACGCGAACCCACTCTCGAACGCTTGGCCGTTGCCAAGTCCCTGTTGCTGACCCCCTTTGGTCTGGATGAGTCTCATCTGGCCAAAGCGCTGGCTGAGATCAAGGCCCACCAGGTCGATGAGGCAGATCTGTATTTTCAGTACACTCGCTCGGAAGGCTGGAGTCTGGAAGAGGGCATTGTCAAAACCGGCTCGTTTAGCATCGACCAAGGCGTTGGGGTGCGGGCGGTCTGCGGCGAAAAAACGGCCTTCGCTTATTCCGACGATATCTCCGAAGCTTCCTTGCTTGATGCGGCACGCACTGTGCGGTCAATATCGTCGGTAGCCCAGAAGGGCCGTGTTAAGGTAGCTACTAAAAAAATAGCATCTGCCCGGTCTTTGTACCAAGGCCTGGACCCTATCGCCACCCTGGGCAGCACGGCCAAGGTGAAGTTGCTTGAAAAGGTAGAGAAGCAAGCCCGCGCCAAAGACCCGCGTGTGGCGCAAGTCATGGCCGGTTTGGCCAGCGAATATGACGTGGTCATGGTTGCGCGCGCCGATGGCACGCTGGCCGCCGATGTGCGCCCCTTGGTGCGCCTCTCGGTCACCGTGATCGCCGAGCAAAAAGGCCGGCGTGAGTCGGGGTCTGCGGGCGGTGGCGGTCGTTTTGGTCTGGATTATTTTGACGACGCCCTCATCACGCAGTACGTGGATGAAGCGGTCAAGGCCGCCTTGACCAACCTGGAGGCACGTCCTGCCCCGGCGGGTGAAATGACTGTGGTGCTTGGGCCAGGCTGGCCCGGTATTTTGTTGCACGAGGCGATCGGCCACGGGCTTGAAGGTGACTTCAACCGCAAAGGCTCCAGCGCCTTTAGCGGCATGATCGGGCAGCGTGTGGCGGCCAAAGGGGTCACTGTGCTGGACGACGGCACCTTGAAGGACCGCCGAGGTTCCCTCAATGTGGACGACGAGGGCAACACCAGCCAGCGCAATGTGCTGATTGAAGACGGCATTTTGAAAGGCTACATTCAAGACGCCATGAATGCGCGCCTGATGGGCGTGAAGCCCACCGGCAACGGTCGTCGTGAGAGCTATGCCTCGATTCCCATGCCACGCATGACCAATACCTATATGTTGGCCGGCGAAAAATCACCCGAAGAAATTGTGGCCAGTATCAAAAAAGGCTTGTATGCCACCAACTTTGGTGGCGGTCAGGTCGACATCACCTCGGGCAAGTTTGTGTTCTCGGCCAGTGAAGCCTACTGGGTTGAAAACGGCAAAATTTTGTACCCCGTCAAGGGCGCCACCATTGTGGGCAGCGGCCCGGAATGCTTGAAGCGCGTCAGCATGATCGGCAACGACATGAAGCTCGATAGCGGCGTGGGCACCTGTGGCAAAGAAGGCCAAAGCGTGCCGGTGGGCGTGGGGCAACCCACACTGCGCATTGACGGCCTGACGGTGGGCGGCACGGCGTAAGCCAAAGCGTGCCTGGACTGTGCTACATTGCAACTTATGAAGTCAGTTAGTTTTTACTTTAGCTATTTTTGGTTCTCAAGCGCCCCCCGGCGGTAGAGAGTTCTGAACGTACCTGAAAAAAACGTCCTGATCTTCCAAAAACCGCCGGCCACCCCGGCGGTTTTTTTATGCTTGTTTGACTTAATTTTTTTGAATTTAGGAGATACACCATGACATCACAAGCCAACGTCGCCAGCACCGAGACCTGGTATGCGACTGCTGCCCGTCCCACCGACCGCACCAGCCAGACCGACGACGAACGCATCAAGGACATCACCGTGTTACCCCCTCCAGAGCATTTGATTCGATTCTTCCCGATTCGCGGCACCGCGATCGAGACGCTGATCAGCGACACCCGCCACAGTATTCACGACATCATGGCTGGCACGGATGACCGCCTGCTGGTGGTCATCGGCCCGTGCTCGAT
>CANBUY010000007.1 GCA_947372745.1 Comamonadaceae bacterium | reverse complement strand
GGGTCGCCCAGATGCAGGCTGCGCTCCGGGATGCCATGGAAACTCATCACCAGTTGGTCCGGCTGTCCTTTGGCTTTCCAAAAGCGTTTGATGTGGTTGGCCAGTGCGGCAATGTAGGGCGGGGCGTCGTGGTAGTGGTTGACAAAGCGAAACTCGGGCAGGCTGCGCACCTTGGCGGCCCAGGTGTAGACCGCATCAAAGAGGCTGGCTGTGGTGGTGGAGGAATACTGGGGGTAGGCCGGCAAAATGAGCACACGCGTAGTGCCTGCAGCTTTCAGGTCATCGAGTTGCGACTGCATGGACGTGCTGCCGTAGCGCATGGCATAGCGCACTTGCACATCGAGGCCCCGGTCCATCAAGTTGTCTTGCAGTCCTTGGGCCTGCTTTTCGGTCCAGACCTTGAGCGGGGAGCCCTCGGCCGTCCAGATGCTGGCGTACTTGGCGGCTGATTTGGCGGGTCGAAAGCGCAGGATGATGCCGTGCAAAATCAGCAGCCACAGCAGGCGCGGGATCTCGACGACGCGTTGATCGCTTAAAAACTCAGACAAAAAGCGCCGTACATCTTTTGTGCTGGGCGAATCAGGGGTGCCCAGATTGCAAAACAACACCGCGGTCTTCTGTGATTGGCCGTGGTTAAAAGAGGGTTCTTGGGTGAAGGGGGACTTAAGTAAGGTCATGCTGTATTCTCGCCCACCTATGCTGAATATTTCAAAAATCAGGGCAATAACCCTCGACCTGGACGACACCTTGTGGCCCATCTGGCCCGCCATCGCTCGTGCTGAGCTGGCCTTGTCCGACTGGCTTTTGAGTCAGGCCCCTGGCGCTGCTGCCGTGTTTGCCGACCCACTTGCCCGGGTGGAACTGCGAAAAGACGTGGTGCTGGCCAACCCCAATTTTGGCCACGACCTGAGCGCCTTCCGGCAGGAAATGATTCGCCTGGCGCTGCACCGTGCCGATGAAGACACCACCCTGGCGCTGCCAGCCTTTGAGGTCTTTTTTGACGCCCGTATGAAGGTCGATTTGTTTGAGGACGCTCGGCCTGCTTTGGCGTTTTTGGCGGCGCGTTACCCCATCGTGGCACTCTCCAATGGCAATGCGGATGTGGGACGAGTGGGGCTGGGTGGGTTTTTTACCGCCAGCGTGAGCGCTCAAGTGTTTGGCGTGGCCAAGCCCGATCCCCGTATTTTTCATGCCGGCGCCAGCGCGGCAGGCGTGCCTTCGGAGGCGATTCTGCATATTGGTGACGATGCGGCTCTGGACGTGCTGGGCGCCCTGGAAGCGGGCATGCAAACCGTGTGGGTCAACCGTGAGGCCAAGCCTTGGGCGCATGAGGCGCACCCGCATGTGAGGGTGGCTTCATTGATGGAGTTGTGTGTTTTGCTGGAAGGTGTGCCTGAGCGGTTGCAGGACTGAGGCTGGGAGAAGCTCCGGTTTGGGTGGGCAGCTTCGCAGCGGTTGGATACGGTCACTCCCTTTTGTATTTCTGCATTGCCGGCGTTCAATTCTGAAGGTCGGTTTTAGAGAGGGTTGGCTGGCTTCTAGGTGCCCTCAGCCGACCGTCAACTTTCAGAACTGCCTTTTCAATACCGGTCTTTCGCCTCCACACGGGTTTTGACCCAAGCTTGGAAAGCTTCGAAGATCTACTTGACACGGCCTGCGGCTGGCTGATTTTAGGCAGGGATGATGTTTACTAAGGCGGTTGTATCTACCGAGGGGTATTGCTCCTGTAATGCCTTCAGCCCCTCAATTGCTCGGCTACGCCAGTCCAGCCCTCGGCTGAGTAGCCCGTCCCAGGTCTCGCTCAGTAGTTCAGAGTCATTCTTGGCCAGGTAGTCGATGAGCGAGGCTGCCTGCGCCAAGTCCTTGCTAGCTTTAACTCGCATGTTTTGCGGACGCTCTCCATGAACCAGCAACTTGTGCAAAGCGTACCGCTCCGGCGGAGGCGCGTTAACCGTGATGGGTCCACGCTGGGCAATTAGGGTGATTTGAATCGGGGCCTCCATGGAGAACTCCATGAATTTCAGCGGCTGCATCGTCGCGTTCAATGCTTTTATGAGCACGGGCGTGTCACCGCCGCGGTGACGACACGTCACAAAATCGATTTGCAAGTCGGGCTCATCGGATTTCACGTAGGTGGTCAAGCTTTTGACTGGAACAAATCCCATCCGAAGCGCTTCGATTTCGCTACCCATATCCATCGTGACGTCTGACGGGATCGCAACTGAAACATTACGTCCGGCATGCGCAAAGTCCAGATCCAATGTTTGTGCCGAAGATTGCCAACGTATGCCCAGGTAGTTCTGGTAGGCCATATAAACATGTGTTCCAACCAGTATTCCCCCTGCGCGAAAGAAACCCGCATCCGCCAATCGTTCAATGATTTTCGCGTGATTTGGCACAATAGAAAGGCAACCGGCCGCAATGGCTTGGCGGGTGAGTTGGCGAAGGTGAATTTTTTTTCCTCCACCATTTCGGTGGAGCTCGACCAGTTGCTTGAGTTCAGCCGAAGCTGAGCCAAGGAAAATTTGTATTTGCTTTCCGGTCAGGTCGGGCGTCTGGTAATACAAATACTCCTTGCCTTTAATCAACTTTGTGGAGAAGCTGCCAGGCAGTTCAGCCACCGTGCGCACATCATCTAATCGGCTAGCACTGGCCAGCGAAGCATAAGCAGTTTGGGCTGCGGTAGAAAGTGATGTGTAAAGCATGGTGGTTATACTGAATTTTGCAAAATTCAGTATAACCAAAGAAAGGTTATTTGGAATTTCAAATTTGCATAAAAATGGCAAGTAGACACCCATTCCCCTTGCCTATCCAACTCTTTAACACCCAAAGCAGCCGGTCACGACAGTCAGCTTACGGGTTTGCCAATTCATGTCCTGTCAGAAGCCATTCGTGGCCGACTTCAACTGGTCGGGAAGAGTCATTCACTCCCAAAATCCAAATGACTTTTAAATGCTGCCGGCCCGGCTTTAAAAGTATCTGATGAATTGCCGAAAGGGGACTTTCAAAGCCGAACATCAACCCCCAAGTAGCCCGTCAGATTGACTCACTCACAAGCCGAATTTTTTGTGTGTGTCAGCTCACAACTCACCAGCAGCCGGCCACACCATGCTGCCTTGCCTCAATCCCTTAGCCGCCATAACGGCGCGCACCACCGCCAGCGCTGTGACTTCTGCGGCCATCGTGCTCAGTTGAAGCATGCCGGCTGTTTTGCCGGATTGACCCGTGCCCATCGCAAACAGCGTGTCGCCGTCTGACATGGTGTGCACCGGGTTGATGCTGCGTGCCAGGCCGTCGTGTGCCACTTGCGCCAAGCGGTGGGCTTGGGCTTTGGTCAACATGGCATCGGTGGCAATCACGCCGATGGTGGTGTTGGTGCCGGCCAAGACGGGCTTTGGCGCCAGGCCTGTCAGCAGCGCTTCGCGGCTGTTCAGCAATGTCCCGTTCGCCGCCCTGGCCCCCGCCAGAATTTTTCCCGTAGCGGGGTCCAGCACATCGCCCACGGCATTGCAGGCAATAATGGCCCCCACCGTCACGCCATCCACGGTGAGGGATGCGTGGCCAATGCCGCCGCGCATGGCGTTTTCCAGACCAAATATTTTCCCCACCAGGGCGCCCGCGCCCGCGCCGACGTTGCCTTCTTCCGGAGGCTGTTTGCTGGCCGCTACGCAGGCTTGGTAGCCCGCTTGCGCATCGGGCCTGATTTTGGGGTTGCCCACCGGCAAGTCAAACAACACGGCGGCGGGCACGATGGGCACCAGGCCAAAGCCCACGGGCAGGCCAATGCCCTGTTCTTCAAGCCATTGCATGACGCCACTGGCGGCATCCAGGCCCCAGGCGCTGCCGCCTGCCAGCGTGATGGCGTGCACGCGATCGACCAAATTGGACGGGTGCAACAGGTCGGTCTCGCGGGTGCCAGGTGCCGCGCCCCGCACATCGACGCCCGCGACCGCGCCTTCGCGGGCGATGATGACGGTGCAGCCGGTGGGTCGACGGGCGTCGGTGAAGTGGCCGACTTCAATGCCAGCCACCTGAGTGATGGCGCTTCTGAGTAAGGGGTGTGCGTGTGCGTTCATGCCCCAAATACTAACGGCTATTGAATGACTTCGATCGACAGCACGGTGTAGGCACCCTTGATCTTGTCGGCCGTGAAGTGCACCCGGTCACCCGCTTTAACCTGGGCTAAGAACGCAGGGTCTTTCACCTGAAAAACCATGGTCATGGGCGGCATGCCGAGGTTTTTGATCTCGCCGTGCTTGAGGGTGATCTTGCCTGCGGCCCCATCCACCTTGCGAACTTCAGCCTCTGTCATCTCGGCTCTTGCGGCCGATGCCGTTGGGGTCGCGCTGGCTGCCTCAGGTGTCTCGTTGATGGCTTGTGCCATGACGTGGCTGCTGACGGCCAACAAGCCAATGAAAATCAGGGAAATGATGTTTTTCACCGTGAGCGTCCTTTAGGGGTAAGCGTGGTAGAACGTCGAGCTGCCGTCGCGCTGCACCAGCAGGACGGCATAGGGGTCTTTTCGGCCTTTGTATTCGGGGCCATCCATGCCGGGAGAGCCCACGGTCATGCCGGGCACCGTCAGTCCCAAGGCTTTGGGGCGCTCTTTCAGCAAACGTAGCAGGTCTCTGGCGGGCACATGGCCTTCGACCACGTAGCCATTGATGAGGGCGGTATGGCAAGAGCCATATTTTTCAGCCAAGCCGAGCTGAGCCCTAAGTGTGTTTTTGGCCGCATCGGTGACGTCGTGCACTTTTAGTTCAAAGCCATTCGTTTCCATGTGCGTGATCCAGTCATGGCAGCAGCCGCAACTGGCCGTTTTCCAGACTTCGATTTGAGGTTTTGCCGTGGCCCATGCCGCCAAAGGGGTGTTCAAGGCGCTGGTGCCCATGAGGGCCAGTGCTGCGTTTAGAAATGATCGTTTTTGCATGCTGATGTCCTTTTTTGAAATAACTATTTGGCTTTGACGCGAATTTTGCCAACCATGCCGCTTTGGTAATGGCCGTTGATCAGGCAGGCAAAGTCAAACTCGCCTGCCCGGTTGAAAGTCCAGATGAGTTTGCTGGTTTTTTGGGGACCGACGTGCGCCATATAGGGTTCGTCGTGCGCCATGTCGGGAAATTTCACCATCAGGGCGGCGTGGGCGTCGAGCTCGGTTTTGGTGCCAATCACCAGTTCGTGTTGTACCTTGCCCGTGTTTTTGACCACCAGTTTGATGGTTTCACCGACTTTCACGTCGAGCACGTCCGGGCTGAAGCGCATGGTGTCCAGCATGGTGACGGTGAGGGTGCGTGTGGCTGCCTTGGCAACACCCGCAATCCCCCAGTCTTTTTGCTCAGGGGGTAAATTGTTTTTGCCCATGTGCGAAGAATTGTGAGCAAACGCGGCGCTAGAGTAAGCCAGGATAGCGTAAGCAGCTATTAATTTAAGAGTAAACATAAGTCGATTCAATGTTGGTGCTCGGCAGCGTTTGGTTTTTTGACCCGCAACTCCAGGCTGGGTTTGTCCGATGGGGTTGCTGTGACTTTGGCGCGGGAGGGTATTTCGCCTTGTGCTTGGGGCAGTTGGCCCGTCCACTCATAGGCTTGCGTACCGGCGGGTTGGGCGTAGGCACCGGGGTCGCTGTAGTCGCCTGGTTTTTGGTCTTTGCGTACTTTGAGGGTGCTGAACATGCCGCCCATCTCCAGCGGACCAAAGGGGCCGTTGCCGGTCATCATGGGCAGGGTGTTGTCGGGCAGGGGCATTTCCATCGCGCCCATGTCGGCCATGCCGCTCTCGCCCATCACCATGTAGTCCGGGGCGAGTTTGCGGATTTTTTGCTCTAGCCCGCTGTGGCTCACCCCTATCAGGTTGGGCACGTTGTGGCCCATGGCGTTCATGGTGTGGTGGCTTTTGTGGCAATGAAAAGCCCAGTCGCCGGGCTCGTCGGCCACAAACTCCAACTGGCGCATCTGACCCACGGCCACGTCGGTGGTCACCTCGGGGCAGCGCGCGGCCAGGGGCCAAGGGCCGCCGTCGCCGCCGGTTACGGCAAACTCATGGCCGTGCAGGTGAATCGGGTGGTTGGTCATGGTGAGGTTGCCCACGCGAATGCGCACTTTGTCGCCCAAGCGCACGTTGAGCGAGTCAATGCCGGGGAAGGCACGGCTGTTCCAGGTCCACAGGTTGAAGTCGAGCATGGTGTTGGGTTTGGGCGTGCTGGCGCCGGGCTCCACATCGTAGGCATTGAGAAGGAAGCAAAAGTCGCGCTGCACCTCGCTAATGAGCGGGTGCTTGGTTTTGGGGTGCGTGACCCAAAAACCCATCATGCCCATCGCCATTTGCGTCATTTCATCGGCGTGCGGGTGGTACATGAAGGTGCCAGGGCGGCGGGCCTCAAACTCATAAACAAAAGTTTTGCCCATCGGGATTTGCGGCTGGGTAAGACCCCCCACGCCGTCCATGCCGTTAGGCAAGCGCTGACCGTGCCAGTGCATGGTGGTGTGCTCGGGCAGTTTGTTGGTCACGAAGATGCGCACGCGGTCGCCCTCGACCACCTCAATCGTGGGGCCGGGGCTTTGGCCGTTGTAGCCCCAGAGCGTGGCTTTCATGCCGGGCGCAATCTCGCGCACCACGGGCTCGGCCACCAGATGGAATTCTTTTACGCCTTGGTTCATGCGCCACGGACAGGTCCAGCCGTTGAGCGTCACCACCGGGTTATAGGGGCGCCCGTTGGGCGGAATCAGCGGCGGCGCGGTGCTGGCCTGCGTCATGATGACTGGTTCAGGCAGTGCAGCCATCGCGACCCGGCTCACGCTGGCGGTGGTCACTGCGGTGATGGCGGCGGATTGGAAAAAGTTACGGCGGTTCATGGTCAGTGTCCTTGGGCGCCGTTGGCGCCACTGTTGCTGGGGCCGTTCGGGGCGCTGAATGCCACCTCCACACCCGCCAGCACGGCTTGAAAATCGATGTGGGCCAGCCAGAAGTCGCGCTGAGACTGTGTCACGGCGTTGACGCTGTCGAGCCGGGCGCGGGCGCTGGCCAGCAAGTCCCAAGTGCTTTGCAACATGCCGTTGTAGCGCAGTTGGGTTTCTTCTTGCAAGGCGGCTGCCAAGGGGAGGGCGACACACGCTGGTGGCGCGCCAGGTCCCAGGCGGTGCGGTAACGAAACCACGCCTCGCGGGCTTGGCTGCGGGTGTTGGCCGCCAGCATGTCGGCGTGGGCTTGTTCGGTGGCGGCATTGATGAGCACCGGATTCGTGCTGGCGCGGTTTCTTGGCAGTGTGGGCGCACTCAAGTGTCCGATCTCCAGCGTCTTTAATGTGGGCACCGTCAAAGGCGTTGTGGCCTCCATCATGGTATTTTGCGTCTCCAGCACATCGGACGGGTTGACCTTGGCTTGCGCCAAGCGGGCGTTGAACGCCGCAGTGCTCAGTTCAAGTTTGTTGTGCAGCGCCAGATTTTCTGAGTCGGCCCAAGGCTGTGGCGCATCGGGCAGTTTGGGGAGTTGCTGGGGCAGGTCAATGTTGACCTGCGAACCCCAAAGCCCAAGACGCCTGAGCAACTTTTCACGCGCGCTAAATGCCTGCACTTGCGCCTGTGCCACCTGGGTAGCCGTGCTGGAGGCCAGCACTTGCGCCTGCAAGAGGGGGACTTTGCTCCAGTTGCCCGCTTGCACCATGCGCTGTGCCAGTTCAGCGGCGGTCTGCGCGGCCTCATGCACCTCACGGACAGTGCCCAGGCTTTGCTGCGCCGTCACCGCCTCAATCCAGTCGCGGTAAACGCTGTGCGTCAACTGCGTAAAAGCGGCCTGAATTTCAGCGCGCTCCTGGCTGGGTGCGTAGGGTTGAATAAACAGTGCGGGCTGTTTTAGCAAGGCGAGTTGCAGGGCTTGCTCGGGTGAAAGCGGCGTGCTGGTCGCTGATTTGGGATTGGGTTTGGTTTGCACTTTGGCCGAACCAAACGCAGAGAGGTAATCGACAGGTCGAACGGTCACGCTGGGGTCGCTCGTCAGCGCTTGCGCCAACACCCAGTGCGGCGCGCAGGCCATCACGGCTGCGGAAAACAATAATTTTCTCAAAGAGAACTCCTGAACAGTTGAACGGGTGATGCAGGCATCACCAGGGTCGCCACACCTTCAGCCTGGAATGGTGAAGTGCAGACGGACCTCGGGCTTCAAAGTTCAGGCAATGGGCGGCTTCAGGCGGAGCGCCGACAGGGCGCTGGCAAACCGGGCGCTTTGGCTTGGGCGCTGCCAGTGAGGGCGCGGAGAGGGCACGGCCATGCGGGGGGCGGACATCAGGGCCAGGGAGTGGCACAGTGAGCAATCGCCGCAAGACGAGCAAGGCTTGTTTGAGACTGGGTGTTCAGTCAGGCTGGCCAAGTCCAGGGGGGCTGGCACGGTGATGCTTGCCATGACCGCCGGTTTGGCATGCACATGTTCGTTGCAGTCGCGGTGTGGGGAGGTGTTGTGTGCGCCGAATTGGGCTCTGAGGGCCACAGGCATTGCGTGAGCAGCACTGTTTTTTGTAGCAATGATTTGAATCGAAAGATGACCTGCTGGCACCCCACTGCTTGCCAAGCCGCACAAAGGCAGCAAGGCAAACATCAGGGCGAGGAGTAGGAAGCGCATGCCGTCATGATACGTTGGCTGATCGCCCAATCGTTTGATCTGGTCGGTTAATGCCCCAAAATTTTGGACAAAAAGTCTTTGCTGCGCTCGTTTTGCGGGTTGTTGAAGAAGTCGTGGGGGTTGTTTTGTTCCACAATTTGCCCTTGGTCCATGAAGATCACGCGGTCGGCTACAGCCTTGGCAAAGCCCATTTCGTGGGTGACGCAAATCATGGTGATGCCGCCGCTGGCCATCTCAATCATCACATCCAGCACTTCCTTGATCATCTCAGGGTCCAGCGCCGAGGTGGGCTCGTCAAACAGCATGATCTTGGGCTTGAGGCACAAGGCGCGCGCAATCGCCACGCGCTGCTGCTGGCCGCCCGAGAGTTGCAGTGGGTACTTGTGGGCTTGCTCGGCAATGCGCACGCGTTGCAGCTGCGCCATGGCGCGTTCTTCGGCTTCTTTTTTGGGCATCTTGCCGACCCACATGGGGGAGAGCGTGAGATTTTCCAGCACGGTGAGGTGCGGGAATAGGTTGAACTGTTGAAACACCATGCCCACTTTTTTGCGGATGTCGTCAATGGCTTTCACGTCGTCGGTCAGTTCCACGCCGTCCACCCACAGGTGGCCTTGCTGGTGCTCTTCAAGACGGTTGATGCAGCGAATCAGGGTGGATTTGCCGGAGCCCGAAGGTCCGCACACCACAATGCGTTCGCCGGGGGTCACGGTCAGGTCAATATCGCGCAAGACATGAAAGTTGTTGCCGTACCACTTGTTGAGCTTGTCGAATTTGATGATGGGTTCTGTCATGGGAAAACTCTTGAAATTAATGGGGGGGAGGGCGGTGGCGCAGTGGGCTTAGCGCTGGCGGCCGCGGTTGACCTGCTTTTCAACCCAGATGCTGTAGCGCGACATGGAGAAGCAGAAAATGAAGTAAATCATGGCAATGAACAAGTAGCCTTCAATCTTGAAAGGCCGCCAGTCAGAGTCAGAGTTGAGGGCCAGCGACAAAGCGCCGGTCAACTCGTACAAGCTCACAATCGTCACCAGCGAGGTGTCTTTGAAGGTGGAGATGAAGTTGTTCATGATGCTGGGCACCACCATCGCCAGGGCTTGGGGCAACACAATCTTGCCCTGTGTTTGCCAGTAAGACAGACCCAACGTGGCGGCCGCTTCAATTTGCCCTTTGGGCACCGCCTGCAAACCGCCGCGAATGACCTCGGCCATGTAGGCTGCGGCAAACAAGGTGATGCCGACCAGCACGCGAATCAACACGTCAATGGTGAAGCCCTGCGGCATGAACAGAGGGAACATGAACGAGGCCATGAACAGCACCGAAATCAAGGGCACGCCCCGAATCAGCTCGACATAAATGGTGCAAAAGGTACGAATAGCCGGCAGGTTGGAGCGGCGCCCCAGCGCCACGACCAAGGCAATCGGGAACGCCATGGCCATCGAGAGCGTAGACAACAAAATGGTGAGGGGCAGGCCACCCCAGCGGTCTGTTTCGACCTTGCTCAGGCCCAGCACATTGCCATACATGAGCATGAAAAAGAGCGACAGCACCACGACCCAGGCGCCCAGCAGCCACACTCGCCAGAAGGCACGGGTGCAACTGGCGACCAGTAATCCCAGCATCAGCGTGGTGGCTACCAAGGGACGCCATTGCTGTTCAAACGGGTAGCGGCCAAACAGGATGATGCGGTATTTCTCGGTGACCACGCCCCAGCAGGCGCCCACGCCGTCGACCCGGCAAGCCTCAAAGTTGGGAAGCCAGGAGGCCCGAAAGATAGCCCAGCTCAAGAGCTGAGGGACCAGGTAAAGCAGCGCGCTGCCAATGATGAGCGTCATCAGCGCGGTAGACCAGTCGCTGAACAGGTTGGAGCGAATCCACGCGAGGGGGCCGCTGTTTCGAGTCGGGGCCGGGCGCGGGGCGATAGGTTGAAAAGTTTGTGCAGTCATGGTGATGATCAGTCTTTGGGCGGGTTCATCGTTCCTGGATGGCAGAACGGGTGTTGTACCAGTTCATAAGCATCGAGGTCGAGAGCGAGGTACAGAGGTACACCAGCATGACAATGGAAATACATTCCACCGCGCGCCCGGTCTGGTTCAGCGCGGTGTTGGCAATGGAGACCACATCCGGGTAGCCAATGGCCACCGCAAGGGAAGAGTTTTTGGTGAGGTTCAAAAACTGGTTAGTCATCGGCGGAATGATGACCCGCAGGGCTTGCGGCAACATCACCAGGCGCATGGACTGACCGGGGTTGAGCCCCAAGGCAGCCGCTGCTTCGCTTTGCCCGAGCGCCACGGACTGGATACCCGAGCGCACCACTTCGGCCACAAAGGCGGCGGTGTAAATGCTCAAGCCCAGCAACACCGACAGAAACTCAGGTGTCAAAGAGCCGCCTTTTTCAATCGCAAACTCGCCTTTCATGGGCGAATCAAGCGCCATCGGCGCTCCACCGGCCAGCCAGCCCAGCAGGCAGCCCATGAGGCAAATAGCCACGGGAACCCAAAACATGCTTTTCAAATGACCGGTCGCTTCAAATTGTCGGCGCGCCCATTGGCGATAGACCACGGCCAGCCCAAGGCCGGCGATCAGGCCAAACAAGGCCCACAAATGGCCAGCAGCCCACACAGGCACGGGAAAACTCAGGCCACCTTTGCTCAAAAAGAGCGGCCCCAGGGTCCAGGCCTCGGTCGCGGCAGGCAGGGCCTCGGTAAAAAACAAATACCACATCAGCAACTGCAGCAAAACGGGCACGTTCCTGAAAAATTCAACGTAGGCGTAGCAAACGCCGCGCACCAGCGCATTGCGAGAAAAGCGGCCCACACCCAACAAGGTGCCCAGCACGGTGGTCAAAATAATGCCCAAAATGGCGACGCGCAAGGTGTTGGACAAGCCGACCAAGAAGGCTTGCCAGTAAGGCTGGGCCGAGTCAAAGGCGTAGAGACTTTCGCCAATATCAAAGCCCGCAGGGCCAGTCAAAAAATCAAAGCCACTCTGGATGCCGCGCATCTTCATGTTGAAGAGCGTGTTGTGCGCAATAAACCAAACCACAGCCACGATCAGGCCAAGGGCGATCAACTGGTACATCAAGCCTCTGAACGCCTGACTGCGCCAGGACCAGCTTTTTTTATTGGGGGGGGACTTCTGGGTCATGTGGTGGTGTTCTCAACGAACGGTCTGAAATGGGGCGGGGAAAAACGAATCGCTAAAAAAAGGACTGCCGGTACAAACGGGTTGCACCGGCAGCAGCGAGTTCATGCTGACCGGAATCAGCTAAGCCTTAGCGAACGGGGTAGGCGTACATCAGGCCGCCCTTGTTCCACAAATTGTTCAAACCGCGTGGCAGGCCCAAAGGTGACTTCGGTCCGACGTTGCGCTCAAAGCTCTCACCGTAGTTGCCCGTGGCCTTGATGGCGCGTGCCAACCACTCTTTGTCCAGACCCAGCAATTTGCCGGTGTCTTCCGTACCGCCGCCCAGCAGGCGTTGCACCACAGGGCTTGTGCTGGCTTTCATTTGCTCAACGTTGGCTTGTGTAATGCCATTTTCTTCGGCTTCCAACAGGCCATACATCACCCATTTGACGATGGCAAACCACTCGTCATCACCACGACGCACCACAGGGCCGAGAGGCTCTTTGGAGATCAGGTCAGGAAGAATGACGTGGTCTTTGGGGTCTTTGGCTACTTTGCTGCGGGTAGACGACAGGCCCGAGGCGTCGGTGGTGTAAGACACGCATCGGCCGGTGAAGTAAGCATTTTCAGCCGCTTCGAGTTTCTCGAACACGACAGGCTTGATGTTCAGGCCGTTGGCTTTGGAGTAATCGGTCAGATTTTTCTCGGTGGTAGTGCCAGATTGCACGCAAACCGTTTGACCTTTGAGCTGCTTGGCGCTCTTGATCTTGCTCTTGGCAGTGACCATGAAGCCTTGGCCGTCATAGTAGTTGGCCACGGTGGAACTCAGACCCAATGAGGCGTCACGGGTCAGGGTGAAGGTGGTGTTGCGCGACAAAATATCGACTTCGCCAGACTGCAAAGCGGTGAAACGCTGTTGTGCATTCAGGGGCACAAATTTCACTTTTTCAGGGTCGCTCAACACGGCAGCTGCCAAGGCGCGGCAAACGTCCACATCCAAGCCGGACCATTTGCCCGCAGAGTCAGCAGCGGCAAAGCCAGCCAAGCCGGTGTTCACACCACACACCACTTGGCCTTTGGCCTTGATGTTGTCGAGGGTTTTGCCTGCATGGGCAGGGGCTGCCATCAAGGCGCCAAGTGCGGCGATGGCAACGGCAACGGTTTTCAATTGATTCAAATTCATTTGGAAATACTCCGGTTTAAAAAATGGTTTGTAGCGCCGCGATGACGCTACGACTACAGGATGCAGACTTTAGCAGCACCAAGGGGTGATCTGTATCGGGGTTTACTCTTTATATGTATGCAAATTATTCATTACCTAATAGGGCTGCTCATATAGGCATCAGCATGATTTGTGCCAGCTTTCGTTGCGACTGTGAGGGAGGAAGTGGTTCTTAAACGCCAATTTGGTGCATTGGCGGGGTTTGATACGCGTCCCGCCCGGGACAAGGGCTTGTGTCAAGTGGTCGCAAGGTCTCGTATTCTCGGCGCTTGCAGGTCTTAGGCTAAATAGATTAAATATCAGGAGCATCGTTTCATGGAATCGTCTGTCAATTCGTCAGTGGCCCCCGCAAAGGCAAGGCCCCGAGCTCACTATCCGTTTTGGCCCAAGCGCCTGCCCCACGCCATCACCTTGCCTGAGACCGCGCTGTGGGACAACCTGGAAACCAGTGCCCGCCGCTACCCTCACAAAACTGCCATCGTATTTTTTGGGCGCGTGCTCACTTACAGTCAATTGCTACAAAAAGCAGAGCGGCTTGCGGCCTGTCTGCATGGCTTGGGTGTCAAAAAGGGTGATCGAGTGGTGCTCAGCATGCAAAACTGCCCCCAATTGGTGATTGCCCACTTTGCCATTCTGCGGGCCAATGCCGTGGTGGTGCCGGTCAACCCGATGAATCGCGCCGAAGAGCTCAAACATTACATCGTTGACCCGGATGCCAAAGTGGCCTTGACCACCTCGGACCTGGCGCCTGAACTGGCCCGTGCTAGCGATGCACTGCCCCCAGCGCAGCGTCTGGCGCACCTGATCGTGACCCACTTTACCGACGGATTTGATGCTGATTGCGCACCCGATGACGCGCCCCCCCAGGCCTGGAACGACTGGCTGATGACGCGCCATGCGCTCCCCCCCTTGCAAGACGGCCAAGTACACACCTGGGAAGCCGCCCTGCAAACCACGGGTGACGCCCCGGCGCAGACCGTGGGCCCGACGGATTTAGCAATATTGCCCTACACCAGTGGCACCACCGGTCTGCCCAAGGGCTGCATGCATACCCATGCCAGCATCATGCACAACGCCATTGCCAGCGGTCTGTGGGGCAATGGCTCAGCCGAAAACGTGGTGCTGAGCGTGGTGCCCATGTTTCACATCACCGGCATGGTCAGCCTGATGCACACCAGCATCCGGGCGGGCGCCACACTCATCATGATGCCGCGCTGGGACCGCGAACTGGCCGGACGCCTGATCTCGCGCTGGCAAGTCACGCACTGGACCAATATCCCGACGATGGTGATTGACCTGTTGGGCAGCCCCAACTTTGCGAGTTTTGATTTAACCAGCTTGGTCTACATTGGCGGTGGTGGAGCCGCCATGCCGCAAGCGGTGGCCCAGCGACTGTTTGAGCAATATGGCTTGCGCTACATCGAGGGCTACGGCCTGACCGAAACCGCTGCCCCTTCGCACAGCAACCCGCCCGATGCGCCCAAGCAGCAGTGCCTGGGCATTCCGTTCATGAGCACGGACGCCCGCGTGATTGACCCCGACACCCTGGCCGAGATGCCGGTGGGCGAGCAGGGCGAAATCATCATGCACGGCCCCGAGGTGTTTCAGGGCTACTGGAAGCGTCCGGATGCGACCGAAGCCGCCTTTATTGAACTGGAAGGCAAGCGCTTCTTCCGCTCAGGCGATTTGGGACATGTGGATGCGGAAGGCTATTTCTTTTTGACCGATCGGCTCAAACGCATGATCAACGCCTCGGGCTTCAAGGTCTGGCCGGCCGAGGTAGAAGCTTTGATGTTCAGGCACCCTGCCATTCAAGAGGCCTGCATCATTGCCACGCAGGATGCCTACCGGGGTGAGTCGGTCAAGGCGGTCATTGTTTTACGGCCCAGCCACCGGGATTTGGTGACCGAGCAAGAGCTCATCGACTGGTGCCGCGACAATATGGCCGTGTACAAAGTGCCCCGCGTGGTGCAGTTTGTAGAAGCCCTGCCCAAAAGTGGGGCCGGCAAAGTCATGTGGCGAACACTCCAGGAAGCCGAGAAAGCCTAAGCGCCTGTTGTTTCATTAAATTTTTGAGAGATCGATCCGTGTTTCAAACCTCAATTGCGGGCAGCTTGCCCAAACCCGCCTGGCTCTCCGAGACCGAAAAACTCTGGCCGCAGTGGAAGGCGCAGGGCGCTGAGCTGCAGCAAGCCAAAGCCGATGCCACTTTGTTGTGGATCAAGGCCCAGGAAGACGCCGGGCTCGACATCATTGGCGATGGCGAGCAGTCGCGCCAACACTTTGTGCACGGCTTTCTGGAGCAGGTCGAGGGCATTGATTTTGAAAACAAAGTCACCATGGGCATTCGCAATGGCCGTTATGACGCCCAAGTGCCCCAGGTCATTGCCCCGCTCAAACTCAAAGGCCGAGTGCACGCCTTTGAGGCGCAACTGGCGCGGGCGCACACCAGCAAAAAGCTCAAATTCACCTTGCCCGGTCCGCTCACCATTGTGGACACCGTGGCCGACCGCTTTTATGGCAGCAAGATCGACATGGCCATGGCGTTTGCCGAGTTGCTCAACGAGGAAGCGCTGGCCCTGCAAGCGGATGGCGTGGACATCATTCAATTCGACGAACCCGCCTTCAATGTCTACACGGCCGATGCCGCCGATTGGGGTGTCAAAGCCCTTGAGCGCGCCGCCCGTGGCCTGACCTGCACCACCGCCGTTCACATTTGCTACGGCTACGGCATCAAAGCCAATGTGGACTGGAAAGATACCCTGGGCAACGAGTGGCGCCAGTACGAAGCCATCTTTCCGGCCCTGGCTAAAAGCAGCATTCAGCAAGTTAGCCTGGAGTGCTACCAGTCCCATGTGCCCCCAGAGCTCATGAAGCTGCTCGAAGGCAAAGACGTGATGGTGGGCGTGATCAACGTGGCCAGTGACGTGGTGGAAACCCCGGAGCAGGTGGCCGACACCATCGGGCGTGCCTTGCAGTTTGTGCCTAAAAACAGATTGTTTCCCTGTACCAATTGCGGCCTGGCGCCCATGAGCCGCGACATTGCGCTTAAAAAACTGGAAGCACTGGCCGCTGGTGCCGCCCTGGCCCGCCAGCGCTACGGCGCCACACTGAGCTAAAACTGCCATGACCCACGCAAAACACAAACCGCCAAAAAATATGGCCACCGCCTCGCCTGCCGAACTGGGCTTGTGCCCTGAACGCACAGCGCAATTGATGTCGGTGCTGCAGTCTGAGGTGGACCGCCAGCGCCTGCCGGGTGCCGTGGTCTTGATTGCCCGCCACGGCAAAGTCGCTTTGTTTGAGAGCCTGGGCGCGCGTGATCCCGACACGGCCACCCCAAGTCCCATGGCGCTCGATGCCATTTTTCGTATCTACTCCATGACCAAGCCCATCGTCTCGGTGGCGGTACTGATGCTGATGGAACAAGGCAAGTTGCTGCTGAGCGACCCCGTGGCCAAGTACATGCCTGAATATGCGCGTCAAAAAGTGGCTACGCTGGTGGATGGCGCGGTGCACTTGCAAGACGTTCGGCAAAACGCCACGGTGCAAGATTTGTTGCGCCACACAGCGGGCTTGACCTATGAATTCATGGGCAGTGCCCCGGCGCAGCGGCAATATGCGCAGGCCCGCATTGGCTCCCGTGACCGCACGAATGCAGAGTTTTCTCATGAATTAGCCGCTTTGCCCTTGATGTTTGAGCCCGGCAGCGCCTGGGAATATGGCCGCGCTACCGACGTGCTGGGTCGCGTGGTGGAGGTGGTCAGTGGGCAAACGCTGGGTGACTACTTGGCCGAGCACATTTTCAAACCGCTGGGCATGGTGGATACCGGTTTTTCAGTGCCCGAAAAAGACCACGCCCGTATCGCCGAACCCTTTGCCCGTGACCCCGAGGGCGGCGTGCAAATGCGTGTGATTGACTTGCGCGAGCAACCCGCGCTGGAGTCGGGCGGCGGCGGGCTGGCCTCTACCGCCACGGATTACGCCCGGTTCATGCAGTTCATGCTCAACAAAGGCGAACTAGACGGTGTGCGTCTGCTTGGCCCCCGCACGGTTGAGTTCATGACCGCCGACCACCTTGGTGAGATTCCGGTGTTTAGCCCCGCCTCGCGTGCCTTGCTGCCCGAAGGCCACGGCTTCGGCTTGGGCTTTGCGGTGCGCAAACACCAAGGTGTAGCCACGACGCCAGGTTCGGTGGGGTCTTATTTTTGGGGCGGCATGGCCGGCACTACCTTCTTTATTGACCCCCAGGAAGACCTCTGCGCCACCCTCATGTTGCAGGCGCCCAACCAGCGCGAGTACTACCGTCTGTTGTTCAGAAACCTGGTGTACGCGACGCTGGTTGATTGAGGGAGGTTTATAAGTAATAGGTTTATAAGCGTCTGAATGCGTGCTTAACCAGCTATTATTTAAATAGCACCTAGAGTGTGATGTAACGCCCGGTTCGGTGGTTGGTGGCCAAGGTTTGGTTCATAATGACCGCGCCCAGGACGGAGAGAGCGATGTGCTGCCAGTCCACCACGGCAAAAGAGCCCAGCACAATCGCGCAGTCAAAGCCCATTTGAATGCGGCCCGCCCGCCAGCCAAAACGATCCTGCAAATACAGCACCAGCACATTAAACCCGCCCAAGCTGGCCCGGTGGCGAAACAGCATCAACATCCCCGCGCCCATCAGCAAGCCGCCCAACACCGCCGCAAAAGGGGCAGACAAGGTCTGGAACTGAAGCAGTCCGGGAAACACATTCACAAACACCGACAACAAACCCACCGCCGCAAAGGTTTTCAAGGTGAAAGCTTTGCCCATGCGCTTCAACGCCAAGCCATAAAAGGGCAGGTTGATCAGAAAAAAGACGAGGCCAAAATTCCAACCCGTGGCGTAGTGAATCAAAAATGCAATGCCCGCCGTGCCCCCGGTCAATAAGCCAGAGTGGCCAAACATCACCACCCCCAAGGCAACAAACAGCGTGCCGGTGATTAGCGCCTGAACATCCTCATAGGGCAGGTGGTGTAGCGTGGGGAGCGCTGGCGCAACGACGACTTCAGGCTGCAAAACTGGCTGACGTTGTCATTGGTCTGGGTGCTGGGCTGGAGCAGGTCGCGCCACCGCAGCCATGGATCTCTTCTTCTGGCAAAGACTCCGGGGCGTGAACCTGGCCCGTGGCGGCATCAAAACCGACACTGCGCAGGTGCAGGGCCAAAGCAGCATCCATGCTTTGGGCATGCTGAGGAAACCACAGGCCGAGCTCATAGGCCATTTGGCGCACCACGCCCAATTCGCCATTTTTACCCCGTTGATCTCCTTCACGCATGACTTGCAAAATAACCTTGTGCTGCATCGAATGGCAGTTGCTTGAGGAAAACCGGGTGTTCTGCATCCACCGGTCTTCCTGACCAAAATGCAGGTCGGTATGCTCAATCAATGTCTGCCATTTGGCGAGCAATTCGTTGTCGGTTGACTTGACTACTTGTGCCAGTAAATCGACAAATTCCTCATGGGTGTCGTCCATGAAGGGCAAGCCCAGTACCAGCGACTCTGACCATTGAAGTGTGGACATAATGAGGTTCCCCAATAAAAGTGGATGAAGAATACAAATATTCACACTTTTCTGGCTTGACGAATGTCATGAAATATTGAAAAAACTGCCCTGTTACGCTCCCATGACCACCACGTTTTCTCCTCCTGTCTTGCTTGATCTTTCCACATTGGATGATGTACTTCTTCTGCAGGGCTACAGTGTTTTAAATGCCTCAAGCGTGCATGCTTTGGCGGCTTGTTCGCCTGAATCCTTGGCCACTCTGACGCCTTATTGGACTGATCTCCCGCCTGACCAATTTCTAAAAGATGGAGGTCGTTACCGTCGGCGTCGGCATTCCTGCTTTGTGGTGGACGGCGGGCAAGTTACCCAAATGCCGCACCGGGCGCATTGGCAGCCGCTTGAGTACAACGCCCTGCATGGCGGCATGGAGCGCCTGTTTGAGTCGATGTCGCCAGATTTGGTGTCGCAACCGGCATGGCCGAACTTGTTACTTTGGTTGGGACATGTTTGCTCTGCTTTAAAGGGCGACAAGCCGTGGTTTGTGGAGGCGCACCAGTTTCGCATTGACACCACTGACGGCATTGGCCGCCCCACGCCCGAGGGCGCGCACCGGGACGGTGTGGACATGGTGGCGGTGTTCATGGTGGCCCGCGCTGGCGTCAAAGGCGGCGAAACCCGGGTGTTTGAGGCTGACGGACCCAACGGGCAGCGCTTCACCCTGAGTGAGCCCTGGTCGGTGTTGCTGCTTGACGATGCCCGCGTCATTCACGAATCCACCCCGATACAACCCCTCACGCCTGACGCGACAGATGGGCACCGCGACACGCTGGTCATCACCTTGCGGGCCGCGGCTTTTCAGGCAGACAGGATCTGAGTTGATGAAGGTCAAGGTTTGCAAGGGGAACTGGGCAGACACTGGGGTTTTAGCAGAGGAGATTTCACCATGTTCAAACACATTCTTGTCCCGGTTGATGGCTCATCAACCTCTCAGTTGGCCGTAGAAAAAGCCATTGGTCTGGCGCAAAAATTTGACAGCCGAGTCAGCGCCATTTTTGTCATCGACCCCTATCCCTTCACTGGCGTCGGCACCGACTTTGCCTATGGGCAGGCTGAGTATTTAAGCGCCGCCACCGCCGAGGCCAACGCGGCCATCAAAACCGCCAAAACCCAATTTGAGGCCGCAGGCGTGGCCGTGGAAACCGAAGTGGTCGAAGCCCACGCCGCTTGGCGCGGGGTGGTGCAAGCCGCCGAATCCAGACAAGCCGACCTGATCGTCATGGGCTCCCACGGCCGCAGTGGGCTAGAAAAGCTGGTGCTGGGCAGCGTCACACAAGCCGTGCTGTCCCACACCAAATGCCCGGTTTTAGTGGTGCGGGACTAAAGGCTTCAGGCCTTGGTCGGCAAAAACCGCTCCACCAGCAAAGCCCAATAGGCCGCGCCAATGGCAACGTTGTCGTCGTTGAAGTCGTAGCCGGGGTTGTGCACCATGCAGGCCCCGTGGCCGCCGCTGGCGCCGTCACCGTTGCCGATTAACAGATAGCTGCCAGGTACGGCGTCAAGCATGAAGGCAAAGTCTTCACTGCCCGTGAGGGCCGGGCCTTGGCGCACCACGCGCTCAGGGCCCACCAATTCTTCGGCCACGGCGCGGGCAAAGTCAGTCTGGTCGATCGGGTTGACCAGCACCGGGTAGCCCGATTGGTAGTCAATCTCGGCTGTTACGCCGTAGCTTTGTGCCTGCGCATTCACCAGTTCGATGATGCGTTTTTTGAGCAAGGTGCGCACCTCTCGGTCGAGCGAGCGCACGCTGAGTTTGAGGTTGGCCGTTTGCGGGATGACGTTGTTGGCAACCCCTGCGTTGAACGCGCCCACGGTGATGATGGCCATTTGCTGCGGGTCAATATTGCGCGCCACGATGCTTTGCAAGCCCATGACAATAGCCGAACCGGCCACCACCGGGTCAGCCGATAGGTGTGGCATGGCGCCATGCCCGCCCTTGCCGTGCAAGGTGATGCTCACGTTGTCCGAGGACGCCATGGCCGGGCCGTCACGCAAGACCAGGTGGCCTTGCGGGTGACCAGGCATGTTGTGCATGGCAAAGATGGCGTCGCACGGAAATTGCTTAAACAGGCCGTCTTCCATCATCTTTTTGGCCCCGCCCAAGCCTTCTTCAGCGGGTTGAAAAATCAGGTTGACGGTGCCCGAAAATTCGCCCTTTTCGGCGATGTGTTGGGCCGCCGCCAGCAGCATGGCGGTGTGGCCGTCATGGCCGCAGGCGTGCATGATGCCGGCGTGGCAACTGGTGTAGGGCAGGCCGGTGGCCTCGTCAATAGGGAGCGCATCCATGTCGGCACGAATGCCGATGGAGGCCTTACCCGAGCCTTTTTTAAGCTGCCCGACCAAGCCGGTGCCCCCCAGTCCGCGTGTGACTTCATAGCCCCAGGCGCTCAGCTTCTCAGCAACGAGCTCGCTGGTGCGAACTTCTTTAAACCCCATTTCGGGGTGTTGGTGAATATCACGGCGCACCGCGATGAAGGCTGGTGCGTCAAGCTGTAAAGCCTGGATTTTGTCGTGCATAAAAGCTTCCCGGGGTGCGTTCATGGCGGGCCTGTTAGATTATTGAGGTTGCAGGTTGATCGACTTGGCGATGCCCCGGAACTGGGCGATGCCGTCGGCATAAACCTTGTTCAAATCGGTCAAGGGCAAGGGTTTTGCGATCAGTTGGCTGTTGAGCTCCAAGCCGTGGCGCACACCAGCGTCATTCAGTGTTTCGGTCAGCGCCTTGTGCAGGGTCTGCACGATGGCTTCTGGGGTGTCTTTCTTGACGAAATAGCCAGCCCAGATACTGAATTCAAAGTTTTTGAGCTGCTTGTTTTCAGAGATGACTGGGATGTTTTTGAGTCCTTCCAGGCGCTCTTTGTTCAGCATGGCCAAAATTTTGAGACGTCCGTCTTTGGCCAAGTCGGTGTAACTCTTGCCAAACGGGGCCAGAAAAATGTCAACCTGTCCACCGATGATGTCTTGGTTGGCGGGCGCCATCCCTTTGTAAGGCACATGAATCATCTCGATGCCGGTGTCTTTGGATAATTTCTCGCCCAGCAAGTGGTAGAACGAGCCATGGCCGACCGAGGCGTAGGTGAGGGGTTTGCCTTCTTTGGCCATTTTGCGGGCGTAGTCCAGCAGCTCATCCACCGTGTTGGCGGGAATGTCTTTGCGGGCCAAAAATGCGATTTGGGCCGAGGCCACGATTTGCACCAGACGGAAGTCTTCGCTCTTGAGTTTGACCGCCGCATTGGCCAAGGGCGACAAAATCAGCTCATTGGGCGAGCCTTGGAACAAGTAGTAACCGTCGCTTGGGGCGCTCAGCACTTTTTGCGCCGCAATGGCACCGCTGGCACCACCCAGGTTTTCGATGATCACGGGCTGGTTCAACTGCTTGCCCAGCGGCACGTTGACCATGCGGGCAATCACGTCCGACAAGCCGCCTGCGGGGTAGGGCACCATCAGGTTGACGGGCTTGGCGGGGAATGTTTGCGCCACAGCGGCTTGGGTCAGCACCAGACCGGTCAGGCTGGCGGCGATCAAATGTTTTAAAAGGCGAGAGGTCGTCATGTGCTTGACTCCAAATTGGGTTAGGAATGGAAAAAATTGAACTACCGAGACCGATAGTAAAAAGCGGCCTATGATGTGTCCAATGAATTATTTTCCTGATAAGTATTCGTTTTAAGAATATATGAACCTCAAACATCTGGCCCACTGGCTGGCCTTGGCCGAGACCGGCTCATTCAGTCGGGCGGCTGAAAAGCTGCACATCACCCAGTCGGCGCTGAGCCGCAGCATTCAGGGGCTTGAAGATGAGTTGGGCGGGCCGTTGGTGGACCGCGTTGGCAAGAAGAATGAGTTGACGCCTTTGGGTATTTTTGTTTTGGAGCGGGCCCGGCGCATCGTGCATGAGGCGCAAGAGCTCAAGCAAGGCGCAGCGCTGTTTCAGCAGGGCGGTTTGGGCAGCTTGCGCGTGGGCCTCGGCTCGGGGCCGGGCGTGATGCTGATGACGCCGTGGTTGCAATACATGGCGGTGCACCATCCCACGGTGCATGTGTCGGTGTCGCGGGGTTCGACCGAATTGCAACTCATGCAACTGCGTGAGCGCCAGCTTGATGTCTTGGTGGTGGATGTACGGCGACTGGTGGCTGCGTCTGACCTGAACATCACGCATACGGTGGAAATGCGTGCTGGTTTTGTCTGTCGCCAGGGGCACCCGATTTTGAGCCGGCATCCAGACGGCGTACCGTTTGAGTCGGTGCTCGATTACCCCGTGGCCTCATCGCCTTTGTCGCAGGAGGTGGCCCGCATCATGGTGGAGCATTACGGCCCCAAGGCCAACCCGGCGCAAATGACCTCTTTGCAATGCGAAGACATTGCCAGCCTGATTGACACCGTGAGTCAGACCGATGCAATTTATCTGGGTATTTTGGGCGCTGCTCGCCAAGGTCTTGCCAACGGCACACTGCAAGAGCTGGCCATGAATCCCCCCTTTCGATCAGGCGCTCGCCTCGCGATCGTCACTCTGGTCGGGCGCACCGAGTTGCCGGTGATGCAGGTGTTCAGGGAGTTTGTGAGTAGTCGTTTGGTGGATTAACCGGGAGTTGACGCCCCAGCGCTCCTTCGTCATTCCCACGCCCCCTCGTCATTCCCGCGTAGGCGGGAAGCCATCATCTTCGCTCGCTCACCCGCACTGCCCAACATACCCACAAGCCGTACAAAAATCACAGCCGTCTTTATGAATCACCGTGGGGTTGCCGCATTCAGGGCACACTTTGCCGGCCATGGTAGTGGGGGCGGTGGTGTTTTTTGGCGCATCGAGCACGCCCATGTCGCGCAGTGGAAAACCTTCTTCGTTGAGCACGCCCAGCATGGCGTAGCGGTGAATGATGAGGCGCGCAATGTAGGCCACGGTGGACGGCCAGGTTTGCTGGCGGCGCTCCCCGTGGGTCAGGCCCGGCACAAAGGCCATAAAGTGGCCCAGGGGCTCGGCGTAGTTGAGCAGTTTGCGCAACTTCATGCCGATCCAGGCGGGGTCGATCACTCGCATATCGAGTGACAGCAGGCGGGCCAAGCCGTCTAGCGCGCGCGGGTAGTTGCCTGAGAAGCCCACCGAGCAGGGACGGGTGACCACAGCGCCGTCATGGCCTTGCAGGTTGACTTCCTTGAGCGTGACTGTGAAGGCTTCCCCGGTGGCAGGGTTGTCCACATCCACCGACCAGGCCAACGTGCCGGAAGGGCCGGTTTGCGGCTCACCCCGGCTGAACATGGCGTCCATCACGGGCGTTGATACCGGGGCGTCTCCACCGGGCAAGGCTTTGAGTTGGTCGCAGCGCCAACGAATGACGGCCGCTGTGGCCGCCACAACGCCTGGGAATAAACGAAGTTCCCCATGCGGCGGGAAGGGCATCTCAAACGAGTGCTCTTCCGCCACGGTGGCCAGCGCGTCTAGCTTGAGTTGCAGCCAGGCGGGGTCATTGGCGCGCAAATCCATGGACAGGGTTTTGGACAAGGCGCCCAAGCCGCGGGGCTGGTCGGTGCCGTTCACCCACACTTCAAAAGGCCTGGGTGCACCGCCATCGTCGCCTGCCAGTTCACCCACAAAAAGTGCAAAGTCACCAAAGGGGTGGTGAACCATAAACGTCCAAGCCGGGTTGCCAGCCGGCAGCTCGGGGCGGCTGGGCCAGCGAAGAGAGGACAAGACGGGTGCAGGCAGTCGAGCCAGCGCGAGGCGCTGATTGGCACCTTCGACTTGCAGGGGGCTCGCAGAAGCTGCTGCTGGAACGGTTGCTGTTGACGAGGGTGTGAGGCTCAACACGGAGCCCAAAATAGCGTTGGGGCGGTAGGTGGCCAGGCCTTTCAAGCCGGATTGCCACGCTTCCATGTACAAATGCTGGAAGTCTTCATAAGGGTAGTCGGCCGGCACATTGACGGTTTTGGAAATAGCGGTGTCAATGAATGGAGCCACCGCAGCCACCATGGCTTCGTGGGCTTGGGCGCTCATTTCAAGGGCGGTGACAAAAGCGGGCGTCAGCGCTACTTTTTCTCCAAACAGATGACGGTACAAACGCCAGGCGTGGTCTTCCACCGCATATTCCTTGAAGCTGCCATCGGGCATGCGTTTTTTGCGGGTGTAGGTCCAGCTAAAGGGGGGTTCAATGCCGTTGCTGGCATTGTCGGCAAAGGCCAAGCTGATGGTTCCGGTAGGCGCAATGGAGAGCAGGTGCGAGTTGCGCAACCCGTGGGTGCGCACGCGCTCCTTGAGGGCTGCAGGCAAGCGCGAAGCAAAGGTTTGACCGCTCAGGTAAAGGTCGGCATTAAACAAGGGAAAGGCACCGCGCTCAATGGCGAGTTCAACCGAGGCGTCATAGGCCGTGTCGCGCATCAATTCGGAAATTTTGCCGGCCATGGTGCGCGCTTCTGGTGTGTCGTAGCGCAGGTTCAGCATGACCAGCGCGTCACCCAAGCCGGTAAAGCCTAAGCCGACACGGCGCTTGCTGCGGGCTTCCTCCTGCTGTTGTGGCAAGGGCCAAAAGGTGACGTCGAGTACGTTGTCCAGCATGCGGGTGGCAACGCGGGCCAAGTCGGAAAATGCAACTTCGTCAAACCGGGCATGGGCTTCAAACGGGTTTTGAATAAAACGCGTCAGGTCGATCGAGCCCAAGCAGCAGCATCCGTATGGGGGGAGCGGCTGCTCGGCGCAAGGATTGGTGGTGGCTATGGTTTCGCAATAAGAGAGGTTGTTGTCGCGGTTGATGTGGTCTAAAAACAAGACGCCCGGTTCAGCGTGGTCGTAGGTGGAGCGCATGATTTGGTCCCACAAGTCGCGTGCTTGCAGTTTGCGGTAAATCCATAATCCGCTTTCCTTCACCTGATAGGCGCCAGCTTCTTTTTGCGCGGTGCCTGGCTCGGCGCGGTGGAGCAGGGTGAACTCGCCATCTTTTTGAACGGCTTCCATAAACGCGTCACTGATGCCAACGGAAATATTGAAATTTTTCAAATCACCGGTGTCTTTCGCATGGATGAACTCTTCGATGTCCGGGTGGTCGCAACGCAAGACGCCCATTTGTGCGCCACGTCGTGCGCCCGCCGATTCAACGGTTTCGCATGAGCGGTCAAACACGCGCATATAACTGACCGGGCCGGAGGCACTGCTTTGCGTGCTGCCCACCCAGGCACCACGGGGGCGAATGCGCGAGAAGTCATAGCCCACGCCACCACCGCGCCGCATGGTTTCGGCCGCTTCAGTGAGAGCGGTGTAAATGCCGGGGTGGCCGTCTTCCAGGTGTGAGATGGAGTCGCCTACCGGTTGAACAAAGCAATTAATAAGTGTGGCGGCCAGGTCAGTGCCCGCAGCTGATTGAATGCGCCCTGCAGGTAAAAAACCGTTCTGCAGAACGTCTAAAAATTTAGACTCCCATTTGGCTTGATGGGCGGGTGTTTCAACCTTGGCTAAAGCCCGTGCCACGCGTCGATTGACATCAAGAATAGTTTTTTCTGATCCTTTGCTGTACTTTTCAAGCAGCACTTCTTCGCTAATCTGCTGGGGCATCAAAGGGGTGACCGTAGTCTTATCTTTATTTGATTGAGGTGACGTTTTTTGCGACATGCTTTTTCCTGAAATTTCAAAGATGTTACGAGTCGAGCGTCTGACTTTCATTGACTTGAAGCAAGAATGGGCTGAACAATAAATTCAGCAGGGTTCATATTTAGAGTTGTCTATTTAGAGCACAGATAATGTTCATTGAACCCAGTTACACAATAAAGAATGCTTTAACCATGAATATTTCCAGTTTTGATGATTTGCTACAAGCTGCCCGTCAACAGCCTGAACCACAACGCTTACTTTTTGTATTTGCCGGCGCCGAACTGCCCGATGACAGCACTGTGGCGCAAAGGGCACAGTTTTTAAACGGCGATGGCGGTGCCTTGGTACCCATGATGTGCGTTGATAAAACGCCGCAAGAACTCAACTCATTCGCTGACCTGGTCAAAGAGTCGCTTGAGTTTGGCAAGCCTTGGAAAATTGTTTTCGCCGCTGCGATGTCCAGCAACGATGGCACTCAACCCAGCAGCGAAGCAGCTGAGAAACAATTGCAAAAAATGGTGGAAGCCATCAAGGCGGGCACCTTGGGTTCGTACATCCCCTTTGACCGGGAAGGTCGTCCGGTGATGTTGAGCTAAGACTTCGAAATGAGCCCGGCAGCTTTGGCTGTGCTCGGGCTGGCATAGCTCTCGTCAATCTCGTTGAAGATGGGTGTGGACATTGCATCTTCATGGGCTATGTAGGGCCCTGTGCCACTGTGGGATGCACTGGAGGCGGGAATAAATTCCCCCAGCTTCACATCAAACACATGCACCTCACCCTCTTCAATCACGTAGTGCCAGCCGTGCAAGGTCACGGCGCCTAGCTCCACCTGTTCGCGCACCATGGGGTAGCCCATGAGGCGCTCCAGTTGAAGCACCACAGCGCGCTGTTCGGTGCGGCGCAAGGCTTCGGGCGTGACTTGCACGGGCAGTGCGGCTTCACGCCCCAGCTCTAGCCAAGCGGCCAGATTTTTGGCGCGGGGATCAACCTCTTCATACAAGGCGCGAATGCCACCACAATGGCTGTGGCCGCAAACAATAATGCGCGACACTTTCAGGTTTAACACCGCAAACTCAATAGCGGCCGAGGTGCCGTGGTAGCCCGCCGATCCGTCATAAGGTGGCACAAAGGCCCCCACGTTGCGCACCAAAAACAATTCGCCGGGGCCGGTGCCTGTCAAGAGGTAAGGAACCAGGCGGGAGTCTGAACACCCGATAAATAAAATAGTCGGGTGCTGACCATCTCGGACCAAGCTCTCAAAATGTTCTTGAACGCCGGGAAAGGTATGGTCATGAAACCGACGGATTCGCGCTAAAAGTTCATCAGGCACAGGGCAAATTCCTACAAAAATCCTACTGCACCAGCGGTGTTTCAGACGCCTCTAGGTCCACACCCACGACAGTGGCTTCACCAGCCAGAAGACTCAAGTACTGGCGCAGCGCGGTGACATAAGTTTTTTGGCGAAGCGACATCGCCACGGCGCCGCGCACGGCGTCATAGGCTTGCGCCATACCGGGCACGCGCTCCAGAACCTCCACCACATGCAAGCCAAACCGACTGTGTACCAAGCGGGGTAAAACGCCCACCTCAATATGGCCAAAAAGTTCTTTGGCAAACTCTGGCGCGCAGTCTGCAGCGGTGAGCCATCCCAAGCTGCCGCCCTCGGCGCCGCTGGGGCAGTTGGACAGGGTGCTGGCTGATTTTGCAAAGCTATCTTCCTGGTTTTTGCCATCGTGGCAGCGGACATCCAGCAGCGTGGTTTCAGCGCGGTTGCGCAGGGCCACCACATCGACCCCTTGCGTGACTGCAAACAGGATGTGGCGCACGTTCAGGCGCTCACCGGTGCTGTAGGTTGCCACATTGGCGGCATGGTGGCGCTGGCACGCCTCTTCTGAGGGTTCAGGAATGAGCAGCGTTTTTTCCAGCAAGGCTTCAATGGCGCTGGAGGCTTCTTCGCTCAAAACGCCATCTGTAGCAGGGGCATCATCGGCCGCGAGCAAACCGCTGGCTTTGGCCGCTTGGCGCAACAGCTCTGAGTAGGCCCGCTGGCGGAGATCGTCGGCACTCAAGATGTCGTTTTCAGTGTTAAGCGCCACACCATTGATGCTGGCGATAGGGGCGAGGGTGGTGGTTTCCATGCTTAGTTCCTTAAACACCAGAGCCGGGGCGGCGAGGTTGGTTTTGACCTGCCGGCACATTCAAGCGGCGCGAGCGAACCACCTGGTGAGGCCGAACCAAATAGGCCACCGCACCAAAGCCACTCCACACATGAACCAGACGCGTAAACGGGAAGATGAAGAAAATACTCATGCCCAAGAACATGTGCATTTTAATAATCCAACCTGCTTCAGCCAATAACTCAGGCGCACCTGCCTGAAACGTCACAATGTGTTGTGCCCAGCCTGCCAGTTTCATCATCATGCTGCCATCCAGATGCTGTGCAGACAAGGGAATGGTGGCCAGGCCCAAGGCCAGTTGCAGCCACAACAAGATCAGCAAAACAATGTCGCTGGTTTTGGAGTTGATGCGAATACGTGGCTCAAACAAGCGGCGGTGCAAGAGCACGGTGACACCGATAAAGCCCAGCACACCGGCCACTCCGCCTGAGACCATCGCCATCACTTGCTTGTTGCCTGCACTGATGAAGGACTCGTACACAAAGTGAGGGGTCAACATGCCAAAGAAGTGGCCAAAAAACAGGAACAGGACACCGATATGAAACAGGTTGCTGCCCACCCGCAATTGCCCCGCTTTGAGCAGCTGCGATGAGTCACTTTTCCAGGTGTATTGGTCGCGGTCAAAGCGGATCAGGCTGCCCAGTAAGAATACGGTGAGGGCGATATAAGGGTACAGGCCAAACAGAAAATTATCGAGGGCATTCATGGGGTTACTCCTTGTGTTGTTGCCATCTTGGCGCTAGAGGCAGTCGCTACCTGTTTGACAAAGTGCATGGGTTGGGCGTCACCGGGTTTGGCCTGCCCCTTGGTAGAGCAGCCATCAAAAACAACAGGTTCTTCCCAAGTGGCGTCCACAGGCTCATCAGGTGTGACTTTGACCGCATGGGCCGTTTCACCGGCGATCTCCAAGAGGGCACCGATGACGCTGCCGTAGGCACTGTCTAGCTTGTCCAGCGCGCTGAAAATGGCGTTAAAAATGTGGGCCATTTCACCCAGGAAAGCACGGGCTTCCACGGCGGGCTGGGTGGACACAAATTCAAGCACCACGGGCAGATAGTCCGGCATTTCATCTGGGCCTAAAAAGAGCCCGGCTTTCTCGTAGGTTTGCGTCAGGTCAATCATGGCCGGACCGCGCTCGCGGGAGTCGCCGTGTACGTGCTCAAAGAGATGCAAGGACGTGGCACGGCCCCGGTCAAAAATCTGAACGTAGTCGGCTTCATTCTCAAGCGCGTCGCCACCTGCCAGGTGGGTCATCAGCGCGTTGAGCTCGGCCAAGCGGGCGCCTTTGACAACCTTGTCTTCCTGCAGGGCTTGGCGCAGGTCGGGCAACTGGCTGCGCAGTTCAGCGTCGGGGTAGGCCAGCAGGCGGGCCAACACGCGCAGGCTCATGGAGGCGTTGGGTAAGGCCATGATTTAGACTCCCGCCTTGATAGGAATGGTGCGGCGTTTGCTGCTGCCAAACAAGCTGGTTTCAGTGGCGCCATCTGAGCAACCGTTGCCAAACGAGAAGCCGCAGCCACCGCGCATATCAAAGGTATTCTCAGCGTACTCGCGGTGCGTGCTTGGGATGACAAAGCGGTCTTCGTAGTTCGCAATCGCCATGACGTGGTACATCTCTTCGACGTCTTTCTGGCTCATTTGGACCTGATCCAGCGCTGCGGTGTTGATGCGTCCATCGACATGCTTTTCACGCTGGTAGGCGCGCATGGCCAGCATGCGCTCCAGCGCACGCTCCACCGGTTGGGTGTCGCCCGCCGTGAGCAGGTTGGCCAGGTACTTGACCGGGATCCGCAACTGTTTGACGTCTGGTATCTCGCCGTTGATGCCGATGTGCCCAGCGTTGGCTGCTGCACTGATCGGCGAGAGGGGCGGCACATACCAAACCATGGGCAGCGTGCGGTACTCGGGGTGCAGGGGCAGGGCCACTTTCCAGTCCACGGCCATTTTGTACACCGGGCTCTTGCGGGCGGCTTCCATCCATTTGTCAGGAATGCCGTCAATGCGTGCTTGCTCGATGACTGCTGGGTCATTCGGGTTCAGGAAGATGTCGAGCTGGGCCTGGTACAGGTCGCGATCATGCTCCACGCTGGCGGCTTCCTGAATGCGGTCTGCGTCATACAAAAGAACGCCCAGGTAACGAATGCGACCGACGCAGGTTTCACTGCAGACGGTGGGTTGACCGGCTTCAATGCGGGGGTAGCAGAAGATGCACTTTTCAGCCTTGCCAGATTTCCAGTTGTAGTAAATCTTTTTGTAAGGGCATCCGCTGACGCACATGCGCCAACCACGGCACTTGTCCTGGTCAATGAGCACAATGCCGTCTTCTTCGCGTTTGTAGATGGAGCCCGAAGGGCAGCTCGCCACACAAGCAGGGTTCAGGCAGTGCTCACACAGGCGTGGCAAATACATCATGAATGTATTTTCAAACTGGCCGTAGATGTCCTTTTGGATGTCATCAAAGTTTTTGTCTTTGCTGCGTTTCGAGAACTCTCCGCCCAGAATTTCTTCCCAGTTGGGACCCCAGACAATTTTTTCCATGCGCTTGCCCGTGATCAGGCTGCGTGGGCGTGCGGTTGGGGGCGCTTTTGATTCAGGAGCCGACTGAAGATGGTCGTAATCGAAAGTGAAGGGCTCGTAGTAGTCGTCAATCTCGGGCATGTTGGGATTGGCGAAGATGCGCATGAGCAGCTTCCACTTGGCGCCCTGACGGGGCTCAATCTTGCCATTGGCTTTGCGAATCCAGCCGCCATTCCACTTGTCCTGGTTTTCCCATTCTTTGGGGTAACCAATGCCAGGCTTGGTCTCGACGTTGTTGAACCAAGCGTATTCCATACCTGGACGGCTGGTCCAGACGTTTTTGCAGGTGACTGAGCAAGTGTGGCAACCAATGCACTTGTCCAGGTTTAAAACCATGCCTATTTGTGCGCGTATTTTCATTTTTTTCTCCTTAGGCTTGGGATTCGGTTGAGCTGGGTTCGTCATCGAGCCAGTCCACTTTGTTCATCTTGCGAACTACCACAAACTCATCGCGGTTGGTGCCGATGGTTCCGTAGTAGTTAAAGCCGTAGCTGAACTGTGCGTAGCCGCCAATCATGTGGGTGGGCTTAAGCACAATGCGGGTGACTGAGTTGTGAATGCCGCCGCGTGTGCCGGTGATCTCAGACCCTGGCACGTTGACGATTTTTTCTTGGGCGTGGTACATCATGACCATGCCGTTGTTGACACGCTGGCTGACCACGGCGCGGGCGGCAATGGCGCCGTTGATGTTGAAAAGTTCAACCCAGTCGTTGTCTTCGATGCCGACTGATTTGGCGTCGTCTTCACTCAGCCAAATCACAGCGCCGCCTCGGTTCAGGGTGAGCATCATCAGGTTGTCACTGTAGGTGGAGTGAATGCCCCACTTTTGGTGCGGTGTGATGAAGTTGAGCGCAATTTCCTTGTGGCCATTGGGCTTGATGTTTTGAATACCAACGGTGGTTTTCAAATCAACAGGCGGACGGTAGCTGCTGAAGCCTTCACCAAATGCAGTCATCCACGGGTGATCCATGTAAAACTGCTGGCGACCGGTGAGGGTGCGCCATGGGATCGACTCGTGCACGTTGGTGTAGCCCGCGTTGTAGGACACAGTCTCCGACTCAATACCGCTCCAGGTGGGGGAGCTGATGATCTTGCGGGGTTGCGCCTGAATATCCCTAAAACGAATTTTTTCGTCTTCGCGGTAGATCGCCAGGTGCGTGTGGTCCAGTCCGGTTTGCTTGCCCAGCGCCTTCCAGGCTTTGACCGCCACCGTGCCATTGGTCTCAGGGGCGAGTTGCAAAATGACTTCGCAAGCGTCAATGTCGGTCTCAATCTTGGGCATGCCACAGGTCACACCTTCTTCGGTCACCAAGCCATTGAGTTCGCCGAGTTGTTTGACCTCAAGTTGTGTATTCCAGCCGATGCCTTTGCCGCCGTTGCCCATCTTGTTGAGCAGGGGGCCAAGCGCCGTGAAGCGTTTGTAGACATTGGGGTAGTCGCGTTCCACCACGGCCATGTTGGGGCCGGTTTTGCCTGGGATGAGATCAATCTCGCCCTTTTTCCAGTCTTGCACGCCGAAGGGCTGGGCCAATTCAGCAGGCGTGTCGTGCATCAGTGGTGTCAACACCATTTCGCGCTCAACCCCCAAATGACCGACACAGAGTTCGCTGAATTTTTTGGCGAAACCTTTGTAAATATCCCAGTCGCTACGTGACTGCCAAGCGGGGTCCACCGCCGTCGAGAGCGGGTGGATGAACGGGTGCATGTCGCTCGTATTAAGGTCGTTTTTCTCGTACCAGGTGGCAGTGGGCAGCACGATGTCAGAGTACAAGCAGGTGGTGCTCATCCTAAAGTCAAGCGTGACCACGAGGTCCAATTTGCCTTCAGGTGCTTCCTTGTGCCATACCACCTCGGTGGGTTTGGCTTCGTCGGCGCCCAAGTCTTTGCCCTGCACGCCGTGGGTGGTGCCGAGCAAATGTTTGAGGAAGTATTCATGGCCCTTGCCACTGGAGCCCAAAATGTTGGAGCGCCACACAAACATATTGCGCGGCCAGTTGTTGGGGTGGTCTGGGTCTTCGCAACTCATGGCCAATGAGCCGTCCTTCAGGCTTTTGACGGTGTAGTCTACCGGGCTCATGCCGGCGGCTTCTGCGTCCTTGACCACCTGGAATGGGTTGGTCTTGAGTTGCGGTGCCGACGGCAACCAGCCCATGCGTTCGGCACGCACGTTGTAGTCGATCATGCTGCCGCCATAGAGCTTTTTGTCAGCCAAGGGCGAGAGCACTTCGTCCATGCCCAGTTTTTCGTAGCGCCACTGGTCGGTGTGGGCGTAGAAAAAGCTGGTGCCATTCATTTGCCGGGGTGGGCGCACCCAGTCGAGTGCAAAGGCCAGCGCCGTCCAGCCGGTTTGAGGACGGAGTTTTTCCTGACCCACATAGTGCGCCCAGCCGCCGCCGGATTGGCCGATACACCCGCACATCATCAACATGTTGATGACGCCGCGGTAGTTCATGTCGGCGTGGTACCAGTGGTTCATGGCCGCACCGATGATGACCATGGATTTGCCATGTGTCTTGTCGGCGTTCTCGGCAAACTGACGTGCAACGGTAATGAGTTGCTCACGCGGCGTGCCGGTGATGCGCTCTTGCCAGGCGGGGGTGTAAGGGGTGTCGTCGTTGAAGTCTTTGGCGGCGAGTTCGCCTGGAAGTCCGCGTGCTACGCCGTAGTTGGCCACTTGCAAGTCAAACACCGTGGCCACCAGGGCTTCGCGTTTGTCGCCTTCCTTGCCCAGCGAGATGCGCTGAACGGGCACAGTGCGCACCAACACGTCTTTGGCTGCATCGCCGGTGGCGTTGTTGGGGAAGTGCTCACTGACGATGCCACCGAAGTAGGGGAAGCCCACTTTGGCGGTCTCAAGGCTTGGGTTGTCACCTTCCATGACGGACAGTTTGAGTTTGACCTCAGTGCCGTGGCGTGCTTCTTTGGCTTCCAGATTCCACTGGCCTTCGTCGGCGCGTCCGTCTGGTCCCCAGCGGAAGCCAATGGCACCGTTGGGCAGCACGACTTTGCCTGATTCGTCAAACGCAACAGTTTTCCAATCCGGGTTGTTGGCGGCACCCAACTTGCCATTGAAGTCCGAGGCGCGCACGTAGCGGTCGGGCACCATCACGGTGTCGCCATTGGGCAACTGGTGCTCTTTGAGCATCACCAGCATGGGCATGTCAGTGAAGCGGCGCACGTAGTTGTCAAAGTAGGCGCTGCGGGGTTTGTCGCCATCGGGGAAATAAAACTCTTTGAGAATCACGTGGCCCATGGCCATGGCCACGGCGGCATCGGTACCTTGCTTGGGCTTCATCCAGATGTCGGACAGCTTGGCGACTTCTGAGTAATCTGGCGTGACCGCCACGGTCTTGGTACCTTTGTAGCGAACTTCTGTGAAGAAGTGCGCATCGGGCGTGCGGGTTTGGGGCACGTTGGAGCCCCAGGCAATGATGAACGTGGAGTTGTACCAATCAGCCGACTCTGGCACGTCGGTTTGCTCACCCCAGACTTGTGGGCTGGCCGGTGGCAAGTCGCAATACCAGTCGTAAAAGCTTAAGGGAACACCCCCAATCAAGCTGAGGTAGCGGCTACCCGCGCCGTAGCTGACCATCGACATGGCAGGAATGGGGGAGAAGCCCACAATCCGGTCTGGGCCGTGTTTTTTGATGGTGTACACATTGGCGGCTGCGATCATCTCGTTGACTTCTTCCCAACCCGAGCGCACAAAGCCACCCAAGCCGCGCACGGTTTGGTAGCCGCGGCGTTTTTCGTCAGACTGGGCAATGGAGGCCCAGGCGTCCACGGGTTGCATGGACAGGCGCGCTTCACGCCAGAGCTTGAGCAAGCGGCCGCGAACCAAGGGGTATTTCACGCGGTTGGCGCTGTACAAATACCAGCTGTAGCTGGCGCCACGGGCACAGCCTCGGGGTTCGTGGTTGGGCATATCCCAGCGCGTTCGGGGGTAATCGGTTTGCTGGGTTTCCCAGGTGACGATGCCGCCTTTGACGTAAATTTTCCAAGAGCACGAACCTGTGCAGTTGACGCCGTGTGTGGAGCGCACGATTTTGTCGTGGGCCCAGCGGGTGCGGTAAGCGTCTTCCCAAGTGCGGTCTTCGCCAGTGGTGACACCGTGATCGCCCGAGAATGACTCTCTAGGTTGTGAAAAGTAACTGAGTCGGTCCAGAAAATGGCTCATGGGAGTCCTCGTTTAAAAAACTTGAAATTTATATAAAATAATGCTCTAGGCCATGTGCGCTGTGTTTAACAAGCTATTAAATAAATAGCGTTAAGCGCAGCAGTGTGGCGTCGAGTGGATTAAGGGTTCTTGATTTCTGAACCGGCGCGCAGGTAGAACCACCAGTTGATCACCAGGCAAGCGGCGTAAAAAATGGCAAATCCGTACATGGCCATTTCAGGGGTGCCCGCTTTGATTTGGGCGCCAATCACCACGGGTGCAATGAAGGCACCGTAGGCGGCAACGGCTGAAGTCCAGCCCAACACAGGACCTGCTTGTTGGCGGTCGAAAATCACGCCAATGCTGCGGAAGGTGGAGCCATTGCCAATGCCACTTGCGGCAAACAACAACACAAAGAGCCACATGAAGGATGAGAAGTACTGCTCAGGCGTGGCCGAGCTGTAGGCCTGCATCATCACGTAACCCACGGCGCCTGAGGCGACGACCATCACGCCCGAGATCACTTGCGTGACGATGGAGCCACCTACTTTGTCAGCAATCCAGCCACCCACAGGGCGGATCAAGGCGCCCACGAAGGGGCCAATCCAGGCGTAGGTGAGGGCTGAGGGCGCGTTAGGATTTTTCAAAACGTGCTGCATGACCCCGGCTGCATCGGGGAGGTGGCTGACGCCAAAAATAACGGTGATGGACAAAGGCAGTGCCATCGAGAAGCCGATGAAAGAACCAAAGGTCACGATGTACAGCAGGGTCAAAGACCAGGTGTGTTTGTTCTTGAAAATCTCGAACTGCTTGGAAATATTGCCCTTCATCTCGCCAAAGGCTGCCAGCTTCATGACGGCCAGTGTGGCCACAATGGTCAGTGGCAAGGCCACCCACATATTGAGTAAGCCCAGGCCGGTGGGGGCGGGCAGGTAGAGGTACAAGCCCAGCAAGCCGATAACGCAAGTCATGCCCCACAGGTAAACGATTTTGCTGAAGGCGGCCAAGGTGCCGCCGTAGTTAGGCGACAAAGGCAAGAGGTTGTTCATGCCAAACCAAGCGGCCAGCACGAGCGGAATCAAAATAGCAGCCCAAATAAAGCCCGCGTTTTGAATGAAGGTTGGCGTGCCTGCCAAAATTTTCCCTAAAATCCAGCCGCTGTCTTTGGTCAGCACCATGGAGCCGCCGCCCGCAGCGCCAAACAAGCCCACCGTCATGGCCAGCGGAATCAAAATCTGCATGCTGGTCACGCCAAAGTTACCCAGGCCAGCATTCAGACCCAAGCCGGTGCCTTGTAGGCGCTTGGGGAAAAACCCGGTGATGTTGGACATGGAGCAGGCAAAGTTGCCGCCACCAATGCCCGACAAAAACGCGCAAGCCTGAAACACCCACAAAGGCGTGTTCTTGTCTTGAAGCGCAATACCCGTCCAAACGGCCGGAATGATGAGCAAGGCTGAGGTTAAAAAGATCGTGTTGCGTCCGCCTGCCAACCGAATGAAGAAGGAGGCCGGAATGCGGAAGGTGGCGCCCATCAAACCAGAAATGGCGGTCAGGGTAAAGAGGTCAGCCGGTTTGAACGGGAAGCCCAGGTTGAGCATTTGCACCGTGATGATGCCCCACATGGCCCAAACGGCGAAGCCAACCAAGAGGTTAGGAATCGAAATCCATAGGTTTTTATAAGCAATTTTTTTGCCTGTTGTTTCCCAAAATCTATCGTCTTCGGGGCGCCAGTCTGCAATGTCTGCGCTGGATTGTGTGCTTTGGCTCATAGGATTCCTTCTGTGAATTTGATTTCGTTATTGCAGGCCTAATGCAGCCGAATTTTTTCCAAGGAGTTCGGTGCGGCGCACTTCGGTCCAGTACATCCAGATGAGGGACACCCACACCACGCCATACATCAACATGAAAGCGCTGGAGCGGATGCCGGTGAAGTCCATGAGGGCGCCAAACATAATGGGCAATACAAACCCACCTAAGCCACCGGCCAGGCCGACAATGCCGCTGATGGCGCCGATGTTGTGGGTGTAGTCATCGCTGATGTACTTGAAGACGCTGGCTTTACCAAAAGCAAAGGCAATACCCAGGATGAACATGAGGCCGGTGAAGGCGTAAATGTTGAGCCCGAAGTGAAAGGTTTTTGGTCCGGTGATGGTGGCCACCGTGAAGTCGGTTTGGGGGTAGCTGAGCAAGAAGAGGCATATCCAGCTCACCCACAGAACCCACCATGTCACGCTGTGCGCGCCCCATTTGTCTGACATCCAGCCGCCTGCCGCGCGCAGTACACCGCCGGGCAATGAGAAGCAGGCTGCCAGTAGAGCCGCCGAGCGAATGTCAAGCCCAAACTCGCCGACGTAGTACTGCACCATCCACAAGGACAAAGCGACATAGCCCCCGAACACGATGCTGTAGTACTGGCAGTACTTCAATACCTTGGGGTCTTTGAGTGATTTGAGTTGATCGCTGAATTTGGTGTTACTGGGTACCAAATGTGCGGGGTTGCTGTGGCTGAATATCCAAAATAGCACGACTGTGGCCGCCATGATGGCCGCATAGACTTGCGGCACCATGGCCCAACCAAAAGCTACTACCAGCGCGGGTGCGACAAATTTATTGACGGCAGCGCCCGAGTTGCCCGCGCCATAAACGCCCATCGCAAAGCCTTGTTGGTTTTTTGGAAACCAACGTGCCACGTAGGGTGTGCCCACTGAAAATGCACCGCCAGCTAATCCAACAAAAAGACCAATGACGAGGAAGTGCCAGTACGCAGTGGCATAGCTCATCAACCAGATCGCGGGCACGGTGAGGGCCATGAGGATGGTCATAACGATACGACCACCGTACTTGTCAGTCCATATTCCTAAGGGCACCCGAATGAGTGAGCCTGTCAGGACGGGCGTGGCCGTTAGCAGGCCAAATTCTGTGGCGTTAAGGCCCAACACCTTTTTGATGGGAATGCCGATCACCCCAAACATCATCCAGACCATGAAGCACACGGTGAAGGCCAGTGTGCTGACCATCAGCACTGAGAGCGCTTGCCCTTTTTTTGTCATGCCAAAACTCCTTTGTTGCATGACAAGACTTTAGGCCGGATGCCGAAAAAATGGCATCCCTCTGAAGGAGCAGAAGTGCTGGTAAAGAGAACTAGCTGAGAGTTCTAGCCAGTAGTTCTGAAGAACTACAGGGGTGGCTATTGGGCGCTTCTTTGCGCTAAATCAAAGCAGGCCGTTCTCGGTGGCGATGATGGCCGCATGGACCCGTGAGCTCACGTCAAGCTTGCGTAAAACGTGTTGAACATGAATTTTGACCGTGGTTTCGGCAATGCCGTGGTCGCGTGCTATTTCCTTGTTGCTGGCACCTCGTGCTATTCCGCGCAAAATATCCCGTTCCCGCGGAGAAAGACTGGCCATCAAGGCATCGCCGGGTGTTGCCGTAATCTCGGGCGATGTTGGCAACTCGGCGACGCCGCTGGCTGCACCACGATAGGCCGACACCAGTTTACTCATCATCTCGGGGGCTACCACATTGTTGCCTTGCATGGCCCGTTGAATAGCCGCAGTGAGGTCGTCGCCCTCCATAGTTTTGAGCAAGTAGCCTGCGGCGCCACCCCGTAGTGCAGCGGCCAGATCGTTTTCATCTTCGCTCACAGTGAGCATCAAAACGCGCATGCCGGGCACTGCTTCCAGCAAGGCCGGCAAGGCGTCAACGCCGTTTACACCTGGTAAGTGGTTGTCCAGAAGGATTAGATCGGGCTTGAGTTCTTGCGCTTTTCTTTGTGCCTGACTGGCATCGGCGGCATCCCCCACCACGCTCAGGCGTGGGTCTCGCCCCAGGAGTGCAATCAGTCCTCGTCTGAAAAGGGTGTGATCGTCCACCACCAAAATGCGAATCACGGGGCTGATGTTGGTCGCAGAGTTCATGCGGCGACAACTGCGGTTGCAACTGAATTTGTGAGGGGCATGGGGTGGGCCGGTAAGGGTAATGTGAGAATGATGGAGCTGCCGTGGCCTGGTGTGGAGATGACGTCCAGTTGAGCGCCAATGCGTTGCGCCCGCTCGGTCATGATGCGCAAGCCCACATGGGTTTCGTCCAGCTCATCGTTTTCGGTCGAAAAGCCCACGCCATCATCACGCACCTCAAAACGCCAGCACGGCTGTTGCTGAACATCGAGCCATACTTGTGAGGCCCGGGCATGTTTTCTGACATTTGATAAGGCTTCCTGAACGATGTGCAGTGCCTGAATTTGCAAATCGGGTGACAAAGGCATGCCTTGACCTTGCATGTGCAAGCTGGCTTTCATGCCACTTTGATGCTCAAATTTGCGCAGGGTTGTGGCCAGGGCGGGCTCGATGTCTTCGGTGTTGGTGCGGGTGCGAAAGTGCAGTAAAAGTTCGCGCACATCGCCATAACTTTCGCGCACCCCCGTGTCAATTTCTTCCAGCACCTGCTTTATCTCTGCAGCATTGCCTGAGTGAAGTGCATCGCGCATGAGCTGCACCTGAATTTTTAGAAACGCCAAAGACTGGGCAATGGAGTCATGCAGTTCTCGCGCCAATAGGTGTCGCTCCTGCGAAACGGCCGCTTCTTTTTCAAACGAGGTCAGGCGCAAGTTTTCCATACCACTGGCCAAGTGGCTACCCAGGGCTTCCAACAACGAGCGCTCTGCTGGTGCCAGGCTGACTTTGGCATGGTAGAAAAGATCCACTTCGCCCATCAAGCGTTCATGCAGGCGCACGGGAATATTGACGACGGTCTCAAACCCAGCTCTTTCGCAGTGCGGCAGGTGGGGTGTATCCCGCGAAATGATGGGAATGACGCGAAGATTCTCTACGCTTGGCCCGGCACCGCAATGGCAGTCACCGCGGTCAATGCACAGCTCGGCCTCGACCATGCTCTTGGGTAATCCTTGGGCTGCCAGCAACAGGTAGCGCTGGCTGGCTTGGTCAGACCAACGCACGGCCACTCCGTCGGCGCGGGCAATTCGGGTGATGCGTTTGGCAAACCCTTGGGCCAGTTCATCCAAAGAACTGGACTTGGCCACCAGCGCGGTGACATCGTAGAGGCTTTCCAGTCGTTCGTTTTTTTCTTCGAGCTCAGCCGTTTTCTCCGCGACTTTGCGCTCAAGATTCCGGTACATGGATTGCATGTGCTCTGCCATGCCGTTGAAACCGTCGGCCAAAGTGCCAAATTCGTCAGTGGTTACTCGTTCTACGCGTGCTGAAAAGTCGCCAAGTTGAATCTTCTCGATGGCTTGTTTGAGTTGGCTCACCGGCTCAAGTACGAACAGGTAGCCTGTGTAAAGCAAGACGGCTGCACCCATGACAGCCATGGCCAACATGGACATCTGCAGGATGTGAAGCATCGCGGTCCAGTGGGCGATGTGCGACTCAATGCTACTCACAAAGGTATCGATGTGCGCGGCAAATGCCAAAGTCTCATCGCGCAAATTACTGACGGCGACGGGTTGTTTATTGATCCACCGGGTTTGGTAGTTGAGCCAGTCTTTTTCTACGGTCTCAAACCTTGCGCGCACGGTGTCGTCCCATGGCACAAATAAGGGTCTGTCGGCGTCGCCAATTCGCAAGACGTTCAGACTGGATTCAAATTCTTTGACTTGGGTGGCCAGTGCCTCTGTTTGCCCGGTGCCAATGGCCAAAGACATTCGGTAAGACTGCATGCGCATCCGGCCAGCTTCATTGACGGCTGCTGCCCCACCGTCAAGCTGCCACGAAACCCAAAGGGTTAACGCGGTTGAAAGCAGGGCCAATAAGAGGAAGGGGACCCCCAGCAACGCCAGCTTGGCCCCCAGACTCCAGTGCTTGCGCAGGGTCATGGCTTGGCACCCACCATAGACCCTGACACGATCAAGTGCGTTCGAAAATGGCGGCAATACCCTGGCCACCACCAATGCACATGGTGACGAGTGCGTAGCGGCCACCAATGCGCTCCAGCTCATAAAGGGCCTTCACCGTGATGAGTGCACCTGTGGCGCCGATGGGGTGACCCAGCGAAATACCCGAACCATTGGGGTTGACCTTGGCGGGATCAAGACCCAAGTCGCGCGAGACCGCGCAGGCTTGGGCAGCAAAAGCTTCATTCGCCTCAATCACATCCAGATCATGCACCGTCAAGCCCGCTTTTTTTAGGGCCAGTTGTGTGGCAGGTACGGGGCCAATACCCATGTATTTAGGGTCAACGCCGGCGTGTGCGTAAGCCACCAAACGGGCCATGGGCTTGAGCCCGCGCGCTTTGGCCGTGCCCGCTTCCATCAGTACGACGGCAGCAGCAGCGTCGTTGATGCCAGAGGCATTGCCCGCGGTCACCGTGCCATTTTCCTTGAGGAATGCTGGCTTGAGTTTGGCCATGTCAGCCATGGAGCAGTTGGGGCGGAAATGCTCGTCTGTGGCATAAGCGACTTCGCCTTTTTTGCTCTTGAGCATGACCGGCATGATCTGGCTGGTGAAGTAACCCGCTTCCGTGGCGCGTTGGGCGCGGTTGTGGCTTTCTACGGCAATGGCGTCTTGCTCTTCGCGTGTGATGCCCCACTTGGCGGCGATGTTTTCAGCGGTCACGCCCATGTGAATGGCGTGAAACGGGTCATGTAGCGCACCGACCACCATGTCGATCATTTTGGTGTCACCCATGCGGGCACCCCAGCGGGCCGACAAACTGGCGTAGGGGCCACGGCTCATGTTTTCTGCGCCGCCACCAATGGCAATGTCGGCATCACCAAGCAAAATGCTTTGGCTGGCTGAAATAATGGCTTGCAAACCCGAGCCGCACAAGCGGTTGACATTGAAAGCAGGGGTTCCTTCGCCGCAACCGCCATTGACCGCCGCAACGCGCGATAAATACATATCTTTGGGTTCGGTATTCACCACATGGCCAAACACCACATGGCCCACATCTTTGCCATCGACCTGCGCACGGGCCAGCGACTCGCGCACAACTTGGGCGGCCAACTCGGTGGGCGGGATATCTTTCAGGCTGCCACCATAGGTACCAATGGCCGTACGAACACCACTAACAACAACGACTTCACGACTCATGAAAATCTCCTTAGTAAGAATTGTGATGAAAAAGCACTAAAGTGTGCGGCAGAAAAGTTGCCTGTAACTTACTGATTGTTTGATTTATATCAATTAATCTCGTACGTCAGCGACCGGAATCGAGCCGAAGTCCGAACGCGCAAGGTAACTGAGAACTTGCCTGGCGGCATCAGCGGGCGAGGTCAGTTGACCTTTGAGTTTGAGGTTTTCAAAATTAGCCTTGTCGGGAAATTCAGCGCTATCTGCGCCGCGCAACTGAACTTGCATGTCGGTATCAATGACGCCGGGGGCCAAAGAGCAGACCTTGGCGCCATGCGGTTTTAAGGCTTCGTCAAGTGCCACGCAACGTGTGAAATGGTCCATGCCGGCTTTGGCAGCGCAATAGGCGGCTTGCGAAGCCATGGCGCGACGCCCCAGACCAGACGAAATATTGAGCACTTTGCGCGGCAGATTCCAGGCTTGAGTGGCCTTTAAAAAAGCCGCAGTCAGGAGCATGGGCGCCTCTAGTCCGACTCGCAAAGCACGCGCCAGATCGAGAGGGTCTGAGCCACTCAAGGGCGCAATACGGGGGATAGCCCCGGCGTTGTTAATGAGGGTGACGCTGGATAAGTCGCTGGCATCTTGAAGTGTCAGCCATTGGGCCAAGCGGTCAGCGGCCTGAGTGCTGTGTTCCAGGTCCTGTGCCCATTGCTCAATGGGGCAGTTCACCTTCTGGGCACTTGCCGTCAACGCTTCATTGGGGTTGCGCGCGATGCAGAGCAAGTGGTGGTGCGGACCGAGTAACTGTTCTGCCATGGCCAGACCCATGCCTCGTGAGCTGCCTGTCAGGATGTAGAGATGTGAGGTCATGTTTAAATTTGAGTTGAGTTATTTAAAAAGGAGGCTTGCTGAAAAAACGCAGGGACTCGCCGCTTAAAGGGTGCATGAGTTCAAGAGCGCACGCATGCAGTTGCAGGCGTTGCGCCTTGGCTTGAACTGGTGGACTGGCATAAAGCGCATCGCCCAAGATGGGATGCCCAATGGCCATCAAGTGGACGCGCAGTTGGTGCGACCTGCCCGTGATGGGCTCAAGTTCCAGTCGCGTGGTCTTGGCAGCGTGGTCCTGTGAAACGGCACGCCAGCGGGTTTGGCTGGGTTTGCCAAGGTCATGGTCAATGATGCGACGAGGGCGGTTGGTCCAATCCACAATGATGGGGAGATCAATCAATTGCCATTCCTCAGAGGAGGGGGCCAGCAGGCCATCGACCACAGCTGTATAGGTTTTATTGACCAGCCTGTTGGAAAACGCATGGTTGATCGTCCTTTGCATTTCAAGACCCCGGGCCAATATCATGAGTCCGGAGGTGGCCATGTCCAGGCGGTGGACGATTAAGGCGTCTGGAAATTGGGCTTGCGCTCTTGCACTCAGGCAGTCTTGCTTGTCTTCACCGCGGCCGGGGACAGACAGCAGTCCGCTGGGCTTGTCCAACACCAGCAGGGTCTCGTCTTCATGGAGGACGACCAGGTCGACGGTCAAGTTGGCTCCGGTTGAAGCAGGCGCTGCAAGGTGGCACACATTTCTTCCACATCATTGGGCTTGTAGATCAGGGCTCGGGCTCCTGCCGCCAAGGCGTTTCGCTCAATTTCTGGTGTCACATAACCCGAGGCCAGCGCAATGGGTAATTCCGGGTGGATCAAGTGCGCCTCCTTCAAGACTTCAAGCCCTGAGTAGCCTGGCATGTTGTAGTCCGTGATCAATAAATCAAAGTTGAGGGGGCGCTCGCGCAGAGCCTCGACAGCCTGGCGCGGGTCGTGAAAGATGCTGACCTCAAAGCCTCTTTTTGTGAGCGCGCGCTTCACCAAAAACAGTAAGGCCTCATCATCATCCACATACATGATGTGTTTGCCAGAACCAAAATCAGCACTGACATTGACGCTGGGTACCCGCACCGTGACCGGAAGCGGTGACTCTGTTGATATGGGAAAGCAAAGGGTAAACACGCTGCCGATATCTGGTGTACTTTGCACGGCAACCGTGCCTTCATGGGTTCGCATGACACCATGAACCACGGACAGACCCAGCCCGGTTCCCTGTCCCATGGGCTTGGTGGTGAAGAAGGGCTCGTAAATTCGTTTGGCGGTCTCTGCGTCCATGCCGACACCCGTGTCTGTGACCGTCAATTTGACGTGTTTTCCACGCACACCTTTTCGCCGTTCGTTTTGGACATGGATCGAATTCAGGTTGTGGCTCAACTCAATGCTGATGCTGCCACGCTGGTGGCCAATCGCCTGAATGGCATTGGTACACAGGTTGAGCAGTGCCTGTTCAACCTGTGTGGCATCCGCCAGCACAAAGGGTGTGCTGGGGTCGAGCTTGACCAGCATTTGAATCGTAGGGGGAACTGTCACCTTGATGAGATTCATGGTTTCATGGACCACATCGGCCAGTTGAATGGGCGAGCGTTTGGGCGATTCATCGCGGCTAAAAGTAAGGATTTGACCCACCAGGTCTCTGGCGCGTCGCCCCGCTTTGTCGATTTCGTTCAAGCTGACCCGTGCGTTAGAGAGGGCTTCGACTTCTTGTAAGGCCAACTCAGCATTGCCCAAAATGGCACTGATGATGTTGTTGAAATCGTGTGCGATGCCCCCCGCCATGGTGCCTACAGCTTGCATTTTTTGAGACTCCCTGAGCTGTCCCTCAAGGCGGTTGCGTTGGGCCTCCATCTTTATTCGCTCGGTGATGTCACGGGCAAAGATGGTGGTGGTGTGCCCCTCAACATGTTGCTCGTAGGACATGCTGGCTTCAACCAGCACAGGGTCACCAGCGCTTGTTTTTCCGGCCATTTCCGCCACTTTTTCCTGGGTACCGGAGAGGACGTTCATGCGTTCAGGCGTCAAATCCGGCATGAAGGCTGACACTTGGGAGCCCATGGCATCCGTGGCGTTGGCGCGAAACAGAGCTGCCGCTGCCGGGTTAAAAACAGTGATGGCGCCGGTTTGATCCGCGCAAATAATCGCATCCAGCGATGAGTTGATGATGGCAGACAATCTGTTTCGACTGCCTTGCAGCTCTTCATTTCGCCGGAGTAATTCCTCGGCGCTGGCTTGCAGGGCTTGGCGTTTTTGAAGCAGGGGTCTTTGGTCAACGATGGCACAGGTGAAGTGCATCAACTCATCCGTGGGATTTTCTATTTGTGCCATATGCAGGTCACCCGTAAAAAATCCGTTGGCGCCTGAGGCAAATATGAGTTCAGTGGTTTCGCTGGTGCCCTTTATCTTGGCGATATTGAAAGCATTTTCAACAATGCCCAACTGTTGGTGATCAATCAGTTGAAATAGAAAATTCAGGGGTGCATCAGTTTCCAGGGGCCTAAAAAGTGCCAACGCCATGGCATTGCTTTCTAAAACCAGTCCCTGTTCATCGACCACCATTAAAGCGAGAGGAACACTGGAGAAAAGGGTTTGAAATCGCTCTGACGCACCCTCCGCAGCGTTTTGACTGAATTGCAGCGCTATATTTTGAGTCTTCAGCTCAGATTGCGACCTGCGTAAATCTTCAATTATCTTTGGCAGATAAAGATTTTTTGGGAGAGACGGGCGGCGCATGAATGCTTAGATGGATTCTTATGAATCTAAAGCCAATGACATTTGGCGCCGCTCGACCATTTAGCCTTTGCTAGGGGCGTTTTTTAGTTTGCCGCGCACGGGGACCACGGTGGTCACGGTGGGACGAACCGCATCAGGTGACACGGTTTTTGGTGGAGCGGTGTCCTTTTTTGGTTTTTTAACCATTTTGTTGCTTTGCTGACCTTTTGCCATTTTTTTACTCCTAATTTAAATAACCATTGATTCGAATTGACGCTATGCGCGCTTATTATCTACGCACCACAGCGTCACCTGGCTCAAAATCCATGCTCTTTATGGGGCTGTGCGCCGTGATAAATGCCTTCAAGACATCGGCATCGACAAAGCCCGTGTTTTGGTAGCTCGGGTGGCCGGTCAGTTTGGGGTAGCCATCGCCGCCCACAGCCTGGAAATTATTGACCACCAGTCGGTAGGTTTTTTGGGCTTGAAGCGGGGCGCCTTGAAGGCTGACGCCACTCACTTTGCCCGACTCGACCAGCATTTGAATGCCTGCAAACTGCGGAAAAGCCCCGGAGCCGGGTGACATTTTGACGATGGCCTCCAAATACGCCAACACTTCAGCACCGCTCAGGTCAACCGTAGCAATGGTGTTGCCAAAGGGGTGAACTTTGAGCACGTCTTTATAGGTGATCTTGCCTTGGGCGATACCATCCCGTATCGCGCCGGCATTGGTCACGGCAAAGTCTGCGTTTGTTTTTTCCATCAAGGAGCGGCCCACCAAAATACCCATGGCCGTTTGTTTGACCCGAGTCAGGACTCGGTCCCCTTCTAGTCGACCATCGGTGCTGCCAATTTCCAGGCCTAGTCGTGCGTGCCCCATGCTCTGGTAAGGCGACAAGAGCGCCAGCATGTCTTTGTTTTCAACGATTTCGGGGGTGTAGGTTTGCAGTGTGGTCTTGCCATCTGCTTGGACGAGCGATTGCTTCAGGTTTATCGGGATCAAGGCGTATTTCACCAAGCTAAACGCCCCGTTGCGGTAATCGAAGTCGGCCCGGCCCACGTATTTACCCCACTCGTGGGCTTGCACAATCCAGGTGCCGTGTTGACGGTCGGGCTGGCATTCAGCGCCCGGAACATAAGCGCGATCAAGAACGTTTTCTGCCTTCATGCATGCGGGGTTTTGGGTGTGGCCACCCACAATCAGGTCAATCCCACGGGTCGCGCGCGCCATTTCCACATCGCCTTGTGCTTGCGTGCCGTGCGCCCCATTTTCATAGTGCCCCATGTGCGTGGCGGCAATCACCACGTCTGCCTGACGCCGCATCTCGGGGATCACTTGGGTAGCTTCAGCAATCACGGGGCGAAATTCAAGGTTTTTGACATGGTCGGGGTGCACCATTTTGTGGGTGTCCTCGGTGGTCAGCCCCATCACGCCCACACGGACGCCGCCCAAATCAAAGATTTTGTAGGGCGTGAACATGCGCTTCCCATCTTCGTAAATATTGGCTGACAGCATGGGAAACTGTGCCAGCTCACGCTGCATTTTGAGCACGCTGCGCGGCTTGTCGAACTCATGGTTGCCCACCGCCATGGCTTGGTAACCCAGTAAATTCATGCCCTTGAAGTCCGGCACGGCGTCCTGAAGGTCAGACTCGGGCACGCCGGTGTTGACATCGCCACCATCGAGCAACAAGCTGTATCCACCACCCGAGGCCACCTCCTGTCGGATGCTGTCGATCACGGTTTTACGTGCTGACATGCCGTATTCACCATCGTTGTTTTTCCAAAAGCGACCATGGTGGTCGTTGGTATGCAAGATGGTGATGCGGTAGGTCTTGTCTTTTTCAGGGCCGGAAGGTGGCGTCGCGCAAGCGGCAAGCGTCGCGATGGTTAAAAGACAAAGGCTTGAGCGAGTGATGTTCATCGGTGAGTTTTTAGGTGCAGTGGGCAGAGGCCATCAGTTCTGATTATGGTCGTTCGCGTGCCTGGTTAACGTCGAGTTCCGTCACTTCGGGGGCCCGATTGCCCCAGGAATTTCGGATGTAGTTCAAGACACTGGCGGTCTCTTTGCCGTTCATTTGCAGCACATACGGCGGCATGCCGTAGGGGCGGGGGTTGCCTGTTGTCGCGGGCGCGTAGCCGCCGTACAAAACGATTTGTACCAAGTTGACTGGGTTGTTGAGCGTCACTGCCCGATTGTTGGCCAGAGGGGGGTAAGCCCCGTTGACCCCTTCACCTTGCGCGCCATGGCATTGAATGCAACGGTCTTCGTACAGCTTGGCGCCCAGTGCGGTGCTAGGCTTGCGCTCTTCGTTGCGTTTGCTTGGGAGGCTGGTAGGGGTTGATGGCGGCGTCAGTGATTTTAAATAAACCACCATCGCTTTCAGATCGTCATCGGACAGGTGCTGCGTGCTGCCTTTGACCACCTCGGCCATCGGCCCAATGGCCGAGCCACCGGGGTGAATGCCTGTTTTAAGCAGTGCCAGCATGTCCTGAGCAAGATTTTCCGAGGTGCCACCCTCTTGCACATTGCGCAGAGAAGGGGCGTACCAGTTTTGCTGGGACACCATGCCACCTGCCAGATCGGACGAGTTTTTGTTGCCACCCAGCGCGTTGCGGGGTGTGTGACACGCGGCGCAATGGCCCAAGCCACGCACCAAATAGGCACCCCGGTTCCACTCGGCGGGCTGCGAGGGCTCTGCTTGAAACTCCCCAGGAGTGAAATAGAGGGCGCGCCATGTGGCCAGTGCCGCTTGTGTGCCAAAAGGCCAGCGCATGGCGTGTTCCTTGTTTGGCTTGATGCTTGGCGGCAGTGTTTGCAGGTACGCATAAAGGGCGTCCGAGTCGGCCCGCGTGACCTGTGTGTAGTTTGTATACGGGAAGGCTGGGTTCAGCAGCCGTCCGTCTTTGGCGCGACCGTGGTGAAGGGCTTGCCAAAAATCACTGGCTGTCCAGCGACCCAGACCCGTTTGGGGATCGGGCGTGAGGTTGCTTGAAAACACGGTGCCAAAAGGTGTGGCTATCGCGCGCCCGCCGGCAAAAGCATCGCCGCCTTGTGCGGTATGGCAGGCCATGCAGTTACCGGCGCGGGCCAGATAGGCGCCCTGAACCGCGAGGGCTGAAGCTGGTTTGGGTTGAGGGGTGGCTGCGCTTGGCTTGGCTGGGATGAGCAGAGCGCTGCCACAGTTGATCGGATCGCTACCCGCTGGCCAAGGGCTTGGTTTGGCTTGAGGCTGTGTTTGGGCTGGCAAGGGCTGGGCGGCCAGCCAGTGGGCGACGGCGGCCACTTCCTGGTTTGACAGTTGTTTGGCAATCGGAGCCATGCAGTCCGGCGCATGGGCGCGGCGCTGCCCGGTCTTCCAACCCCCGAGTTGCGCGTTCAGGTAGTCGCTCGACAAGCCGAGTAATCCAGGGAAGTTGGGGGCCACGCCGGTCATCGCCTGGCCATGGCATTGCACGCAGGCGGGTAATTTTCGGGCTTTATCACCCTGCATGACCAGTGCGCGCCCTTGGGTCAAGGTCTCTTGGCTGGCAATAGCTGGCTGAGGGGCGGGGTAGGGAAGATTCAGGGCTGAGAAATACTGCGCGATCTCCATCAGGTAGGCGTCCGACAAGGGTTGTACCAAGCCCGTCATCAAGCCATAGTGACGCCGTCCGTCCCGAAAATTAAGTAGTTGGTTGTACAGGTATCCCGCTGGTTTTCCTGCCAGTCGGGGGTAATAACCATCAGGTCCGGCGCGTCCTTCCTTGCCGTGGCAGGCGACACAGGCCAGGGTGCGCTGCGCCATGTTGTCTTCAAAAGCGGGCCCGGCGTGCATCGCAAGCGGCATGTAAAACAGTAGAGCAAGGAGCAAGCGGTGGGTGAAAGTTCGGAACATAACGTCAGGAGAAAGGTTTGCGCCTGAATTTGGCATTGCCTAGGGTGAAAAGTTGAACTTTGATGCTACTACGACTTCACAACTTGCCCCATTGGCGGCGAAAATAGCCGCAAGGTTCCCAACCTAGGAAAACGCCCATGACCGATGCCGTGCCTTTCGCCTCGCCGCCTGTCCAGCCCGCAGCCCCTTACCGGGACCGCAAGCGCTTGGCCTGGGTGATTTCACTGTTGGTGCCTGTCTCGGTTGCCACCGGGCCGCTGCTGTGGCAGTACCACCCAGTGACGCTCATGCTTTGGTTACCGTTTATTTTCTTTTATCTGTTTGCCCCCGCATTTGATTGGATGCTGGGCACAGACACCAGCAACCCCCCAGAGTCGGCGGTTCCTGCCCTGGAGGCTGACCCGTATTACCGTCGGGTCACGTTCGCTCTAGTCCCGCTGCTGTGGGGTGCCTTCATTTATGCCGCTTGGTTTAGCCAAACCGCGCCCCTGTCTTGGGCTGCCCAGCTCGGACTCATCCTGGCCACGGGCGCTGTAGGTGGGTTTTGCATTAACTTGGGCCACGAGATTGGCCACAAGTCGGCCCCACTTGAAAAATGGCTGGCCAAGCTGATATTGGCCCCCACCTTTTACGGTCATTTCACGGTGGAACACAACCGCGGCCACCACCGTGACGTAGCCACACCCGAAGACCCCGCCTCATCGCGCATGGGGGAGTCTATCTGGCGCTTTGTGTTGCGAGAGATGCCCGGTGCGTTTCGCCGCGCTTGGATGCTGGAGCGAGACCGGATGCGTATCGACGGGCAGCCGTTTTGGTCCCTGCAAAATGAAATCATCCAGCCTGCACTAATAACCCTGGGTCTGTGGGGTGGCTTGTGCTTGTGGCTGGGCCCGTCGGTGCTGTTGTTTTTGCTTCCTGCGGCCTTATGGTCAAACTTCCAACTGACCTCAGCCAACTATATTGAACACTATGGCCTGCTTCGCCAGAAGGGCACCAACGGCAGCTACGAGTCCTGCAAACCCCAACACTCTTGGAACAGCAACCACATGTTCTCCAATTGGGCCACCTTCCATTTGCAGCGCCACTCTGACCACCACGCCCACCCGAGGCGGCGTTTTCAGTCTTTGCGGCATTTTGAGGAGGCGCCTCAACTGCCCAACGGCTATTTCGGCATGTTCCCCTTGGCCTATCTGCCGCCCTTGTGGTTTGCTGTGATGGACCAGCGGTTACTTGCCGCTGTTGATCACGATCCGGCCCGGATTAATTTCGCGCCAGGACAGCGCGAGCGCCTGGTGGCCAAGTACCAGCTCGTTGAGCGGACAGCCCCCCCAGGCTTGATATTCAATTGAGATGTGGTTGGTGTGCCAAGCTTGGTGAATAAGTTTGGCTATTAAATTAATAGCTTACCAAGCTTGTCTACAGGGCTTTGGTAGCCTATTTTTTATAAATTAACTCTACGCCATTGCCCCTGCGCCCGCCAGTAGTCTTGTCAGGCTTGCTTCAAATCGGCCGTGTCTTGGCCGATTGCGGCGACAATCCAGTTCCAATTTTTACTATTTGCACGGGTTTGTTCGTGCTTTTTATACCCCGTATGTCCAACATTGATGTCCGTCCCGCCACCTTGCGCGATGCCAAGGCGATTGCCGAAATTCATGCCAGTTCCAGTCAAGCTGCCTTCAAGGCCCTGTTCCCCGGCGAAGTCGCCCCCGCTGTCTCGGTGGAAAAAGGCCAGGCTTACTGGCGCGATGCGATTGAATTTTGCGAACCCCAGGTCATCGTGGCGGTGGACGGTGAAAAAGTCGTTGGTTTTGTCGGCTTTGATCGCTCGCGAGACAAAAATACCCCCAACACCATGGGCGAAATTTGGGCGATTTACGCCGCTGCCGACTATTGGGGTCAAGGCGTTGGTCTGGCGTTGTGGGACGCCGCCCGCGATGGTTTGATTGATGAAGGTTGCACCAAGGTGTCCATCTGGGTGCCTCTGGGCAATGAACGCGCCCTGCGTTTTCATGACCTGGCCGGTTTTAAACGAGAGATGACCAGCATCAAGACCGTGCCCATGGGCGCGGTCAAGGTGGAAGAAATCAGGATGAAACGCGACCTGAGCTAAACATCAATCCGCTTCAGGTTCGTCGCACCAGCACGCTGCCAATCGAGTAGCCTGCGCCAAAAGAGCAAATCACCCCCACCTCGCCGGCTTTGATGTCGTCATGGTGGCGGTGAAAAGCAATGATGGAGCCGGCAGACGCTGTGTTGGCAAATTCATCCAAAATTACCGGGGCGTCATCGGGCGTGGCATCGCGGCCCAGCAGTTTGCGAGCAATCAACTGGTTCATGCCTAAATTGGCTTGGTGCAGCCAAAAGCGTCGCACATCCGCAGCGCTCAGGCCATGTGCCGCCAAGTGCTGGTTCATGTGCTCCGCCGCCATGGGGCAAACTTCCTTGAAAACTTTACGTCCTTCCTGGTAGAACAACTGGTCCCGGTCTTCTGGGTTGCGGTCTTCACTGCGGGACATGTAGCCCGCATTGTTGCGAATGTTGTTGGAGAAAGTGGTGAGTAGCCGCGTGCTCAGCACCTCAAAGCTGCCTGCCACTGCGTTTTCAAGGCGCTCCACCAGTACGGCGGTGCACACGTCGCCAAAGATGAAGTGGCAGTCCCGGTCTTTCCAGGCTAGGTGGGGCGAGGTGATTTCTGGGCTGATCACCAAGACCGCCCGTGCCGCGCCGGATTTGACGGTGTTGACGGCCATTTCAATGCCAAAAGTGGCGGATGAGCAGGCCACATTCATGTCAAAGCCAAAACCCTTGATCCCCAGAACCGTCTGGATTTCAATCGCCAGCGCCGGGTAGGCGCGCTGCATATTGGCGCAGGCGCAAATCACGCCGTCAATGTCTTGTGCTTGCTTGCCGGCGCGTGCCAGCGCATCTTTGGCGGCGGCCACGCCAATTTCTGCCATCAGGGAGATTTCGGTGTCCGGGCGGGTGGGGAGGCGAGGGCGCATGCGCTGCGGGTCTAGAACGCCGGTTTTTTCCATCACATAGCGCTGCTTGATGCCGGAGGCTTTCTCAATAAATTCAACGCTGGACTGGGGGATAGGCTGCTTTGTACCCTCAGCAATCTCAGCCGCGTGGGCGGCATTTTCTAAATTAGCAAAACTATTGAAGGCGGTGACCAACTCTTCATTGGAGATCACAAACGGAGGGATATAGAGGCCGGTGCTGCTGATGGTGACACGATGCATGGTGCTTATTCCGATAAGTTGGGGTGGGTGGGCGGAGCCCAGCGCGTCAACAATTATCAGTGCAATGCACCCAGGGTCTCAGGCTTCGCCACCAAATCGTTGAATCAGGTTCTCGATGTATTGATCCGTTAGTTTTTCGAAAGTCGACTCTACCAATGGCGCCACGATGACCCGCATCAGGCTGGGCAGGGGAATTTCGAGTTCACCTTTGACGTTCAATATGACGTGCGTTGCGCCTTGATGTTCGCTTATTTTCCAGTGGCCTGATACCTGCGCATTGCCTTCGTCCTTGACGGGTGTCCAGATGACGCTGCCTTTGTTCCTGTCTGAGGTGTATTTTGAGGCGTAGATGGTTTGCAAATTGATCTGGGCAATGCCAATTTTGGCCATTTCCCATCGGTAAGTATTCGCACCCAAGTCGACCAGTCGGTCCACTTGAGGGAAAAAACTGGCTGAGGTGGGGACGTCAGAGAGAACGTCAAAAACCTCCGAGACCCCTGCCTTCACATTGAATGTGTAACCCAAATCAATTGTTACGTTAAAGGTCATAAGGGTCTCGCTGGCTATCAATCAGGACAAGAGCGCGTCTTTGGCGATGAAGTACTTGCGGGCATAAGCAATCAGTTGACCATCGGTGGGGTGATCAACCGTTTCGATACCGACCACCAACTCGGCCATCGCGGGATGGTGGGCATGCAGGTGTTTGATCAGTTGGAGTTTGGCCTGGGCCGGACCCACCACCAAAATCTCCTGTGCGCCCTTCAACGATTCAGCGACGGCGTGATAATAAGACTTGCTCTCAGCCGAGCGGCCTGATCCCACCGTACCGCTTTTTGAATGCAGGTGTGCATGGGGTTTGGCGGTGTGAATCACCGATTTTTCGACATCTTCACGACTGATGTGCATGACGTGGGCCTCGGAGTGATCAAGCCAAACAACCGCATGATAGTGGGACATATTCTTCCTTTTTGTTTTGATAAAACACCAGCTTAAGCCCTTAATTTTTTTGCTCCTTGATGAAGGTCAAACTCCCCATATTTCAAACCCCAGACCCATTCCTGCACCCTATTCATGACCATTCTTCTCGCGCCCATGGAGGGCTTGCTCGACTTTGTTTTGCGTGACATCCTGACCCGGGTGGGCGGGGTGGATCGATGCGTCTCAGAGTTCATCCGCGTCACCAATACGCTGCTGCCCGACCGCGCCTTTATTCGTGTTATTCCCGAATTGTTGACCGATGGAAAAACCTTTTCTGGTGTGCCGGTGCGGGCACAGTTGCTGGGTTCTGACCCGGTGTGCCTGGCTGAAAACGCGGCTTGTCTGGCCGAATTGGGGCCCGACGGCATTGACCTCAATTTTGGTTGCCCCGCCAAAGTGGTGAACCGCCATGGCGGTGGCGCTGCATTGCTGGAAGACCCCGAGTTGCTCATGAAAATTGTGTCGGCTGTGCGCCGCGCGGTGCCTGCCCATCTGCCGGTATCCGCCAAAATGCGCCTGGGCTTCAACGACGATTCTCGGGCTATTGAGTGCGCGCAGGCGATTGAGAGTGGTGGCGCCAATGAGCTGGTGGTGCACGCCCGAACCAAGGCCGACGGCTACCGCCCACCGGCTTACTGGGCGCGTGTGGGAGACATTCGCGAGTCGGTACGCGTGCCGGTGGTGGCCAATGGTGAAATTTGGAATGTACAAGACGCCATGCGTTGCCGTGAGTTGTCGGGCTGTCATGCGCTGATGCTGGGCCGCGGTATGGTGACTAATCCGGGCTTGGCACTGGCCATTCGGGCGGCCACGCCTGCACAGGTTGCGACCAATTCATCACCGAACCCTTCCATTCAGCCCGTCGTGACTTGGGACAGTTTATTGCCCTTGATTGCTGACTTTTGGCGTGTGGTCTGCACCAGCCTTGAGCGAAAACAGCAGGCTGGCCGACTCAAGCAATGGCTTAATTTCTTACGCCACCACTACCCACAGGCCGAGTTGGCCTACATGGAACTAAAGACCTACAACGATCCAGCGTTGATTAACCAGTGGCTACACAAGCATGGCCAAAGGGCACAGGATGTTTCCCCCAATTAGTCTTCAAACAGGCTGTCGAACCCCCTAATAGGCTCAAAACGTTTGTTTTTAAAAATCAGCCGGGTGGGGCCTGGCAGGGCTTGCGTGCGCACCGAATGCCGTTCATCGCCAGGATAGCAAATGACGCGGGAGCCGTCCTGGTCAAAGGGTTCGGGCTCAATCACCGGTGGCAGACGGCTTCGGGCGGCCTGCATCACACTGGCAACCGAGGGGTGTCGCACCAGGCCCACCAAGCTCATGATTTGCGGCGGCGCGAGTTCAATTTTCCCTTCCCAGTATTGCTCTAGCGCCACCCGAGGGCGTAGCCAGACGCTTTCGGTGGTCTCGAAGTTGTCGTGCCGGGCGATTTGGGTGTCAGGCACGGCCGAGACAAAAAAACGAGTGTCGAATCGTTTGTTGGTGACCGAGGGCACTTTGGGCGTGATCCAGCGCGACCAGGGCAGCAGAAGCTCGCTGTTTAAGCGCAAGTTCATCTGCGCCAACATCTCTGAAAAGGTCAGGCCTTCTTTGAGCAGCGCTGCCGCTTCGTCAGCATGGCTGGCCGTGGCGCCTTGGGCAAACAAGATGCCTGACTCTTCAAAAGCCTCCCGAATAGCCGCCACATAAAAACTGGCGGCGGTCAGCGGTTCAATCATCGGCTCGTTCATGCGACTGTGCAGGGCGTGCGGTGACTGGTCGAGGTGGGCGTCCATGTTGAGTTGCTCATCGGCCAAGTCCACCTTGCCACCGGGGAAGACAAAGGCGCCCCCCAGCACTTGGGACAAGCTGTGGCGTTTGAGCAAGAACACCTCAATACCAGGCGAACCTTCGTCGGTATCGCGCAGCATCACCACGGTGGCAGCAGCGCGAGGGGGGGTGGTGATGACTTCGGAGTTAAGTTCCATGGCGATTCAATAGGGTTTTATGTCGTGCATTAAAGTAGATGCTTTCAGGTTTGAGGCTATCAGAGTCTTAGGCCTTTTCTTGTCTCCCACATTTCAGGATAAAAACATGACGATTGATTTCAAAGGCCAAGTGGCTATCGTGACCGGCGCAGGTGGCGGTTTGGGCCGCCAACATGCCTTAGCCCTGGCCGCACGCGGTGCCAAAGTGCTGGTTAACGACCTGGGCGGCGCTCGCGACGGCTCAGGAGGCTCGGTGAGTGCTGCCGATGCTGTGGTGGCCGAGATCAGGGCTGCGGGGGGCGAGGCTCTGGCCAACGGCGCCTCAGTGACTGATTTTGTGGCCGTGCAAGCCATGGTCAAACAAGCGGTGGATGCTTGGGGGCGCGTTGACATTTTGGTCAACAATGCTGGCATTTTGCGCGACAAAAGCTTTGCCAAAATGGAATTGGCTGACTTTGAACTGGTCGTTGACGTTCATTTGATGGGCGCCGTGCATTGCAGCAAAGCAGTGTGGGCCCTGATGAACGAGCAAAAGTACGGGCGTATTGTGATGACCACTTCATCGAGTGGTTTGTATGGCAACTTTGGCCAGTCCAACTACGGCGCCGCCAAAATGGCTTTGGTGGGCTTGATGCAGACCCTCTCCATTGAAGGAGCCAAAAATGACATCCGCGTGAACTGCCTGGCCCCCACAGCTGCCACCCGCATGACCGAAGGCTTGATGTCTGAGGCGGTTTTGGCTGCCTTGAAACCCGAAGCGGTGGTGCCCGCCATGTTGGTCTTGGCCTCAAAAGACGCGCCAACCCGGACGATTTTGTGCGCGGGGGCCGGTACGTTTGAGGCCGCCCACATCACCATGACCCAAGGCGTTTGGTTGGGCACGGATGCCTTGACGCCAGAGCGCCTGGCAGAACGTCTCAGCGATGTCACGAACCGCAACGGTGAAACCGTGCCACAAAGTGGCTCGGCTCAGGGCGGTAATGAAATTGCCAAAGCGCTGGAGAATGCTGCACGCCCTTGAGTTATTGAAACACGGGCTGGGCTTGGTTTCCTGGCAAGACGCCTTCAGGTGGTCGAGTAAGCCAGTCGAACGTAGATTGGCGCAAATACCTCGGCCTGGGTAATCTCGATCAGGGTTTCTTTGGCCAGCTCCAGCATGGCAATGAAGGTCACGACCAGCACTGGCGTTCCTTTGCTGGCATCAAAAAGCGCCTCAAACTCAACAAAGCGGCGTCCGTGGAGCTTCTTGAGGATCAGGGTCATGTGCTCGCGCACCGAGAGTTCTTCGCGGGTGATCTTGTGGATTTGAATCAGTTTGGCGCGCTTGAGGATGGCCGCCCAGGCTTCTTGCAGGTCCACAGCACTGACATCCGGAAAGCGCGGCTGCAAAGACTGTTCGATGAAAACCTGGGCTTTGAGGAAGTCACGGCCAAACTGGGGCACCGCGTTGAGCTTGGCACCGGCCAGTTTCATGCGCTCATATTCCAGCAGGCGGCGCACCAGTTCGGCCCGGGGGTCTTCGGCTTCCTGGCCTTGCGCCACGTTTTTGGGCGGCAGCAGCATGCGCGATTTGATCTCGATCAACATAGCCGCCATGAGCAGGTATTCGGCCGCCAACTCCAGGTTACGCCCCCGGATTTCATCGACATACACCAGGTATTGGCGGGTGAGGCCGGCCATGGGGATGTCGAGAATATTAAAATTTTGCTTGCGTATCAGGTACAGCAGCAAGTCCAATGGGCCTTCAAAGGCCTCTAAAAAGACCTCGAGTGCATCCGGTGGAATGTACAAGTCGCGCGGCATGGCAAACAGCGGCTCGCCATACAAGCGGGCCACGGCCACGTTGTCCACGACGAGGGGCATGCCCAGCGCGTCAGAAGTTGCGGGGCTCAGTGCAGGAAGTTCAGTCGTCACGAAATGATTGCTATTATATGTATAGCTGCTTAAGCAACGCTAGCTTGGCTTAAATGCCAAAAATATCTATTATTTGGATGCGGTCTGGTAGACGTAAGCTTTTTGCTCGACCTGGGCTTCACGGTAGTCGCTCCAGTCGCTGCGGTTGACTTCTTTGTCCCACAGCAAGTCGCGGCCTTGGCGTTGTTTGGCCTCCAGTGCCGGGTCTTTTGATTTCAGTTGCTCAATAAACTGAGTGACTTCGGATTGGTACTTGGGGCGGTAAAAAATATTCATGAACTAATCCTCTTTATTACATTTTACCGGGACTCATCCACCGGATTTTCTTCGGACAGCAGCGCGGCCAAGCCTAGGGTCAGATCTTGGAAAATATGCTCAGCCCCGACGTTCTCTACAAAACCGCTGCGTCGTGCAATGTCCAGCGCCTGGTGGTTGAGCCCACACACGATCAGTCGTACCTTGCTTTTGTGGCAGAGTCGGGCCAAGTCATTGAGCGTGTCGGCGCCCGAGGAGTCCACGTAAATGACATTTTCCAAATCCAGCACCAAGGCTTGGCTCGGCAACTGGTCTTGCAGGTCTTCAATCAGCTTGACGGCGCCAAAAAACAGCGCGCCATAAAGCCGGTATGCACCGATGCGGTCTTGCTTGCCCTGTAAAAATGGGTGATCCGTGGTGCTGACCGGTTCGCAGCGCGACAGACTGGAGATGCGGTAAATGAAGGTAATGCAGGCCGCCACCAGACCGACTTCCACCGCCACGGTCAAATCAAACACCACGGTGAGGCCAAACACCGCCAGCAAGGTGGCCCGGTAAGGCAGGCGGTATTGGCGCAAATTTACAAACTCGCGCCATTCACCCATATTCCAGGCAACAAATATCAAAATGGCTGCCATGGCCGCCAACGGAATATCCTGCGCCAGCGGGGCAAACAGCAAAATAATCAGCAACAAGGTGAGCGCATGCACGATGCCTGCAATGGGGCTGGTCGCGCCACTTCGGACATTGGTCATGGTGCGGGCAATGGTGCCTGTGGCGGGCATGCCGCCAAAAAACGGCGTCACAAAGTTGGCAATGCCTTGCGCCATCAGCTCTTGGTTGGGGTTGTGGCGGTCATGGATTACGCCGTCTGCCACGCGGGCGCACAGCAGCGATTCAATGGCTCCCAACAGGGCTAAAGTGAGGGCCGGAATCAATAAAAACTGGGCAGATTTCAAAGAAAATTCTGGCCATACCAACCCCGGCAAGCTGGAGGGAATCCCTCCAAAACGGCTTCCAATGGTCTCGATCGGTAGTTTCAGCCAGGCCACACTCAGGGTGGCCAAGACCAGCACCACCACCGTCCCTGGCAGCATCGACAAGCGAGCCGCCCACCCTTGCTTTTTTGCCAAAGCGGGCATTGAAAATTGCCAAAAAATCAAAATACCAAGGCAACTGGCCGCCAGCACTGTGGCATAGAGGTTGGTGGTGGGCAGGCCTTGGCCCAGGGCCTGCAGCACACCAAAAAAATTGGCTGGCATGGTGGTGATTTGCAAGCCCAGAAAGTCTTTGATTTGGGAAAGTGCGACCAGCACGGCGATGCCGTTGGTGAAGCCAATCACCACGGCGACCGGAATAAAACGCACCAGCGTGCCCAGTTTGAAGAAGCCCATGGCAAACAGCAACACCCCGGACATGGCGGTGGCGATGATCAGGTTGGCCAAGCCGTAGCGCTCCAAAATACCGTAAACAATCACGACAAATGCCCCGGCTGGCCCGCCAATTTGAACCCGGCTACCGCCCAAGGCAGAGATCAGCAGGCCCGCAATAATGGCGGTAAACAAGCCCGCCTCAGGTTTCAAGCCGCTGGCGATGGCAAAAGCCATGGCCAATGGCAGGGCCACCAAGCCAACCGTGAGCCCGGCCCCGAGGTCTTTTAAAAATCGCGCTCGGTGGTAGTCTTTAAGCGCCGTCAGAATCTGAGGGCGAAAAAAGGAAAAAAAGTTTGTTTTGGGGGCATCAGGCTTGGCGTGTGACATCAGTGTGCCTTCAGGCGATGGTGGACATCATTCCACAAGGGTTTTGCGATCAGCAAAAAAAGCATGAGGGCGAGGGGCACGGTGGTGATGTAGCCTAAATATTTGAACCCGGTGGCCCCAAGCAGCCCGCCCACCAAAAAACCAGAAATCAACTTGCCCTGCAGCCAGAGCTTGCCTCGGTTGGCAATGACGGGTGTCGCGCCATGGTTGGCGTTGATGTAGAACAGTTTGCCCAGCTCAATGCCCATGTCAGTCACCAGTCCGGTGACGTGTGTGGTTCGAATCTCGGCACGCGATATTTTGGTGATCACTGCGTTTTGCAGGCCCATGATGAAACACAAGACCACCACCGTTAAAGGCATAAAGTAGGTCGCAGAAAAATTGATGGCGGTGCCAAACAAGCCAAAAATGAGCAGCAGCAGCGCTTCCAGCAGCAGGGGCAGGCCGTAAGCACTGCTCAGCTGGCGACGCAGGCCCCAGTTCACCATGATGGCGGTGCACATGGCGCCCCCTACAAAGGCGGCCAGCATGACCAAGCCCACCAGGGCCACGGTGAAGTTACCCAGCACCAACGAGTCCGCAATGGAAGACACCACCCCCGTCATGTGGGAGGTGTATTGCCCCACAGCCAAAAAACCGCCGGCATTGGCCGCGCCCGCCACGAAGGTGAGGGTGACCCCCAGCCGCGTGTTGGCCTGTGTGGTGCGATTAAGGTCCGTCCAGCCGCGAATCAAGGGAATCATGGTCGAGCCCGTGGACCTTGTGTGGGTGCTAGCTCACCCGCATGCCTGGTGTGGCACCCGGCCACGGGTTGAGGATGTGAATGCCGGGCTGGGTCTTTTCATCGGCGTGGCTGGCGGCCAGCACCATGCCCTCGCTGATACCAAACTTCATCTTGCGGGGCGCCAGGTTGGCCACCATCACGGTGAGTTTGCCAATTAGATCAGCGGGTTGGTAGGCGCTGGCAATGCCACTAAACACGTTGCGCGTGCGGCCTTCGCCCACATCGAGGGTGAGGCGCAGCAATTTGGTGGAGCCTTCTACGGCCTCGCAATTCACAATCAAGGCGATGCGCAGGTCGATCTTGGTGAAGTCGTCGATGCCGATAGTGGGGGCGATGTCTTTGCCGCCAGGTGCTACTTTTTCAATAGCTGCTGTAGCTTCTTCTGCGGGGGCTTGAGCTTCAAACAAGGCTTCAAGTTGTTTGATGTCCACGCGCTGCATCAAATGCTGGTAGTCGCCAATGCGGTGACCGGCTCCCAAGCCGGTTGCAGGCTCGGACAGGGTCAGCGGTGCCACGCGCAAAAAGCTCTCAACTTGCGCCGCCAGCGCAGGCAGCACGGGCTTGAGGTAGCTGGTGAGCACGGCAAAGGCTTCGATGCAGACGGTACAAACGTCGTGCAGGCGTGCCTCCATGCCTTCTTTTTTGGCCAGTTCCCAGGGTTTGTTAGCATCCACGTAAGCGTTCACACGGTCGGCCAGCAACATGGTTTCGCGCAAGGCTTTGGCAAATTCGCGCGCTTCATACAGCTGCACCAGGTTGGCGCGCTCGGCCCGCAGGACGTCCAGCAGGGCTGTGCCATCTTCAGAGATGTTGCCTAGTTGACCGTCAAAACGCTTGGCAATAAAGCCCGCCGCACGCGAGGCGATGTTGATGAACTTGCCCACCAGATCGCTGTTGACGCGGGCCATGAAGTCTTCCGGGCTGAACTCGATGTCTTCGTTGCGCGAATTCAGCTTGGTGGCGATGTAGTAGCGCAGCCACTCGGGGTTCATGCCCAGGTCCAAGTATTTGAGCGGGTCTAGGCCCGTGCCCCGGCTCTTGCTCATCTTTTCGCTGTTGATGGTCAAAAAGCCATGCACAAAGATGTTGTTGGGCGTTTTGCGGCCACTAAAGTGCAGCGTGGCCGGCCAAAACAGCGTGTGAAACGTGACGATGTCTTTGCCAATAAAGTGGTATTGCTCCAGCGCCGGGTCGGCCATGTAGGCCTCAAAGTTTTGCCCGCGCTTTTCAAGCAGGTTTTTCAAAGAGGCCAGGTAGCCAATGGGCGCATCCAGCCAGACATAAAAATACTTGCCCGGTGCGTCCGGGATTTCAATGCCGAAGTAGGGCGCGTCGCGGGAAATGTCCCAGTCGCCCAGACCTTCGCTCTTGCTGCCGTCCGGGTTGGTGCGCACCGAGAACCACTCCTTGACCTTGTTGGCCACCTCGGCTTGCAGGCGCGGCTTGCCGTGCTCGTCATTGCCTTGGGTCCATTGCTCCAAAAACGCCACGCAGCGCGGGTCTGAGAGTTTGAAGAAAAAGTGCTCCGAGCTTTTCAGTATTGGCGTGGCACCGGACAGTGCCGAGTAGGGGTTGATCAGGTCGGTGGGCGCGTAAACGGCACCACACGACTCGCAGTTGTCGCCGTACTGGTCTTTGGCGTGGCACTTGGGGCACTCGCCTTTGATGAAGCGGTCGGGCAAAAACATGTTCTTTTCAACGTCAAAGAACTGCTCAATGGTTTTGGTCTCGATCAGCGAGCCATCCTTGTTGTCCCGCAGGTCGCGGTAAATCTGGCGCGCCAGTTCGTGGTTTTCAGGGGCGTCAGTCGAGTGCCAGTTGTCAAAGCTGATGTGAAAGCCGTCCAGATAGGGCTTGCGTCCGCTGGCAATGTCGGCCACAAACTCTTGGGGCGTTTTGCCCACTTTCTGGGCTGCGATCATGATGGGCGCGCCGTGGGTATCGTCAGCGCAGACAAAATTGACCTGGTTGTCCATCATTCGCTGGTAACGCACCCAGATGTCGGCCTGGATGTACTCCATGATGTGACCGATATGGAAATTTCCGTTGGCGTAGGGCAGGGCGGTGGTAACGAAGAGTTGGCGTGACATGAAGACTTTATGCTTTTGGGGGATTGCTCTGATTTTAGTCACCCCGTTGGTCTCATTTTTACCAAGACCCAAATCAGACGGCTGTCACTGGAGCGTCCGTTTAAATAGTCGTATTTTGTGTCCAGCCAAAAAAGGCGTGAACTTCAGTGCTTTGTGTTTGTGCGTCCTGATAACCCAGCGCCATTAACTCCCGGGTGTAATCGCTCTCAAATAGTAAATAACTGGCCAGTGCGGCCCCTTTGGCATCGGCGGCGTGAGATGAGACCCCAATGGCGCCCAGCAGTGTTCGTACCGCCGTTGGCAAAGCGCCAATGTGGCGAGCCGCCATGTCATCGAGCCGCTGCGAAGGGGCAATGACCAGCATTTCCAAGGGACGCAAGGCGCTTGAGCCCCGTGCGTCGGGCGGGATGAGCGTGAGCGTTTGGTTAATACGGCGTGCCCGCTCGACATCAACCGCGAGGGCATCAAGGAAAATATTAGAGAGGGCGTGCCCCGCAATTTGAGCCAGCGAAGGCGGGTGATGGGCCGCATGTTGCTCGGGGCTGCTGGGGGGCTCGGTCATTCGCCCAGCGCCAATGACCAGAATGCGCTCGGCCCCAAGGTGAATCGCCGCCGCCACAGGAGCCGACTGGCGCATGGAGCCGTCGCCAAAATACTCCGTGTGTCCCTCGATCTCGATGGCGACCGAGGGAAAAATAAAGGGGATAGCCGAGGACGCCAACAGGTGCGCGTGCGTGATGCGGTCCCTGACTGCGCGCCGTTGCGACCGTTGCCAGGTCGGTAGCTGGGGCTCGCCTTCGAAAAATGTGATGTGTTCCCCAGAGCTGTAGCTCGAAGCGGTGACCGCTAGTGCCTTTAAATGGCCATCGCGAATCAGGGCTGGCAATCGTTCCAAAGGCACTATTCGGGCGAGCAAACCCTGCACGGGACTGTTGTCCAGCAGCGAACGGGGTTTGACTCGTCGCCATTTAGCCAGTAGCCAGCCCAAAGACAGCAAAGAAAACCAGGTAGCGCCCGTACGAACCACACCCAAAAAGTCGGAGCGATACACCTGGTCGGCGTGAAAGTTGTGCCAAACCTCCACTATTTTCCGAACCGTGGTGTCAAAGTCGTCGGCGCCGCAGGCCAAGGCGGCTGCATTGATAGCGCCTGCTGATGTGCCCGTAATAATAGGGAAGGGGTTGGGCAGCGCCAGGTCGCCGGTCGCCTTTCGCATGTCGGCGATGGCGTGCAGTACGCCCACTTGATACGCTGCACGCGCCCCACCACCTGTGAGCAAGAGGCCCGTTGTGCGGGTCTGGCTTGTGGATGGGCTTGGGTTCAAGGGCATAAAATCATTATGAACGGCATCATGGATTCAAGACGTCAATCCGTGCCGAAAAGACGGGTGCGCGGGTAAACACCGATGTACCTGCCCGGGCAAGGTCAAAGCACTTTTAGCTAGACTATGCCCAAACAGGAGAATTTAATGTCAGTGACAGAGCAGACCTTGCTGGACGCACTCAAAAGTGTGATCGATCCCAATACAGGTAAGGATTTTGTATCCTCCAAAGCTATCAAGAACCTCAGCATCACAGACGGCGATGTCGCTTTTGATGTGGAGTTGGGTTATCCCGCTAAAAGCCAAATTCCTGGCTTTCGCAAAGACCTGATTGCTGCAGCCAAGAGCGTGTCGGGTGTTGACAATGTGTCCGTCAACGTCAGCATGAAAATCGTGCCCCATTCGGTGCAGCGTGGCGTGCAGTTGTTGCCCAAGGTGAAGAATATTGTGGCCGTGGCCTCAGGCAAAGGCGGCGTTGGTAAAAGCACGACCGCCGTGAACCTGGCTTTGGCCTTGGCCGCTGAAGGTGCCAGCGTGGGTTTGCTGGATGCTGATATCTACGGCCCTAGCGTACCCATGATGATGGGCATCACCGGCAAGCCTGAGAGTGTTGATGGCCAAACCATGGAACCCCTGGAAAACTATGGCGTCCAAGTGATGTCCATTGGTTTTTTGGTGGCCCAAGACGAAGCCATGATCTGGCGCGGCCCCATGGCCACCCAGGCGCTGGACCAGTTGCTGCGCCAAACCAACTGGCGCGATCTGGATTATTTGATTGTCGACATGCCGCCCGGCACCGGCGACATTCAGCTCACCCTGTCGCAGCGCGTGCCCATGACGGGCGCCGTGGTAGTCACTACGCCGCAGGACATTGCTTTGCTGGATGCAAAAAAAGGCATCAAGATGTTCGAGAAGGTCGGTGTTCCCATTTTGGGTATTGTCGAAAACATGGCGGTCCATGTGTGCAGCAACTGTGGGCACACCGAGCATATTTTTGGCGTCGATGGCGGTAAAAAAATGGCTGCTGACTACAACATGGATTATTTGGGTGCCTTGCCCCTGAATATGCAGATCAGGTTGCAGGCTGACAACGGGAAACCCACGGTGGTGTCCGATCCCGACAGCGATGTGGCGGGCATTTACAAGGCCATTGCCCGCAGGGTGGCGGTGTCGATTGCGGCGAAAAACAAAGATTTTTCTTCTAAATTTCCCTCCATCAAAATCTCCAAAGATACGTGATTTGACGTCAAGTCTGCTGATATGAACCTGCTCTCGAGCTTGCGCTATTTGGTTGCCTTGAATGAGCATCGGCATTTTGGGCGAGCGGCCCTTGCCTGCCACATCACCCAACCGGCGCTCTCCAACGCCTTGCGTGCGTTGGAGGCCGAGTTCAATGTGGTGATTGTGAAGCGCGACCGGGCCTATGCTGGCTTCACGCCTGAGGGGGAGCGTGTGCTGGCCTCCGCGCACTTGATGCTGCATGAGCATGCCATTTTGCAGCAGTCGCTCAAAAGTGACGTGAATGTGCCACGGGGTCCGCTGCGCATTGGCGCCGTCCCGACCGCCATTCCAGTGGCGGCTCGGTTTGCGGCCATGTTGAAGTCGCAGTATCCCGGGATTCTGCCCATCGTCTTGTCCATGAGTTCTTCCGAACTGGAGAATGGTCTTGAAGACCTCTCGATTGATTTGGCATTGGGCTACTCTGAGCGAATGGGCCTAAATAACACGCGCTTGATTGCGCACGCCCAGTACACCGAGCATTATTTTTTACTTCGACGCGCCAGCAAGCCCGACCCTAAAGGCTTGCAAATGGGTGCGCCCATGACGTGGGCGACCGCAGGAAAATTGCCCTTATGCCTGCTGACCCCCGAGATGCACAACCGGGCCATTGTGAACGCCGCTTTCATTACGGCGGGCGTGTCCATTCTTCCCGCCATTGAGACCAATTCGATACTGACGATGGCCCTGAGCGTGGTGGCCGGTGACGTGTGCAGTGTTTTGCCGGGCGCGCTCGTGGGCGCTGTGAGAAGCTACCGGGAGTTAGAAGCCTTACCCTTGGTGAGTCCTGATATTCGCACCCCCATCGGGTTTATGTCTCATGCGCAAGCGCGTCCTTCGCGCGCCCTGGAAGCCGCCTTGGCATTAGCCAATAATGACGATTGGCTGCGCCATGCCGCCGCACACAGTGGCTTGTTGGTGGCGTAGAAAGTCATGGACTGCCGCGCTACGCTCTCAGTGACGGGCTTGGGGTTGATAGGGTGCTTTCCATTTTCAAGCACCTAGGCTGGGTGTAGCAAAGAAAGCGTTTGTTGGTGGCGCGGCCGATGGTGCACAGGCCGATGCGCGTGGCCACATCGAAGCCCATTTGCGTAATGCCGCTGCGTGACACCACAATAGGCACGCCCATTTGCGCCGACTTGATCACCATTTCACTCGTCAGTCGGCCGGTGGTGTAAAAGATTTTGTCATCGCCTTCCATGGCGTGTGCGTCTTGCATCCACATCCATCCGGCAATCGTGTCGATGGCATTGTGGCGTCCAACATCTTCAACAAACATCAACATTTTTTTGCCACAAAACAAGGCACACCCGTGCACTGAGCCGGCTGATTTGTAGGTGCTTTCCTGCAGGCGAATGGCATTGATAAGACCGTAGAGTTGCGATTGTGCAAGTTGGGCTTCAGGCAACTGAATGCTGTCGACCTCAGCCATCAAGTCGCCAAAAACACTGCCTTGACCGCAGCCTGTCGTGACCACGCGTTTGGCGGTTTTAGCTTCAATGTCCGAGATGCCGTGGCGGGTTTTGACGGCGGCGGCACCCACCTCCCAGTCCACCGTGATGGACTCTATCTCGGCCGCAGATTTCACCAAGCGCTGGTTTCTCAGAAACCCCAAAACCAGAAGTTCGGGGTGGGCCCCCAAGGTCATGAGGGTGACCAACTCCCGTTTGTCCACGTAGACAGTCAAGGCCCGTTCAGCGGGAATGGAGACGGTTTCAATCTCGCCTGATTCATTGACCGCATTGACTTCACAGGTGAGCGGCGCGGTCGCCTGGGTTAAAAATGGCAGCATGGGCTTGAGTGGATTTGTCTTCACGCCACCGGCGCCCAGCAAGTGGAAAGGGTGACGGTGTGCATCGGGTATTGGTTTTTTTTCATAGTGACTTTTAAATCTTGAGCCAATCACAGGACGGCTGGTGGCGTAGTTTGTTGCGATTGTGCTTGAGTTTTCCTAGGCGTCGATTTAGCGAATCAAAGCCCTCACAAGCACCATGCCCGGATTAAACTGAATGCTTTTGAAATCGTTAGCAAGGAGTGACAGTTGATTAACCCTAGTGAAATAACCGGCCTTATTTTGGCCGGCGGACGGGGCAGCCGCATGGGCGGTGTCGATAAAGGCTTGCAAAATTTTAATGGCTTGCCGCTGGCGCTTCACGCCCTGAATCGGCTACAAGCGGGCGGCGGTGTGGGGCATGTGGTGATCAATGCCAATCGAAATATTACAGACTATGCGTCGTTTGGCGTCTCGGTCTGGCCCGATGGATTGGCTGATTATGCGGGTCCCTTGGCCGGGTTTTTGACAGGACTTGAACGCTGCGAAACCCCTTACTTGCTGACCGTGCCCTGCGACTCCCCTTTGTTTTCGCTTGATTTGGTTCAGCGACTGGGCGAAGCGCTCTTGGCCGAAGACGCTGACATTTCCATGGTGGCCGCCCCGGAGCTTGATAGGCAGGGCCAGGTGCAAATTCGGAGCCAACCCGTTTTTTGCCTGCTGAAAGTTGAGTTGCTTGAAAGTCTGACTAAATTCACGCTGGCGGGTGGGCGAAAAATTGATGCCTGGACGGCCTTGCATCACACAGTGCTAGTCCCTTTTAATTTGCCGGGCGATAGCCCTCAGGCATTTTTCAATGCCAACACACTCGATGAGTTGCGTCAGCTGGAAATGCCCTGATGTGTCGGCTTGTGCGTTTGTTCATGTTGCACTGCATCATTTAGTTATTGAATCAAGTCATGTTCTGATTCAATTGGACGCAGCTAGGAAGTCAAATGCATACTCGCGCCGCGCCACACGAGCGTTTCTTGAGTATTGATAACAACGGAGACAAGCATGTCAACTACAACTTCAGGCATTTTGGACAAGGAGCGGATTATTGCCGGGCCTGGCTTTAATCGTTGGCTGGTTCCGCCCGCCGCTTTGGCAATTCATTTGTGCATCGGCATGGCTTACGGATTTTCCGTGTTCTGGCTGCCTTTGTCGAAAGCGCTAGGCATCAAGGATGCCATCAAGTGTGGCCCTGAGGTGGGCTTTTTTGCGCAACTTTTCACCACCACCTGCGACTGGCAAATCTCTACGCTGGGCTGGATGTACACCTTGTTTTTCGTCTTGCTGGGCTCCAGCGCCGCCATCTGGGGTGGTTGGTTGGAGCGTGCCGGTCCCCGTAAAGCGGGCGTCGTAGCGGCTTGCTGCTGGTGCGGTGGCATGTTGTTTTCAGCACTGGGTGTGTACATGCACCAGTTCTGGATGATGATTTTGGGCTCTGGGGTGATTGGCGGCATCGGGCTGGGCCTGGGCTACATCTCGCCGGTGTCGACTTTGATTAAATGGTTTCCAGACCGTCGTGGCATGGCCACCGGCATGGCCATCATGGGTTTTGGGGGCGGTGCGATGATCGGTTCGCCCCTGGCCGCTGATCTGATGAAACACTTTGCCTCTCCCACCAATGTCGGCGTGATGCAGACTTTTGTGGTGATGGCGCTGATTTATTTTGTGTTCATGATGGCCGGTGCCTTTGGTTACCGCGTGCCTGAGACCGGTTGGAAACCAGCCGGCTGGACACCACCGCCTGCCACGGCCAACGCCATGATCACGCAGCGCCACGTTCACGTCAGCAAAGTGTGGGGCATTCCCCAGTTCTGGTTGATCTGGATGGTGCTGTGCATGAATGTGAGTGCGGGTATCGGCGTGATCGGCATGGCTTCGCCCATGTTGCAAGAAGTGTTTGGCGGCTCACTCATTGGGGTGGCCAAAAAGTTTGGTGAGCTTGACAAAGCGCAACTCGCCGCCATTGCCAGCGTCGCTGCAGGCTTTACAGCCTTGCTGAGTTTGTTCAATATTGGGGGGCGCTTCTTTTGGGCCAGCTTGTCCGACAAACTGGGCCGCAAATTGACCTACGTGGTGTTCTTTGTTTTGGGTGGCGTGCTGTATTTCAGCGTGCCGGGCAGTGCAGCCGCTGGCAGTATTGTGTTGTTTGTGTCCGCGTTTTGCATTATTTTGAGCATGTATGGCGGCGGTTTTGCCACCGTGCCGGCTTATCTCGCAGACATTTTTGGCACCCAGATGGTGGGCGCGATTCATGGCCGCTTGCTGACCGCGTGGGCCACAGCCGGTGTCTTGGGCCCCGTGGTGGTGAACTACATGCGCGAGTACCAATTGAGCCTGGGCTTGCCGCGCGAGCAGGTGTACAACCAAACCATGTACATCCTGACCGGCATGTTGGTGATTGGCCTCATTTGTAACCTGATGGTGAAACCATTGGCTGACAAATGGTTCATGACCGACGAGGAACTGGCTGTAGAGAAACGCTTGGCCCACGAAAAAGCCGCTGCTTCGGTGGTGGTGCGCGGTGCCGATGGCGGTGCTGACACCATCAGCCCAGCGGTGGTGGCGCTGGCTTGGGCGGCAGTGGGCATTCCCTTGGCTTGGGGTGTTTACCGCACGCTGCAAAGCGTGGCCAAGTTTTTTGCCTGATCGTTAATTGTTAGTAATTTGCGCCGTGCCTTCAACGGTACGGCGCTTGATGAGTATTCATGAATTTATCCGCTCAAACCAGCGAACTCCCAGTTGTTGCCACCCTGTCTGTGGACGATATGCGCGAGCGCATTCGCCGCAAGAGCAAACTCAAAGGCCGCCAGGCCGATGATGCCTCCCTGCTAGAGGTTCGGTCGCTGGTGGGTGCTGCTCCGCACCGCCGGGATTTGTTGATTGAACACCTGCACAAACTCAACGACGCCTACCGAGGATTGCACGACCGTCATCTGGTGGCGCTGGCCAAAGAGATTTACATCCCGATGGCGGTAGTCTATGAAGTCGCCACTTTTTACCACC